>JBHEPB010000088.1:0-43896 GCA_046260515.1 Binatia bacterium
CCGTCGTCGCACTGCTCGAGCCCGGAGTTGTTGACGACGCCGTCGCCGCAGCGTTCCGTCACGCACAGGGGAGTACAGCCGTCGCCGGCCCGGTCGTTGCCGTCGTCGCACTGCTCGCGGCCGGCGTTGTTGACGATGCCGTCGCCGCAGCGCTCCAGCACGCAAAGGGGCGTGCAGCCGTCGGCCGGAACCGCGTTACCGTCGTCGCACTGCTCGCGGCCGGCGTTGTTGACGACGCCGTCGCCGCAGCGCTCCATCACGCAGTTCGCGTTGCAGCCGTCCCCCGGCTCCGTGTTTCCGTCGTCGCACTGCTCCTTTCCCGAGTTGTTGAGGACGCCGTCGCCGCAGCGCTCCGCCACGCAGGCGGGCGTGCAGCCGTCCCCCACCACGGCATTGCCGTCGTCGCACTCTTCGCGGCCGGCATCGTTGACGATCCCGTCCCCGCAGCGCTCGAGTTGGCAGTCCTGGTTGCACCCGTCGCCGGGAACCAGATTGCCGTCGTCGCACTTCTCCTTGCCCGCGTCGTTGAGGACGCCGTCGCCGCAGTGCTCGAGCTCGCAGGAGGACGCGCAGCCGTCGCCGTCCACGAGGTTGGCGTCGTCGCACTCCTCGCCGTTGTCCACGCGACCGTTGCCGCAGGCCTCCACCACGCATTTGGCGCTGCAGCCGTCGCGGTCCACGGAGTTGCCGTCGTCGCAGCCTTCGCCGGCCTGAAGGACGCCGTTGCCGCAAACCTCCTTGCGGCAGCCCGGGTCGCAGCCGTCGCCGGAAGCGGTGTTGCCGTCGTCGCACTCCTCGCCCTTCTGGAGAAGCCCGTTGCCGCAGACTTCACCGCGGCAGGAAAGGTCGCAGCCGTCGCCGTCCACGGAGTTGCCGTCGTCGCATTCCTCGCCGTGTTGCACCCGGCCGTTGCCGCAGACCTCCCTGCGGCAGCCCGGATCGCAGCCGTCGCCGGCGGCCGTGTTGCCGTCGTCGCACTCTTCGCCGTGCTGCTTCACCTTGTTGCCGCAGGATTCCAGGCGGCAGCGTGGGTCGCAGCCGTCGCCGGTCACGGTGTTGCCGTCGTCGCACTCCTCGCCGGCCTGGGTCACGCCGTTGCCGCAGAACTCTCGGCGACACTCGCCGTCGCAGCCGTCGCCGGAGGCCGTGTTGCCGTCGTCGCACTCCTCCTTGCCCTGCTTCTTCCCGTCGCCGCACTTCTCGAGCTTGCACTTGGCCGTGCAGCCGTCGCCGGCGGCCGTGTTGCCGTCGTCGCATTCCTCCGCGCCCTGCACCACGCCATTGCCGCAGGCCTCGCGGCGGCAGCGTTCGTCGCAGCCGTCGCCCGAGCGGACGTTGCCGTCGTCGCACTCTTCGGCGGCCTGGAGGATCGCGTTGCCGCAGGCCTCCAGGCGGCAGCCGCCGTCGCAGCCGTCCCCGTCCAGCAGGTTGCCGTCGTCGCATTCCTCGCCGCTGCCGATGACGCCGTCGCCGCAGGGCTCGCGGCGGCAACGCAGGTCGCAGCCGTCGCCCGACTCCAAGTTGCCGTCGTCGCACTCCTCGCCGCTCTGGAGCACGCCGTTGCCGCAGATCTCGCGCAGGCAGACGGGGTCGCAGCCGTCCTGGCCGACGACGTTGCCGTCGTCGCATTCCTCCCCGCTCTGGACGATGCCGTTGCCGCAAACCTCGGTCCGGCAGCCCCGGTCGCAGCCGTCGCCCGAGACGCTGTTGCCGTCGTCGCACTCCTCGCCGGGCTGCAGCTCGCCGTTGCCGCACCAGGTGAGCAGGGCCTCGAAGGCCCCGATGTCGCAGAGGGCCACGCCGTTGCCGTCCCCGTCCACGTCGCGCAGCAGGCCGCGCTGGTCGGTTTTCGGACACGAAGCGTTGTCGCCGGCGTCGATGGCCGGGCTGCCGACGTTGAGGGCGTGGGTCGGCGTGCCGCTGCCGTTCACCTGGAGGCGGCCGAGGCCGAGCTCGCGGCCGGGGCGGATGTCGCCCGGCGAAGCGAGGCGACAGGATCCGTCGTCGTCGATGTTGTGCCCGAGCGACACCATGGGGCCGATGCAGTTCCCACCCTTCTTGTTCTCGGCGAGGATGGTGTTGCGGACGCGGACCTCGCCCCCGAGGTTGAAGATGCCGGCCGCATCGGCGCCGACGCGGTTGTCGGTGATCGTACAGTTGGAGATCTCGAGCTTGGCGACGACGCGTTTGGCGGCACCGGCGTCGGTGGCGTTGTAGACCCCGCCGCCGCTCAGTTCTCCGAAGTTGCCGCTGATCGTGCTGTTGACCAGCGAAGCCTCGCCCGTGTTGTAGATGCCGCCGGCCAGGGAACCGCGGTTGCGGGCGATCGTGCTGCCCTTCACGACGAGGGTGCCGGTGTTGTACACGCCGCCGGCCAGGTCGCCGACACTCGACTCGACCACCACGTTCTCCAGTTCGAGATCGGAGGAGTTGACGACGGCGCCGCCGCGTTCGTCGCTGCGGCCGCGGGTGAGGGTGAGGCCGGCGATGCGGATCTTCGGCGCCGGCTCGCGCATCGGGAGGTTGAAGATGCGCGTGGCGTCCTCGCCCGAGATGGACGTGACGGATGAACCGGGGCCTTCGATGGTGATGGCACGGGGAAGCTGCAGTTCCCCGCCGGCCAGGCGGATGACACCGGCGACCTCGATGCGGACGACGTCGCCCGCCGCGGCCCGGTGGATGGCATCGCGCAGGCTGCCCGGCCCGCGGTCGTCGAGGCGGGTGACCCGGTGTTCGCCGGCCGCCGAAGCCCCGGCCGCCGCCAGGACGATGGACAACGCCATGGCCATCGTCGGCCGCGCAGCGCGGAGGCGCCCGGCGGCGGCGCGAGGAACGACGCCGCTCACGACCACAACCGCAGGAGGACGAAGATCAGCACGCCCGTCACCGAGACGTAGAGCCACAGCGGAAGGGTGCGGCGGGCCAGGCGCCGATGGTCGGTGAAACGGCCGGTTGCCGCGTAAGCCAGGGTCAGCAGGATCATCGGCACGGTGACCATGGTGACCAGGACGTGGGTGATGAGGATGGCGAAGTACACCGGGCGCACCAGCCCCTGTCCGAGGAAGGGCGTGTCCCCGGCCGTGAAGTGGTGGGTCACGTAGCCGGCGAGAAAGACCGCGGAGCACGAAACGGCGGCCAGCATGCAGGCGATGTGGGCGCTGCGGCGGCCCGCCCGGATGGCCCGGTACCCGGCCACGAGGAAGGCCGTGCAAAGCAGGTTGGAAGCAGCATTGAGGACGGGAAGCAGGGAGGCCTCATGGCCTGCCCCGGCCGGCGCTGCCGGCCGGCCGTAGAGAAGCCACAGCAGGAAGCCGAAGAGAACGGCCGACACGGCCGCGGCCGAGGCGCGCAGGGCCGTGTCGTTCATCGTCGCATCCCCGAAGAAAGGCTGGAGGATTCCCGCTCCCTGGCCCTCAACGGCTGGGTTTCGTCCACTTCTGGAAGCGACCGTCCACCGAGTACTCGCCGGGCCCCGTGAAGCTCAGGACGAAGAAAGGCAGGGCGTACAGGATATAGACTTCGCGCACCGACCAGGCGGTGCCGCCGGGCAGGGCCAGGGCGTTGACCAGCATGACCACCAGGGGCGGGACCGCGGTAAACTTGGTGAACACGCCGAGCATGACGAGGACCGTGCAAAGCAGCTCCGAGAATAGGGTGAGGAACCAGTTGAACTCCCCCGCGATGCCGAAGGGGGCGGAAGTGGACAGGCGATGGACGTCCAGCAGGGCAGACCAGGTGGATAGCCGTCCGCTGATCAGGAGCGCTCCCCCGATGACCCGAAGGAACAGCAACCCGAAGGAAACCTGATGTCGATCCATTCGGCTGCACAGCATAGCCGCCCCCGCCGCGCTTGAGAAGCCGTTCGCTGCGTTTGTGATGGCTGCCATGCCTTGCAACATTGCGCCCCGACTTCGCAGGATCCCGGCGGCCTGCCGCCGGCTCCCAGCCCCCCTTCCCCACCGCCTCCAAGGAGATCGCACCGATGCACTTCGAGTACTCCGCCAAGACCAGGGACCTCATGGCCCGAGTCCAGGCCTTCATGGACGAGCACATCTACCCGAACGAGGACAAGGCCGCTGAACAGGTGGACGCCGGCACGACCCGCTGGAAGCCCATCCCCTTGATCGAGGAACTCAAGCCCAAGGCCAAGGCCGCCGGGCTCTGGAACCTCTTCCTCCCGGAGAGCGAGTATGGCGCGGGGCTGACCAACCTCGAGTACGCCCCCCTCTGCGAAATCATGGGCAGTTCCTTCTTCGCTTCCGAAGTCTTCAACTGCTCGGCGCCGGACACCGGCAACATGGAAGTCCTGGTGCGCTACGGGACCCCCGAGCAGCGCCAGCAGTGGCTCGAGCCGCTGCTGGCCGGCGAGATCCGCTCGGCCTTCGCCATGACCGAGCCCGCCGTGGCTTCCTCGGACGCCACCAACATCCAGTCCAGCATCCGCCGCGAAGGCGACGAGTACGTGGTCAACGGGACCAAGTGGTGGACGTCCGGCGCCGGCGACCCGCGCTGCAAGATCGCCATCTTCATGGGCAAGACCGATCCGGCGGCCCACAAGTACCTCCAGCAGTCGATGGTGCTCATCCCCTTCGACACCCCGGGCGTGACGGTCAAGCGCATGCTGAGCGTCTTCGGCTACGACGACGCGCCCCACGGCCACGCCGAGGTCGAGTTCAAGGACGTGCGCGTGCCCGCCTCCAGCCTGCTGCTCGGTGAAGGCCGCGGCTTCGAGATCGCCCAGGGCCGCCTCGGCCCCGGCCGCATCCATCACTGCATGCGCAGTATCGGCATGGCCGAGCGCGCCCTCTCCCTGATGTGCCAGCGCGCCACGTCGCGCACCGCCTTCGGCCGACCGCTGGCGGAGATGGGCGTGACCAAGCAGCAGGTCGCGCTATCTCGCATGGAGATCGAGCAGGCCCGCCTTCTCACGCTGAAGGCGGCCTACATGATGGACACGGTGGGCAACAAGGCCGCGCGTTCCGAGATCGCCCAGATCAAGGTGATTGCGCCCAACATGGCCCTGCGCGTGATCGACCGCGCCATGCAGGTGCACGGCGGCATGGGCGTCTGCCAGGACACCTTCCTGGCGCGGGCCTGGACGGGCCAGCGCACCCTGCGCTTCGCCGACGGACCCGACGAGGTCCACACCGACCAGATCGGGCGCCTCGAACTCGCGAAGTACCAGACGAAGAAGTGATGCTCAGTCGGCGGGGTCGTCCCCAGCGGGCGATCCCGCCGCCGCCGCGCGCTCGGGCAGTACGATGCGGCGCTTTTCCGGATCGGGATGGGCGCGGTAGAGAATCGCGATCATGCCCACGGCGCCGGCGAGCTCGGCGTCGCATCCCTTCTCGAGCTCGGCCGCCATCCGCGCCCTGTCCACGCGCGCGGCCGGGATCTTCACCTTGATCAGTTCGTGATCCTCCAGGGCGCGCGAGGTGGCCGCGAGCACGGCCTCGTTGACGCCGGCCTTGCCGACGTGGACCACCGGCGACAGGGGGTGGGCCACGCCCCTCAGGTACTTGCGCTGCGTGCTGGTCAGCCTTGGCGTCGCCGCCTGCTCGGCCGCCGTCACGACAGGCTCTTGGTGACGACTTCGAAGACGTCGCGCGACAGCGAGGGTTCGGCCACGATGCGGGCGAGCTCCGTCCGCTGGAGTTCGCGGCGCGCCTCGTCGTGGCGGCGCCAGCGGCTGAAGATGCCGGCCATGCGCGCCGCCACCTGGGGATTCAGCTTGTCGAGCTGCAGCACGTTGTCGGCCAGGAAGCGGTAGCCCGCTCCCGAGGCGTCGTGGAAGCGGATCGCATTGGCGCTGCAGAAGGCGCCGACGAGGGAGCGAACCTTGTTGGGATTGCGCAGGTCGAAGGCCTCGTGACCCATCAGCTTCTCCACTTCGGCCAGGGTGCCCGGCAGCTCCGAGGTGGCCTGAACGCCGAGCCACTTGTCCACCACCAGGGGATCGTGTTTCCAGCGGGCGTAGAACTCGTCGAGAGCCCAGCGCCTCTCCTGGCAGTCCAGGTGGGAAAGGATGGCCAGGGCGGTGATCGACTCGGTCATGTTGTCGGCGATGGCGAACTGCTCGAAGACCAGGGTCTCGCTCGTCCTGGTTCCCAGCCGCGAGAGGTAGGCCAGGCAAACGCCGGCCAGGGCCCGGCGACCGACCGCCGCCGCCTCCAGCGACGTCTTCCCCTCGCCGCGGCAGGCGCGGTAGCGCTCCTCCAGCTCCGCGGCGCAGGTCTCCGCGAGCCCCTGGCGCAGGAAACGGCGCACCAGGTGAATCCTCTCCACGTCCACCTCGGCCATCTGGTCGGCCACGTAGCTCTCGGTCGGTAGCACCAGGGCCCGCGCGAGGAAGGCGTCGTCGAGGCGGTGCGAGGCCAGCGTGTTGCGGAAGGCGAGCAGCAGGTCGGCCGGCAGCTCGAGCTCGCGGCCGGCGTGGTGGTCCTCGACGAGTTCGAGCATGCGCCGCAGGGCCAGCTGCTGGCCGGCTTCCCAGCGGTTGAAGGCGTCGCCGTCGTGGGCCGCCAGGAAGGCGAGGTCGGCGTCGGTCCAGGCGCCTTCGAGGCGCACCGGCGCGGAAAATCCCCTCAGCAGCGAGGGCACCGGCTCGACGGGAACGTCCAGAAAACGGAAAGTCTCTTTTGCGGACCGTAGTTCGAGCACGCGGGTCGGCGTTTCGGCGGCGCTGTCCTCGCCCTCCAGGCGCATCGGCAGCTCGCGGCCGTCGGGGCCGAGCAGGGCCGTCGAGACGGGGATGTGCATGGGTAGCTTGTCGTCCTGGGCCGGAGTCGGCGGCGTCTCCTGCTCGATCTCCAGCGTGAAGACGCGGGAGGCCGCGTCGTAGTGGCGACTCACCGTGAGCACGGGCGTGCCGGCCTGCGAGTACCAGAGGCGGAACTGGCCAAGGTCCACGCCGGAAGCGTCTTCCATCGCCGCGACGAAATCGTCGCAGGTCACGGCCTGTCCGTCGTGGCGCTCGAAGTAGAGGTCGGTGCCGGCCCGGAAGCGCGCCGCACCGAGCAGGGTGTGCATCATGCGCACCACCTCGGCTCCCTTGTTGTAGACCGTCGTCGTGTAGAAGTTGTTGATCTCGATGTACGAATCGGGACGCACGGGGTGGGCCATGGGGCCCGAGTCCTCGGCGAACTGGTAGATGCGCAGCAGCTGCACGTCGCCGATACGGCGCACCGCGCGCGAGCCGCGGTCGCCGGAGAACTCCTGGTCGCGGAAGACGGTGAGGCCTTCCTTCAGGCTCAGTTGGAACCAGTCGCGGCAGGTGACGCGGTTGCCGGTCCAGTTGTGGAAGTACTCGTGGGCCACCACGCCCTCGATCGCGGCGTAGTCGTCGTCGGTGGCCGTGTCGGGCCGCGCCAGGACGTACTTGGAGTTGAAGATATTGAGGCCCTTGTTCTCCATCGCTCCCATGTTGAAGTCGTCAACGGCGACGATGGAGAAGACGTCGAGGTCGTACTCGCGACCATAGACGTCCTCGTCCCACTTCATGGAGTGCTGGAGGGAGAGCATGGCGTGGCCGCACTTGTCGTGGTTCTGGGGCTCCACGAAGATCCGCAGCGGGATACGGCGGCCCCCCATGGTCTCGAAGCTGTCCTCGAGCATGGTCAGGCGGCCGGCCACCAGCGCGAACAGGTAGCAGGGCTTGGGCCAGGGGTCGCGCCAGCGCGACCAGGCCCGACCGTCCTCGAGGCTGCCCTCCCCATCCGGATTGCCGTTGGACAGCAGCACGGGGTAGCGCTCCGCGTCCGCGACGATCGTAGTGGTGAAGCGGGCCAGCACGTCCGGCCGGTCCAGGAACCAGGTGATGCGGCGAAAGCCCTCGGCCTCGCACTGGGTGCAGAACATCGTGCGCGAACGGTACAGCCCCTCGAGCGCAGTGTTGCGCTCGGGGTGCACGGCGACCTCGGTCACCAGCGTGAAGCGCGACGGCACCGAGGAGATGCGCAGGCTGCGTTCGTCGACGGTATAGTCGGCCTCCGACAGGCGGCGACCGTCCAGGGAGACCAGGCGAATCTCGAGGCCCTCGCCGTCCAGCACCAGGTCGGGGCCGCCGTCGGGGCGAAGGGGGTTGCGGCGCAGGCACATCGCCGACCGCACCGTGGTTTCCTCCTCGCCCAGCTCGAAGCGAAGTTCGACCTCGTCGATGAGGAACTCCGGGGGCTGGTAGTCGCTGCGGTGGACGGTACGCGGCGCGTCCTGTTCCAAACGTGTGCTCCTCATCGTCGCTGGGGCCGCCGTGGGCGGGCATGTGAACAGGACAGGCGGTCGAGCCGTTGCCGGCTTTCTTCCAGGCAGGGCCGTTGCCGGCCCTTATGCCGCAACGATGGCGCCCGCGCCCGCTGCCTCCTCCTGCCACACGACTTCGTAAAGCGGAACCGCTTCGGCCATTCCGTCCAGCAGCCTCGTGTCGAAGAGGCGGAAGAGGAAGCCCTTTCCGGCTGCGAGCTGGCGAACCACGTCGGTGGCCAGCACCTGTCCCCCGTCGGCACAATCGGTGACCCGGGAGGCCACGTTGACGACGGTTCCGAAAAGGTCGCCGTCGTCGACGATGGGGGCGCCGCTGTTCATGCCGATGGCCACGCGCAACTGGGCGGGCGTGCCCTCGGCAAGGTTCCACACCCGGACGGCCTCCTGAATGGAGGCGGCGGCATGGATGGCGCGGGAGGCCGAGGCGAAACAGGCCATGATTCCGTCCCCCGTGTGCTTGATCTCCCGACCCCGCGCGACCTCGAGGGCGGACCGGACGAGGCGGTCGTGGACCCGGACGAGTTCCCGGGCCGCCCGGTCCCCCAGCCGGTCGGTGAGGGCCGTGTAGTCGTCGATGTCGGTGAAAAGGACGGTCAGGTCCATGTCCCCCAGAGGCTCGGCCCCGGGCCACTCCAGGCCGAGGAGACCCAGGGCCCCGTTCGGCACCAGCCGTCGAATCTCTCTCTTGATGTCCATCGCTCCGCCTCCACCCCTGCTGCCGTCGCGCCCCCGGGCGGGCGGCCACACCCCGGAGGCTAACCCTCCCACTCCATAATGCAACGCGTCATCGACGGCCCTGCCCGGCGAGAAGCCGCCCCCGCCGGGCGATGAAGGGACCCGATGTTGCGAATGCCGCTGCCGCGGTTAACAGGCATGCCCCATGGATGACCAGCAGGGAGCCATCGACTCCATCCTCGACGTTGCCCGTCACGTGGCCGTTGTCGGGATCTCGGACAACCCCGTGCGTCCCTCCAACGAAGTCGCCTCCTATCTCCTCCGGCAGGACTTCAAGGTTTCACCCGTAAACCCCAACCTCTCAAGGGTTCTTGGACAGGCCTGCTACCCCGATCTCCGCTCGGTTCCCGGCCCCGTCGATGTCGTGGATGTGTTCCGGCGCTCGACGGAGGCCGGCCTCGTGGTGGACGAGGCCATTGCCATCGGCGCCAGGGCGGTGTGGCTCCAGGAGGGCGTGATCGACGCCGCCGCCGCCGCGAGGGCCAGGCAGGCCGGCCTGCTCGTGGTGATGGACCGCTGCATTTTGAAGGAACACGCGCGCCGCGCCGCCCGCGGGGGCCGTTTCGCGTAGGAAATCCCGCCTGCATGCGGCATAGTCCCCGGCTCGGACGGCGCCGTGCCGCCCCAAATCCAGACCAAAGGACACGACCATGACCAGCCGCAAAACCTCCGGAGCCCAGCACCTGGGACTCGCCCCCGGCAAGGCCACCCACCCATTGGCCGGAACCGTGATGACCGGAGCGGACGCGGTGGTACAGGTCCTCGCCGACGAGGGCGTGGACACCGTGTTCGGTTACAGCGGCGGGGCCATCCTGCCCACCTACGACGCCGTCTTCCGCTACAACGAGGCCAACCCCTCGCGCCGCATCAACCTGCTGGTGCCCGCCACCGAGCAGGGCGCCGGCTTCATGGCGGCCGGCTACTCCCGTTCGAGCGGCCGCGTGGGCGTGGCCCTGGTGACCTCGGGCCCCGGCGCCACCAACACCGTCACGCCCGTGCGCGACTGCCAGGCCGACTCCATCCCGATGATCCTCATCTGCGGCCAGGTTCCGCGTCCGGCCATCGGCACCGACGCGTTCCAGGAAGCGCCGGTCTTCAACATCATGTCGCCCTGCGCCAAGCACGTCTTCCTGCTCACCGACGAGACGAAGATCGAAGAGACGATGCGCAGCGCCTTCGATATCGCGCGCAGCGGACGCCCCGGCCCCGTGGTGGTGGACATCCCCCGCGACGTGCAACTCACCCAGCAGCCCTTCCGGGGCTCGGGCCTGCTGCGCCTGCGCGGCTACGACGAGCGCCGCGCCGAACAGGGACACATCCACCTCGCTCCCGCCGCCGGCAAGTCCTTCTTCGAGATGCTCTCGCGCGCCGAGCGCCCCCTGCTCTACGTGGGAGGCGGCGTGCCCAACGCCGACGCCACCGCCGAGCTGAGGCGCTTCGCCGAGCGCTTCGGCATTCCCGTGGTGACCACGCTGATGGGCATCGGCGCCATCGACACCACCTCGGAGCTGGCCCTGCACATGCTCGGCATGCACGGCACGGCCTACGCCAACTACGCCGTGGAGGACTGCGACTTCCTCTTCGCCGTCGGCGCACGCTTCGACGACCGCGTGGCCGGCAAGGTCAAGGAATTCGCGCCGGGCGCGAGGATCGCCCACCTCGACGTGGACGCCTCCGAGATCGGCAAAGTGAAGAACGTGGACTGGTCCTTCGTGTGCGACGCCAAGCGCGGGCTGGCCGAACTCCTCGAAGCCGGCAAGTCCTTCCAGAAGGACTGGTCGCCGTGGCGCGAGCACGTGTCCAGGCTGCGTTCGGAGCATCCGCTGGATTTCAACCGCGAGAGCGAGGCCATCCAGCAGGAGGAAGTGCTCCAGGAGATCAACAAGATCACCAAGGGCGACGCCATCTACACGACCGGCGTGGGCCAGCACCAGATGTGGGCGGCCCAGTACCTCGACTTCAAGGACCCGCGCGACTGGCTCACCTCGGGAAGCATGGGAACCATGGGCTTCGGTCTTCCCGCCGCCATCGGCGCCCAGCTGGCCAACCCGGGACGCACGGTGATCGACGTGGACGGCGACGGCAGCATCCGCATGAACCTCGGCGACCTCGAGACGCTGACCAACTACGACATCCCGGTGAAGGTGCTCCTGCTCAACAACCTGGGCGACGGCATGGTGCGCCAGTGGCAGGACCTCTTCTATGCCAACCGCTATTCGGGCTCGGACAAGACCCTCCACAAGAAGGACTTCGTCAAGGCCGCCGAAGCCGACGGCTTCGGCTTCGCGCGCCGCGTGGTGAAGAGGGAAGACCTGAAGGGAGCGCTGGAGGCCTTCGTCGTCTTCGAGGGACCGGCCCTGCTCGAGGTGATGGTGGACCAGCGCGAGCACGTCTACCCGATGGTCGGCCCCGGCATGGGCTACAAGGACATGATCACCGGCAAGCACATCCGCGCCCGCAAGCCGCCGACCAAGATCGCCGACTCCACCGAGGGCGGCTACTTCTAGCCTCGGGCGCCATCCCCGCGGTCTTTGATCGCCGCATCGTGGCGCCGTGACGCGAATGGGCGAGAAGAAGAACGATCCCGCAGCCATCGAAGAGGCCGCCGGCGCAGCCGGCGGCCTCTTCGACCTTCCGTCCCAGCTGGCCACCGCGCTTCGCAACGCGATGGACATCGCGCGCATGGGCCGCCTCGAGAAGTCGGCCAGGACGCCCTACGACGTCGTCCTCCACCAGCCCACCTTCCGCCTGCGCCGCTACGGCGCGTCTCCCCTCGACCCGGGAGAAGCCGCGGGCCCGAGGCCGGCCATCGTGCTGGTGCCGCCCCTGATGATCACCGCCGAGGTCTACGACATCGCTCCCGGCGGCAGTGCCGTCGAGAAGCTGCTGGCCGAGGGCATGGATCCCTGGGTGGTGGACTTCGGCGCTCCCGAGCGCCAGGAGGGCGCCCTCGAGCGCACTCTCACCGACCACGTGCTGGCCGTCAGCGAGGCCGTGGACCACGCGCGACGCAAGACGGGCCGCGACGTGCACCTGGCCGGTTACAGCCAGGGCGGCATCTTCGTGTACCTCGCCGCCGCCTACCGGCGTTCGGCCGGGCTGGCTTCGCTCGTCACCTTCGGCAGTCCCGTCAACGTGCACTCGGGCGTGCTGCCCGGCATTCCGGACGAGATCGCCCTGCCCCTGGTCGAGGCCCTCGGTTCGGTGTTGTCGGTGGGCTTCGCGCGCAGCGCCATTCCCGCCTGGATGTCGCGCAACGCCTTCCGGCTGATGAGCCCCACCAAGGAGATCCAGAGCCAGCTCGAGTTCCTGCGCAGCCTCCACGACCGCGACGCGCTGGCGCGCAAGGAAGGCCAGCGCCGTTTTCTCGCCGACGAAGGCTGGGTGGCGTGGCCGGGTCCCGCTTTTCGAGAATTCGTCGAGCAGATGATCCTCGGCAACCGCCTCTTCTCCGGCGGCTTCGTCGTGGAGGGTCGCACCGTGACGCTGGCCGACATCACCTGCCCGGTGCTCGCCTTCCTGGGAACCCGCGACGACATCGCCAGGCCCCACACCGTAAGGTCGGTGGCCGACGCCGCGCCGCGGGCCGAGGTCTGGGAAGCCGACGTGGCGGCCGGGCACATGGGGCTGGTGATGGGCAGCACCGCCCTTCGCGACACCTGGCCGACGGTGGCGGGCTGGATGCGCTGGCGCGAGAACGCCGGGGAGAAGCCCGCCCTCGTCGTTCCGATCGGACAGGCGACCACCGCGGCAGCGACCTCCGCACAAGAGGCGCCGCGGTCCCAAAAGCCGCGACGGGAACGACGCCGCCGCGCAAAGACCGTCGAACAGAGCGAGGACGTGGTCGAGGGCATTGTCGACGACGAAGCCGCTTCGGGCCGCAGCCTGCTTTCGCTGGCCGGCGTCATCGGGCGCGAAGCCGTCACCATGATCGTCGATGCGGCCGCCGAAGGCGCCGAGGCCGCCTGGAGAGTGGGCGCCAACCTGACGCGGCAGTTGCCCCGTCTCGCCCGCCTCGAGGGGCTGCGCCGCGACACGCCCATCAGCCTTTCGCTCACGCTCTCGGAGCAGGCCGAGAGTTCGCCCGACGGCACTTTCTTCCTTTACGAAGGCCGGGCCCACACCTTCGCCGACGCCGATCGCCGCGTGGACGCCATCGTGCGCGGCCTCCTCGACATCGGCGTGCGCGTCGGCGCCCACGTCGGCGTGCTCATGCACACCAGGCCCACGGCCCTCGCGCTGGTCACCGCCATCAACCGCCTCGGCGCCGTCGTGGTGTTGTTGCGCAGTGGCGAGGACCTTGCCGGCGACCTTGCCGCCGGCGAAGTGGAACACCTGGTCGCCGATCCCGACCATGCGGAGGCAGCAGCCGCGGCGTGGCCGCACACGGTGCACGTGCTCGGCGGCGTCAACGCTTCGGGCCGCCGCCTTCCCGACGCCGCCCACGACATGGAACGCATCGACCCCGAGCGTGTGGCCGTGCCCGAATGGTACGCGCCCTCTCCCGGTCGCGCCGAGGACGTCGCTTTCCTGTTTTTCGTCGGCCGCGGCAGCGGACGCCGCGTCAACCGCATCACCAACCGGCGCTGGGCCCTTTCGGCTTACGGCACCGCATCGGCCGCCGCGCTCACGCCCGCCGACACCGTCTATTCGTGGGCGCCCATCCAGCATCCCACCGGCCTGCTGGTATCGGTGAGCGGGGCCCTGGCCGGCGGCGCCAGGCTGGCCCTGGCCCAGGGCTTCTCTGCAACGACCTTCTGGGAGGATGTCCGCCGCTACGGCGCCAGTGTCGTTTTCTACACCGGCATCCTGCTGCGCGAGTTGGTGGACGCGCCCTACGATCCCGCCGAGCGCAAGCATCCGGTGCGCATGTTCGCGGGCTCGGGCATGCCGCGCCCGCTGTGGCAGCGCCTCGTGGACCGCTTCGGCCCCGTGGACGTGCTCGAGTTCTACGCATCCACCGAAGGCAACGCGATTCTCGCCAACGTGTCGGGCCGCCGCGTGGGCGCCGTGGGAAAGCCCCTGCCCGGCAGTTCGGAAGTGCGCCTGGCCATGTGGCGAACCGACGTGAACGAGCCCTTCTACGATGCCTCCGGCTACGTGCGCGAGGCCGCCCCGGGCGAACCCGGCATGATGCTGGCCCGGGTCGATCGCGAGCGCGGCACCCTGGCCAGCAAGCCCCTGCGCAACGTCTTCGAACGCGGCGACGCATGGACGGCCACCGGCAGTCTCTTCGTCCAGGACGAGAACGACGAGTTCTGGCTGGTGGACCACCTGCGCGACATGATCCGCGGCCGCGGCGGTCCCCTGCCTTCCCTGCCCATCGAGGAAGCCCTCTGGGAACTGCCCGGCGTCAGCGCCGCCGCGGCCTACGGTCTCACCTTCCAAGGCGTCCGCGATGAACTGCCGGCGGCAGCGCTGGTGCTGCGGCGCGGAGCCGAACTGGACAGCGAGGCCCTGGCCCGCCGCGTGGTCGAGAAGCTGGTGTCCACGAGTCGCCCCGCGTTCGTGCGTCTCGTCGAAGACCTGCCCACCACGGCCGGCTACCGCGTGATGAAGGCAGCATTGAGGGCCGAGGGCCTTCCGTCGGCCGACATCGACGCGGGCCGCGTGCTCTTCTGGGACCGTGAGACGCGCCGCTACGCCCCCCTGGAAGCGGGCACTCTGGAGCGCCTGCACCACCAGCTGCGCTCCTGAGCGGCGCTTCCGTTCTTTCCTTCCGGACCCCGGAGCGCAGCGCGCTCACGCCGTCGCGAGTTTCTCGAGGATGGGCAGGTACTGGGCAGGCTCGGGCCTCACGCGGTAGTTGTCGGTGAGGTCGCAGTACACGAGGCGCCCTCCCCGATCGGTGATGAAGACCGTCGGACGCGGCGCATCCGAATCGTAACCGAGCACCTGGAGACCGGCCGGAATCCCGGCCTTCACGAGGATGCCGAGGGCCTCGGCCGCGCGGTTGCCGCGATCGGTGAGAAACCTCATCGGCGCGTCGCAGCGCGCCGCTAACGATGCGGTGTTGGCCTCCGGCTGGGGACTGACCAGGTAAACTTCGATGCCGCGCCGGGCCAGCTCACGGTACTGGGCGCAGATCTCCTGGATCTGGGCGACGCACAGCGGACACCAGTTGCCGCGGTAGAAGATCCACAGGGCCGGCTTGTCCACCAGCGTCGCGCTCGCCACCTCCTTGCCGTGGTCCACCAGGGGAAAGTCCGGCAGCGCCTTGCCCGGAGTGAGCACGGAAGCTGTCGGCGATGCGAAACGCGAGTACCAGTGCACGTAGAGCAGGGTACCGGCGACGCCGACGCCCGCGGCGACGAGGGTCGCCGCCGACAGCAGACTCCCGCCGAGGACGACGCTCAGTGCCGTTCCCGCGAGGCCCGCGCCGAGCACCGCGTTCAGGTTCGGCGAGGTGCGCGCGATGGGAAGCGTGAACACGGCGGCGAAGAACAGTACCGGTGCCGCGCAGGCCACAGCCGTGCCGAACCACGCCGATGTCCAGCCTTCCACGCTCATGCGCAAGATGGCCGTCGCGAGGCCGGCGACCGAGGCGGTGATGTACGTGGAGATGTATACGGATTTCAGGATGTTCATTGGTGTTCCTTGCTCCTGTTCCGATCAGTCCAGGGCCCTCAGGGCCAGGCGCACGATGTCCCGGAGCTGGGCCTTGCCCGGCCTGCCCTTGGCGGCCAGGTTGATGCCGCTCATCGTGTTGAGCAGAAAGCGCGCGATGGAGCGCGCGCTCTCCTTACGCGTGATCTCTCCCTTCTTCTGGCCACGGGCCACGGCCGCGGCGAGGACGGCTTCCAGTTGTTCCCTCACCTCGCGGGTGGCGCCGAGGACCACGGCGTCGTGGGGCGCCACTTCCCCCAGGCAGTTGTTCACCAGGCAGCCGCGCCTGCCCTCGGCGCTCAAGGCGTGTCGCACCATGCGGGCCAGGGTCTCCTCGATCTCGGGGCGCGCGGCTTCGGGCTCGAACAGGGGTGTGAGCAGGCCCGACATTCCCGAGGCCGCGTAGCGACGCAGGGCCGTCAGCAGCAGGTCGCGCTTGGTGCCGAAGGTTTCGTAGAAACTGCTCTTGCTGAGGCCCATGGCCGCGAGCAGGTCGGCCAGCGTCGCGGCCTGATAGCCGCGCTTCCAGAACACCTGCATCGCGCGCTCGAGCACGTCGTCTTCGTCGAAGGCCCGGATCCTGGCCATGCGTTCTCCTTTCTGGACCGTACGGTCCAGAATTGGACCATCGCCGCAGCGATGTCAAGACCGCCGGACGCGCTTGCCGCCGAGTTGCGTCGCGGCCGGCGCCGCCGTAGGGGTCCGGCTGCGCCAGGCGCGCCGGAGACGTCCATGATCGACCTTCACTTCTGGCCCACCCCCAACGGATGGAAGATCACCATCTTCCTCGAGGAAACCGGCCTGCCCTACCGCCTCCAGTACGTGAACATCGGCCGCGGCGAGCAGTTCTCTCCGGAGTTCCTCGCCATCAGCCCCAACAACCGCATGCCGGCCATCGTCGATGACGAACCGGCCGGCGGCGGGCCGCCGGTGTCCGTGTTCGAGTCGGGCGCCATCCTCGTTTACCTGGCCGAAAAAACGGGACGCTTCCTGGCCGCCGACCTGCGCGGGCGCACCGAAACCCTGCAGTGGCTGTTCTGGCAGATGGGCGGTCTCGGACCGATGGCAGGGCAGTGCCACCACTTCCGCAACTACACGAGTGAGAAGATCCCCTACGCGATCGACCGCTACACCGACGAGGTCAACCGCCTCTACGGCGTGATGGACAAACGCCTCGCGGACCGCGAGTACCTGGCCGGTGCGTACTCGATCGCCGACATGGCCGCCTGGCCCTGGGTGGTGCCGTGGAAGAGGCAGGGGCAGCTACTCGACGATTTCCGCAACCTGAGGCGCTGGTTCGACGCGATCCGCGCGAGGCCCGCCGTGCAGAAGGGCTTCGCCGTCGGCCAGGAACTGCGCGACCTCGCCCCGGCCGGACCGGACGAGGAGGCGAAGAAGGTTCTCTTCGGCCAGCGGGCCCGCGGCTGAGGAGACGGCCATGACGACCGCAGCCACGAACGAAGGACGCCCGGGCGACGCCGTCGTCATCCAGGGACGACGCGTCACCTACCCCGTGGTGGTGCGCAAGGCCTCGTCGGCGTCGGTGACCTGGGTGGTGGACGCGGCGGCCGCGCGATCCATGCTCCCGGCTCCCGACCTCGACGTGATCGAGATCCTGCCCGGCCGCACCTTCTTCAGCCTCGCCTGCATCGACTACGTGGACAACGACCTCGGCGACTACAACGAAGTTTCGCTGGCCTTCTTCGTGCGCGAGCGCAGCGCTCCCCGCGGTATCCCCTACCTGAAGCCGGCCGCCGACTTCCTGCGCGGCCGCGTCAGTACCTTCATCTTCTGGCTGCCCGTGGACCAGGCCTTCACCCGCGAAGCCGGCGAAACGATGTGGGGATTTCCCAAGACCATGGAGCGGATCGACTTCGACCACGCCGGCGACAAGGCGACGTGCACGCTCACGAGCGGCGGTCGCCACGTGCTGACCCTGGGCATGCCGCGGGGAGGAAGCCGCGAGATTCCCGAGAACGCCATGACCACCTACACGAGGATGGGCGGCCGCACGTGCGCGACGCGCTTCGTGTCCCGCTCCACGGGCGTCGGGTTTTTCCGCAAGGGAGTGGAACTCACCCTCGGCGACCATCCGGCGGCGGCCCAGCTTCGAGGGCTCGGCCTTCCCAAGGCGCCGCTCCTGGCCGTGTGGATGGAGCACATGCACGCCACGTTCGAAGCCGCGCGCCCGATCTAGAAGCCGGCGACGATCACGCGCTCGTCGCGGCGCAGGTCCTCCTATCGGATGTGTTGCCGGATGTGCTCGAGCAGCCCTTCGGACGCGCTCTCGATGAGGTCGAGCACCAGTTCGAACCCTTCCTCGCCTCGCGAGTAGGGGTCGGGGACCTCCTCGTACTTCGCCGTCGCAGCGAACTCGAGGAAGAGACCCACGCGCGCGCGGCTGCCCGGCGCGGCAACGGCGTGCAGGTGGTGCAGGTTGTCCCTGTCCATGGCCAGCACGTAATCGAACTCGTGGAAGTCCGAGGCCGCCACGCGGCGGGCGTTGTGAGAGGACAGGTCGTAACCGCGGCGACGCGCCGCTTTCGTCGAACGGGGGTCGGCGCCTTCACCCACGTGATAGGCGTGGGTGCCGGCCGACACCGCCTCGATACGCGAAGCCAGGCCCGCGTCGGCCACGATGCGGCGAAAAACACCTTCGGCCGTGGGCGAACGGCAGATATTGCCGAGGCAGACGAAAAGGACGCGGATCGGGGGATTCTTTTCCATGGAGTCTCGACCAGGTCCGGAGCCGCAAGCGAGGGGGCGCCCGAAGGCGCCACTGCCGCCGGCAGGGCAAGGACTACTACGGGTGGCGGAGGGAAAAGGACAGGGCAGCGCTTCGAAGATGTCGCCGGAAACCCCTATCCTGCGCCGCCGCATGAAAGCCTTCCTTCGAAGCCTCGGCCGCGATGCCTACCGGCGCCGCCTGGAACCCATGCTCCAGGCCGAGATCCCGCCCTCGGCCATCGTCCACTACGGCCTGCCGGCCTACAAGAAGTACCAGTTCCGCAAGGACGGCCTCTTCCTCAAGCGCCTGCGCAAGCTGGCCGCCGTCCCCAGGCGCCGCCGGCTGATCCAGCACGAGGACTACATCCGCCTGGGAACCTTCCAGGAGATGGAAACCTGGCGCTTCCTCGACGAACTCTGGAGAGCCGGACTCGACTACCGCCAGGTGGATCGCTACCGCGAGTTCTCGCGGCGCCTCGGGCGCGGCGAGGTCATCCGCCTTCCCTCCAAGCGCCGCCGTATCACCAGCAGCGCCGAACTGGACGCCTATTTCGAGGACTACGTCCTTCTCCTCGTAAGCATGCGCGACCACGGCTACCTGGCCGGCAAGAGCAAGGACCGCATTACCATCCTCATCGACCGCGACGGCAGCATCCTGAAGGAGACCAAGGGCCGCCACCGCCTGGCCGCGGCCCAGGTGGTAGGAGCGCCGAGCGTTCCCGTGCGCATCAGCCATGTCCATGCCGCGTGGGTGGACGCCCAGGCCGGGACCGGCGGCCCCTCGCTTTCCCGGATGGAGATGACGAGACGGGCCATCGCGCGGACCCTGGCCTCTGTCGGCGCCGTCGTGCCCCGGGACGAAGGCGGGGATTCCGGCAGCGGCGAAGCCCGAAGCGGAAAGCCGTGATCGATTCCGGCGCCGCTTCCCTCGCACGCGCGGCAACCTCGGCCATCTCCGATACCTCGGCAGGCCTGTCGCCCGCGGAGCCGGTCGTCCGGGTACGCGGCCTCGTCAAGCGCTTCGGCGACAGGACGGCCGTGGCCGGCGTGGACCTCGACGTCCATCGCGGCGAGATCTTCGGCCTGCTCGGGCCCAACGGCGCCGGCAAGACAACGACCATGCGCGCCATCTACGGCGTGACCATCCCGAGCGACGGCCGCGTCGAGGTGTTCGGCCTCGACGTCGCCGCCCACGGACGCCGCGTGCGCGCCCGCCTCGGCGTCACCCTCCAGGACAACGTGCTGATCGAGGCCCTGAGTCCCGTGGAGAACCTGCGCGTCTTCTGCAGGTACCACCTTCTCGGCAGGGCCGCTTCGGAGAAGCGCATCGAGGAGCTCATCGCCTTCCTCTCCCTCGCCTCCCATCGCGACGTGCCGGTGCGCAACCTGTCGGGCGGCTACCAGCGCCGCGTGGCCATCGCCCTCTCGCTGGTGGCCGAGCCCGAGCTGCTCATCCTCGACGAGCCCACCACCGGCCTGGATCCCGCCGTGCGCCGCGCCCTGTGGGACAACGTGAGGGCCCTGCGCGACGGCGGCGCCACCGTGCTGCTCACCACCCACTACATGGACGAGGCCGAGCGCCTCTGCGACCGCGTCGCGGTGATGTCGGCCGGCAAGGTCCTGGCGGTCGGTTCGCCCCGCGAGCTGGTGGCCCGCCACCTCGCCGTCGATGTCGTCGAGATCGAGGGCCAAGCTGCGGAGATCGCGCAGACGACGGCGCTCGTCTCCACGTTTTCCTCGCGCGTGGTGGCCGTGCGCTCGGGCCGGCGCACCACCTTCCACTGCGCCGACGGAGCGGGCCTGGCCGATCTGCTCCGCCGCCAGGACGGAAGGCACCGCCACGACCTCGTGGTGAGGCCCAGCAACCTGGAGGACCTTTTCCTACACCTGACCGGCAGCGACCTGGAGGGCGGCGCGTGAGCCTGTCGCCGCGCCACGCCCTGGCCGTCTGGCAGCGCAACGCCGCGATGTACGCGCGCACCTGGAAGCAGAACCTACTGCCGAATTTCTTCGAGCCGGTCTTCTACCTGGTGTCGGTGGGCATCGGCGTCGGCGCCTACATCCAGACCATGGGCGGCCTGTCCTACGTGGAGTTTCTCGCCCCCGGCCTCGTCTGCGTGGCGGCGATGAACGGCGCCAGTTTCGAGGCCACCTACAACTTCTACATCCGCCTCTCCCTGGAGAAGGCCTACGACGCGATGATGACGACGCCGATCGAACCCGACGACGTGATGCTTGGCGAAGTGGCCTGGGCGGTGACGCGGGCCCTCATCTACGGCGCCTGCTTCTTCATCATCGTGGCCGTCGCCGGCCTCGCGCCGCTGCCGTCGGCCCTGGCCGTGCTGCCCGTGATCGCGCTCACCGGGCTGCTGTTCGCCTCCCTCGGCCTCGCTTTCTGCATGTGGGCGCCGACCATCGAAATGTTCAGCTACTACTTCACGATGTTCCTCACTCCCCTCTTCCTTTTTTCCGACGTGTTCTTTCCCCTGGACGAAAGGTTGACGCCCCTGTGGCAGCGCGTGGCCGAGGTGCTTCCCCTCCTGCATCCGGTGAGGCTGGCCAGGGCGGCCTTCCACGGCGGGGTGCCCGTCGGAGTGATCGCCTGGGATCTCGCCTACATCGTCGGTCTTTCGGCACTGCTGCTGCTGCAGACGCGCAGCCGCCTGCGGCGTCGCCTCACCAGCTGAAGCCGGCGGCGTGGCGTAGCGGTGGCCCCGGCCCCTCAGACCTCGGGCCTCTCGTCGATGGCCTCGATGGCCACCAGGTCGTCGTGGGCGTGGCGTGGCACCGACGGCAGGAGCCAGGGCAGGCACAGCGCGAGCAACGCTCCGCCGATGCCGCCCATCAGGGCCGGTGCGCGGGGGCCCCAGGCATCCAGGAGCGCGCCGGCGGCGGCGCTCGAGATGATGCCGCCGAGGCTGACGCCGACCATGTAGACGAGGCCCTGGGCCGTCGAACGCAGCCTTCCCGGCAGCACGGCTTCCACATAGAGGGCACTGCCCACCACGAAGCCCGCCACGGCCAGCCCGTGAAGGACCTGGGCCACGTAGATCGCCTCGAGATTCGCCGACAGGGCGCAGACCAGCCATCGCACGGCGTCAGCCGCGATCCCGATGCCGATCAGTTCGCGGGCTCCCACCCAGGCCGGCGCCGCCGCCACGCCCGCCAGCAGGGGAATCTCGAAGGCCAGCATCCAGATCCACATGTGGCTGACGGTCGCGAGATCGCCGCCCAGGGAGCGCACGAACATCGGGAACATCACCAGCGGTCCCTGCAGGAAGACGTACATGAGCAGGGTGACGACGAGCAGGCGAAGATACGGGCCGCTGGCCACCAGGCTGCGCCAGTCGCCGGCAATGGCGCGTGCGCCCACCGCGCCGCCGCGGGGCAGAAAGAGCGCGACGATGGCCGCCGTGCCCATCCACCCCGCCGAGACCAGCAGCAGGAGGCCGAGTCGCGGTTCCGCGGCCGCCCCCGGCGCCGCTTCGACCACGCTCGCGACTTCGCCGAACAGGTCGAGGATCAGGGGGAACCCGGTGACGGCGACGAGGTAGCCGAGGGTGCCCACCGAGCGCACGATGCCGAAGGCGTGGCGGCCCCTCTCCTTCAGCAGGGCAAGGGAGACCGCCACCGACATCGGCATCACCGAGGTGGAGAACACCGCCAGCACCAGGGTCGCCGCCAGCACCGCTTCGAATCCCCGTTGCTGGGAGAGATGCACGTAGCCGACAGCCGCTGCGCCGGTGACCATGGTCAGCACCCTCACCCTCGAGCCGCTGACGTCGGCCAGCACGCCCCAGATCGGTTGCGCGATCATCCCGGCCAGGGGCAGGGCGGCGGTGACGAGGCCGGTCTGCAGGCCGCTCAGGCCGAGGTTCTCGGAAAGGTAGAGGCTGAAGAGGGGGAAGAAGGTGCCGAGGGCCGCCAGCGCGGCGAACCAGTAGAGCGAAAGAATGACGGCGGCGGGCACCGCGGCCTCATAGCGGACGGCCGATCCGGCCGCACACGACCGCGTGCGCGGCGTCGAAGGAAGCACGGCGGCAGTGCAAGCCCGCGGGGTTCGTGCTAGGAGCGCCGCATGGGTCGCCACCGCTTGCGCATCGCAACGTTGTGCCTGGCGGCGGTCATCGGCCTGGCCGGCGCGGGCATGTCCGGCGCCGCCCATGCCGGCCACGCCGAGTTCTTCCGCGGCCACGTCTTCCCCTACTACGATCGCGGTCCCCTGGAGGACCAGCTCGAGATCATCGAGCGCGAGTACGAGCTGGTCGCCATCGACGCCTGGTCGGGGTTCGCCTCCGTCGTCGAACTGGGCATCAGCGAAGAGGTGCTCTGGACGGCGGTGCGAGGCCGTATCGGCCTGGCCGTCACCAACCGTCGCGCCCTCTCCATCGTCCCGGCTTCGTCGGGCTGGCAGGAGCGGGAGTTCCGTCCCAACGAATCCGGGCCGGAGCGCATCGTCCTCGGCGACCGCGTGGCGCTGGTCATCACCGATCGCCGCGTCCTCGCTGTGGACGGAATGTCCGGCAACTGGAGCCAGAGCGATCTCGGCCCGCGCGAGAGAGTGCTGTCGGCGGCCGCCGGCACCAACGTCGCCGTGGCCGTCACGCGCACGCGCGTGATCGGGACGGCGGCTGGCTTCGGCGGGCTCTACGAGGAGGACCTCGGGATCCGCGAGGAAGCCCAGGCCCTGCGCGTGCACGGAAGCTTCGCCACGGTGACGACGCGGCGGCGCTTCCTCACCTTCCGCGGCAACGACGCCTCCTGGCAGTCCACCGAACCGTCCCTGCGCTGAGAGCGCGCAACCGGCAGCGCGGCGCTCCCGCGCCGCGGTCTCAGTCGCGGGCGCCCCTGGCGACGAGGAAGTCCAGGGTCGCGGCGTCCACGCCCCTGGCCCTTCCTTCGGTAAGCGGCCGGCGTCCTTCCCGATCGACGGCGTTGAGGTCGGCCCCCGCTTCCACCAGCGCCCGCGCCGCCGCGTCCTGCTTCTGCTTGAGGGCAAAGTGCAGAGGGGTCTTGGCGGCCAGATCGGGCAGGTTCACGTCGGCGCCCCTCGCGACCAGAAGGGCGATCACCTCGAGCCTGCCTTCCATGGCGGCCGAGATCAGGGGCGAGTACCCGTAAACATTCTGAACGTCCGGATCGGCGCCAGCGTCGATCAGCGCCGCGGCCGTCGCCACGAAGTTGTTCTGGGCAGCGTAATGGAGGGGCGTCCGGTCGCTGCTGTCCACGGCGCTCACCCTGGCGCCCTTGGCGACGAGGAACTTGACCACCTCCACCTTGTCCCCCCAGACCGCGTGATGGAGGGGCGTGGCGTCGCTGCGCCCGGGCGCGTTGACATCGACGCCGGAGGCGAGGGCGGCTTCTACCGCCTCGAGGTCGCCGGCCATGGCCGCCGTGTGAACGGCGGTCTTCGAAACGGGCTCGACCGGCCCCGGGCAACCGCCGCCGAAAAGGACGGCAACGAGCAGGACGTGGGCCGCCGATCGCACGTTTCGCGACGCGGGGATCTTCAGGGTGCTCATTCGGGGCGACCGTAGCCCGGCCGCTGCGGACATGCACGGGGACCATCGTCGTCCCGCGCGCCGATGGAGCTCGGCCCCTGTTGCGACCGCGAACCACCACCGTTACACGGGGCCAACTCACCGGCGGAAACCACCTGATGTTCTGGCTCTATACCGGGTTCCTCACCCTCGTCCTCGGACTCCTCGCCCTCGACCTCGGCGTCTTCAATCGCAAGGCCCACATCATCTCGGTGCGGGAGGCCATGGCATGGTCCACGCTCTGGATGTCCCTGGCCCTGCTCTTCGGCGTCTTCGTCTACTTCGCCTACGACGCGCAGTGGCTGGGGCTCGGCACCGTGGTCGATCCCGTGGACCGGGTGGCCAACGACGGCGCGACGGCCGCGCTCAAGTACGTGACGGGCTACCTCATCGAGCTCTCGCTCAGCGTGGACAACCTGTTCGTAATGGCGGTGATCTTCAGTTCTTTCGCCGTGCCGGGCATCTACCAGCACCGCGTGCTGTTCTGGGGCATTCTCGGCGCCCTCGTCATGCGCGGCGCGATGATCGGGCTGGGCGCGGTGCTGATCCAGCGCTTCCACTGGATCCTCTACGTGTTCGGCGCTTTCCTCCTCTACACGGCGTGGGGCATGCTGCGCTACAAGGTCGAGAGCCCCGATCCCAACAACAATCCCCTGGTGCGCTACGCGCGGCGCCACCTGCCGATCACGCGCAACTTCCACGAACAGCACTTTTTCGTCCGGGCCGGCTCCGACGCGATCCGCGACGGCGGGCGCCGGGATCCGGCCCTCGAAGAGGCGGCCCCCGGCACCCTGCTCATGACGCCGTTGTTCCTGGCCCTGCTGGTCGTGGAAACCTGCGACGTGGTCTTCGCCGTGGACTCGGTGCCGGCCATCTTCTCGATCACGGCCGACCCCTTCCTCGTCTTCACCAGCAACGTGTTCGCGATTCTCGGTCTGCGATCGCTCTATTTCGCGCTGGCCGGGATGCTCAACCGCTTCCACCTGCTCGAGGTGGCCTTGGCCATCGTGCTCGGCGTGGTCGGGCTCAAGATGCTCACCGGGCATTGGCTCAAGGATCTGCTCGGCCCGGACTCGAATTTCTACCTGCTCGGCCTCGTCGTCTTCATCCTGGTGGGCGGCGTGGTGGCTTCGCTGGTCTTCCCCAACCACGAGGAAGAAACAGGACACGAGGGCTGAGGCCCGGACGACAGGCGCTCAGGCCGAGGCCCTTCCCCTTCCCGGAATCAGTGCGGCGGCCGCGTCCGCCGCGAAACGCTCCGTCGGCGCGCCGCCGAGACGCGACACCGTGACGCGAAGCCCAGGCGAGGCCTGGAGACGAAAGCGCTCTCCAGGCGCCACCGACCAGCCCGAACCCGCGAGGGCCTGGAGGGCGATGCCTTCCTCGCGAACCGGGATCCACACGTTCAAGCCGGAAGCGCCGGTCGCCTTCACGCCCCTCGCGGCCAGCGCGTCGATCAGTTCGCGGCGTCGCCGGGCGTATTCCTTTTCCGCACGGGCCACCGCCGTCGTCACCGTGCGGTCTTCGAGCGCCGCGACCACGAGACGCTGGAGAAGGCGGCTCACCCAACGCATGCCGACGAGCTGCCGCGCCTCCACCCTGGACACGATGTCGGGGGAGCCCACCAGCAGCGCCACGCGCACGTCGGGGCCGAGGGCCTTGGCCATGGAGCGAAGGTAGGCGTGACGCGCCCTCTTCTTGGAATGCAGGGACACCAGCGGCGCCCCGGCCACGCCGGCCGCGTGGTCGTCCTGCACGAGAAGCACCGAAGGATGGCGGTCGAGGACCTTGCGCAGCAGCGCGGCACGCGCCTCGCTGACGGCGGTGCCCGTCGGGTTCTGCGCCCTCGGCGTCACCACGACGGCTTGCACGCCGGAGGCGAGGACACGTTCCAGGGAATCGGGGTCCGGTCCCTCCGAATCAATCGCGAAAGGCACCGCCACCAGCCCAAGGGCCGCGAGCAGGTCGAGCACGCCGGCGAAGGCGGGATCCTCGACAGCCACGCGATCCCCGCTGCGAAGCTGCGTTGCCAGGATGCGCTCCATGCCGTCCATGGCGCCGGACACTACGGACAAGGCCGTCGCATCGATGCCGTCCGCCGCCAGCAGTCGGCGACCCACCGCCGCAAGTTCCGGAAGTGCGCAGGGCTCCCCGTAGAGATCGCGGGGAGCGGCAAGACGGCGCAGCAGGGGCTCGAGATCCGGCAGCAGGACCGGATCCGGATTGCCGTCGGCCAGGTTCACCGCGCCGGCCAGGGTCGGGATGGGAAGCCGGGGCGCGGCTTCGCGGTGCGCAACGCGCGTTCCTCGTCGTCCCTCGCCCACCACCAGCCCGCGCTGGCGCAGCATGCGGTAGGCCGAGGCCACCGTTGTGGGGCTCACCTGGAGGGACTCGGCGAGGCTACGCACCGGCGGCAGGGCCTGCTGGTGGCCAAGACGGCCCTCGGCGATGCCGCGTTCGATGCTGCTCGCGATTGCATCGGCGCGCCGCCCCGTGATACCTGAATGTGCAGTCACAAAATTATGTTCGTACTGTAACAAAGAGGCCACCCGGGCGCAAGTGCCGTCGGGAGCCGCCCCTTGGAGTCGAGAACCGCCATGACGACCGCCACTGTCCCGGCCCCGCCCGACCTCGTGCCCACCTCGCGCACCACGCTGAAGCGCCGGGCCGCCCGCGGCCGCTTCGAGCGCGCGGCCATCCACGCGGTGCTCGACGAGGGCCTCGTCTGCCACGTCGCCTTCGTCGCCGACGGCAGCCCGGTGGTGATCCCCACCGCCTACGCACGCCTGGGCGATGCGATCTACCTGCACGGGTCCTCCGGCAACCGCATGCTGCGCAGCCTCCTTTCGGGCGCCCCGGCGTGCATCACCGTGACCCTCGTCGACGGCCTGGTGCTGGCGCGCTCGGCCTTCCACCATTCGATGAACTACCGATCGGTGGTGATCTTCGGCAAGGGCGAGAAGGTGACCGACCCGGACGAGCACGCGCGTGCCCTGGCCGCCGTCGTCGAGCACATCGTCCCCGGGCGCAGTTCCTTCGTGAGGCCGCCGAACAGGGAAGAGATCCTCCAGACCCTCGTCGTGCGCTTCCCGGTCTCGGAAGCCTCCATGAAGGAAAGGATGGGAGGCCCCCTCGACGACGAGCCCGACTACGACCTCGACGTGTGGGCGGGCTACATTCCGCTCACGATGGTTCCCGGCTCCCCGGTGGACGATCCTTTGCGCCCGCCGCGAAGCGAGGTGCCCGAGCACGCCGTCCGCTACCGGCGTCCTTCGGCCGGCAACTGAGCCGGCGGGGGTATGGCCACGAGCGCGGCCGGTCGCTATGGTTCCCCTCCCCGCGGAGGGGAACCATGGCGACGGCGAACGAGGCGGAAGAAGCAGCGCGGGAAGCGATCGAAAGCGGCCGCCTCTGGGAGGAGTTCTGCGATGCGCTCAAAGTCGCCGGCGACGTGGTTCGTCGCGACCTTGCCGGCGACGACCTCGACCGCGCGGAGGGCTACCGCTACCTGACGCGCCTGGCCCGCCTCGCCCTCGAAAAGTACCTCGAACACGCCGACCCGCTGGCGCCGACCTTCTACCGACTCAGCCACGAGACGGCCAAGATCGGCTGCGACAACCCGGACAGCTTCTACCAGAACGCCGCCATCGACGGCTCCTGCGAGTACCGCCTTCACGGCACGCGCGGGACCATCGCTTACCTCGGCATCGGCGCCTACTACGGCCACTACGGATCGAAGGCGCGCTCGGGCTGCAGCGGTTACCTCGAAGGCGAACAGATCGCCGCGGACGCGAACGGACGCCTCGAAATCATCCTTTCCGCGCGACCGCATGCGGGCAACTGGATCCCTCTCGACCCGGACTGTTCCATGCTGATCGTGCGCCAGAACTACCTGGACCGCGTCAACGAGGTTGCAGCCGACCTCGTGCTCGAGCGCCTCGGGGCTGACGGCCCGCCTGCTCCCCTTTCCAGCAAGGCCCTGGCCGACGGCCTTCGCGGCGCGGCTTCCTACGTGGCCGGCACGGCCAACCTCTTCGCCGAGTGGGCAGCCGGTTTTCGCCAGCAGCCGAACCGCCTTCTCGAGATGGACCCCAGGATCACGGGCGGCGCCCACGGCGACCCGAACATTCACTTCTACATGGGCTGGTGGGAACTGGCGCCGGACGAAGCCCTGGTGCTCGAGGTGACGCCCCCGGACTGTCCCTACTGGAACTTCCAACTCAACAACGTGTGGATGGAATCCCTCGACTACCGCTACCGCCCGGTGTCGGTCAACAAACATACCGCATGCTACGGCCCCGGCGGCTCGCTGCGCATCGTGGTCGCGGCCGAGGACCGCGGTTTCGCCAACTGGATGGACACGGCCGGGCACCGGCGCGGCACCATGGGACTGCGATGGGTGAAAGCCGCCCACCATCCTCAACCGGCGGCGCGCGTCCTGCGTCTCGACGACCTCGAGCCCGACCGGGACCCGGCTGCCTGACCGGCCACGGGAACTCCGGACCCAGGACGATGACCACGCAGCGTGACCAGCGCCTTCCCGTCCGCCTCTTCAACGGCGCCGCGCGAATCCTCGAAGGCTTCGGCCGCGGCCGCAGTTCCTTCGTGGACGCCGAGGACGCGATGCTGGCCGCCGCGAGCAAGGCCGCGGGCGGCGCCGACGATCTCGGCATCGACGACTTTCGCGACGGCCTCTCGGTGCTGCTTCGCGCCTACGACGAGGAATCGCGCCTCAATCCCTTCGGGCGCTGGATGGTCACCCAACAGCTCACCGCCCTTGTGCGCGGCCGTTTGGAAAGCGAGCGCTGGCGCCGCGAACGACCGGAGATCTTCGGCGTCGAGATCCGGCGCCCCATCTTCATCCTCGGCCTGCCGCGCACCGGCACCACGGCCCTGCACGCACTGGTGGCCCAGGATCCGGCCAACCAGGCCCTGGAGTACTGGCTCGCCGCCTCGCCCAAGCCGCGACCGCCGCGGTCCGACTGGGAGAAGGACCCGCGCTTCAAGGAAGCCGCCCAGGGTCTCGGGCTTACCTACTGGCTCGACCCGGGCCTGAAAGCCATCCACCTGCTGACGGCCGACGGCCCCGAAGAGTGCCGCCTTCTCCTCCAGCACACGTTTCGCGACGACAGCTTCGAGTGCAACGCCACCATCCCTTCGTACTCGCGGTGGTACGCCTCCTGCGACATGAAGCCGGCCTACCGGCGCCATCGCGACCTGCTGCGCCTGGTGGGATCGACGAGTCCCGAGCGGCGTTGGGTGCTCAAGTATCCGGCCCACCTTCGCTGGCTGCGGGCCCTCCTGGAGATCTACCCGGACGCCTGCATCGTGCAGACCCACCGCGACCCGGCCCGCGTGCTGCCTTCCCTGTGCAGCCTCATCGCCGGCTGGCGCGGCATCTTCGAGGACGACCCCGACCGCCGCGCCATTGCCGCGTGGGTGGTCGAATTGTGGGCGAAGACCATGGAAGACGCGATGGCCCTGCGACGCGAACTCGGCGAGGAACGCTTCTTCGACGTGCCTTTTCGCGACACCGTCGGCGATCCCGCTTCGGCCATCGGTCGCGTCTACGCCCACTTCGGACTCGACTACGCGCCGGAAACCGAGGCGGGACTGCGCCGCTGGCATCGCGAGCATCCCCAGCACAAGCACGGCGAACACCGCTACAGCGCCGCCGACTTCGGTCTGGACGCGGGACGAATGCGCGAACGTTTCTCGGCCTACATCGAACGCTTCGGCATCGAGACCGAAGACATCCGCTGAGCCGTCTTCCACACGCACGTCGCACAAGGAGAACCCCATGCTGCTCAAGGACCGCGTCGTCATCGTTTCCGGCATCGGGCCCGGCCTCGGCCAGGCCGTCGCCCGCGCCCTCGTACGGGAAGGGGCCGCCGTGGTGCTGGCGGCGCGCAGTGAGGACAAGCTGCGTGCACTCGCCGACGAAGTGCGTGCCGCGGGCGGCCGTGCGCTCGCCGTCGCGACCGACATCGCCGACAGTTCCTCCTGCCGGGCCCTGGCCGAGAAGTGCCTCGGCGAGTTCGGCCGCATCGACGGCCTCGTCAACAACGCCTACCACCCCGGCACCTACGAGAGCATCGAGACGACCGACCTGGATACCTGGAAGCCCCCCTTCGAAGTAAACGTGCTCGGCTCCCTGCGACTCTCGCAAGCGGTGATTCCCGAAATGAAGAAGAAGGGCCGCGGTTCCATCGTGATGATCAACAGCATGTCGATGCGCCGCATCATGGCCACCTTCGGCGGCTACGCGGCCTCCAAGGCAGCGCTCAACGCCGCCACCCAGACCCTGGCCCTGGAAGTCGGCAGCTACGGAATCCGCGTGAATTCCGTGGTTCCCGGCTACATCTGGGGTCCGCCCCTGGAGGGCTACTTCGCGGCCGAGGCCGCCAAGGCCGGCGTCGCGCCCAAGGTGATCTACGACAGCGTCGCCGGCGAGACCGCCCTCAAGCACATCCCCACCTCCGAGGAGATCGCCGAAAGCGTGGTCTTCTTCGTTTCCGACATGTCGAGAGTCATCACCGGCCAGTCCCTCGACGTCAACGCGGGCCACTGGTTCTGGTGAAAGGGCTTCGAGACTGTTCCCGGGCGCGGATCGTGATAGCCCCTCCCGGGACGCTGGAAACAGCGTCCCGGGAGAAGGCATGCGGGGACACGAGGACATCGAGAAGATCTACGCGGACGCCGAGGCGTCGCTGCCGGCCCGCAACTGCACGCGCACCACTCGCTGCTGCCGCTTCGCCGAGACCGGCCGCGAGCCCTACGTCACCCGCGCCGAGACCGACTTCCTCTTCGCCGTGTTGCGCTCCAAGGGGCGCCGCATGCCGCCTCCCCGTTACGACGGGGCCTGCCCCTTCCTCGACCACGACGAGAAGACCTGCACCATCTACGAAGGCCGCCCCTTCGGATGCCGCACTCACTTCTGCCGCGAGGCCGGCGGCGCCGTGACCGCCCAGGAGCTGAAGCCCAGCCTGGACCGCCTGGCCGCCCTGGACGAGGCCCTCGGCGGTGAAGGACCGCGTCCCCTCACCCGCGTGCTGAACGAGATTGCGAAGGCGTCGGTCCCCCGCGCCAAGCGCAAGTGGACGCCGCGGCGCCCCCTTGCCGACCGCGGCGCCGACTGAGAAGTTGACGGAGACGCTTGGGCCTCAAGCAGCCAGGCGCAGCTTCCAGAACCCCTTGAGCACCTGCAGGATGCCGAACAGCACCACGCCCGCCGCGATGCAGGTGGCGAAGTCGTGGCCGTGCATGGGGCCGAGGCGGAAGAGGTCCCGCAGCGGCGGCCAATAGAGCACCACCAGCAGCATCGCGGCTGCGGTGGCCACCGCCCACCACAGCAGGCGATTGGGGCGCAGGAGCACGTCCCGGGAGGAACCGCCGAAGGTCCTGTTGGAGAACATCAACGCGACGTTGGTGGCCACCAGGCAGGCGAACACCACGGATCGGATTTCCGTCTCCGGCAGGCCGGCGCGAGCCGCCAGCACGAAGACGACGGAGACAACGGCCAGGGCGATCATGCCCTGCAGGCCGCACCAGACCAGGAGCGCGGGCGGGAACAGGGGTGAAGACGGCGCCCGCGGCGGCCGCGTCATGATGTCCGGCTCTTCCTCCTCGGCCTCGAACACCACCGAACAGACCGGGTCGATGATCATCTCCAGGAAGGCGATGATCATCGGCGTGAGAAGGAGCGGCATCCCGAGCATCAGCGGCAGAGCGGCCAGGCCCGCGATCGGAAGGTGCAGCGCGATCACGTAGCCCATCGCCTTGCGCAGGTTGTCGTAGATGCGGCGGCCGAGGCGGATGGTCTTCACGATGGACTGGAAATCGTCGTCGAGCAGGACGATGGAGCTCGCCTCCCTGGCCACGTCGGTGCCGCGCTTTCCCATGGCGATGCCGATGTGCGCGGCCCTCAGCGAGGGCGCATCGTTGACGCCGTCGCCGGTCATCGCCACCACCTCGCCGCCGGCCTTGAGGGCCTCCACGATGCGCAGCTTCTGCTCGGGAAGAATGCGGGCGTAGACGGAACAGGTTGCCACACGGCCGGCCAGCTGCGCGTCGTCGAGCGCGGACAGTTCGGCGCCCGTCAGTGCTTCGGTCGCTTCGATGCCGGCGTCGAGGGCAATGGCGCGGGCCGTCTCCGGGTAGTCGCCGGTGATCATCACCACGCGCACCCCCGCCCGGCGGCACTCGGCGACGGCGCCGGCCACGCCGTCGCGAAGCGGATCGGCGAAGCCCACGAACCCGAGCATCGAGAAGGCCACATCGCCGGGCGCGTCCGGCATGGCCTCGGCATCGAGGCTGGCTTCGGCCACCGCGAGGACGCGGATGCCCTCGCCGGCCAGGCGGTTGACGCGCGCGGACAGAAGGCGGTGCTGCTCCTCGGTGAATCGGCACAGCGTTGCCACCGCCTCGGGCGCGCCTTTGGTGACGGCCAGGCGACCTCCGCCCTGCTCGTCGCCGCAGATCATCGTCACGGCCAGCAGTTCGGGCTTCAGGCCGAACTCGCGCAGCAGGGGATGGCGGCCAAGGAGGGAGTCGGGGTCGCCGTGGACGGAGACCGCAAGATCGTGGAAGCCGCGATCCATGGGATCCAACGCGTCGCGCGAAGACGCGAGCAGGCCGGCTTCCAGGATGCGCCGTGCCGGCGCGGAAAGACCGTCGGGGCCGGCCGGCACCGACGGAGCCCAGTCCTCGTCGTCGCCTGCCGTAGCGCCTTCCCTCCAGGCGCCGAGATGCACGATGGTCATGCGGTTGTACGTGAGGGTGCCGGTCTTGTCGGTGCACAGCACCGTGGCTGCGCCGAGGGTTTCGATCGCCGCCGCCCGGCGCGTCAGCACGCGGGCCTTCGAGAGGCGCCAGGCCCCCATCACCATGAAGACGGTGAGCACGAGGGGAAACTCCTCGGGCAGAAGCGACATGCCGACGGCAATGCCGGCCAGAAGGGCCTCGGTGAGCGAGCCGCGAAGCGTGGCGTAGAGAACGACGACGAGCACGCTGAGGACGATGCCGGCGCTGCCGAAGATGCGTACCAGGCGCCTGGTCTGGGCCTGGAGACGAGGCGGTTCGACGACGATGGAGCCGAGGGAACGGCCGATGAGGCCGATGCGGGTGCGCGCACCGGTAGCGACCGCCACCGCGCGACCCGAGCCGCGGACCACCAGGCTGCCCGAGTAGAGAAAGGGGAGGTCGTCGCCTCCCGGCGCGACGACGGCGTCGTCTCCTCCCGGCGCGACTCCAGCGTCATCGCCTTCGGCGAGGACGCGTTTGCGGACGGGCACCGACTCGCCGGTGAGGAGGGATTCGTCGGCCTCGATCCCCTCGCCTTCCACCAGCACCACGTCGGCCGACACCCGGTCTCCCTCCGCCAATAGCAGGAGATCGCCGCGCGCCACCTCACGCCCGGCGATCGTCGCGCGTTCGCCGTCGCGGATCACCAGGGCTCGCGGACTGGTCAGGTCGCGCAGAGCCTGGAGGACCTTCTCGCTGCGGGTTCCCTGGAAGACGGCGATCGAGATGGACAGGTTGGCGAAGACCATCAGCGCCAGGGCTTCCGCAAGGTCGCCAAGAATCAGATAGAGGATGCCTGCCGCGAACAGCAACAGGAACATCGGCTCGGAGAGGACTTCGCGCAGGATGCGCCACACGCCTCTTTTCTCGGGCGAGGGCAGTTCGTTGAAGCCGTCGGTTTGAAGGCGACGCAGGGCCTCGGCAGTCGCGAGGCCCTGCGGGCCGGTAAGGCGGACCTCTTCGAGCAGGGTGCTCATGGCTTCCGGACGGCCGCCCCCGTCGAGGCCATCGCCGCGCCCCGGCCGGGAGCGGCGGCTGCCCTCGTCGCCGCAGGCAGCGGGTCCGTCACCGCCGCGAGTCGAGCGCGAGAGGCGGCTGGGTCGGAGCGTAGGTGCTCACGTACCAGAGACCGAAGGCCGTCCCGAGGATGGCCATGGCGACGAACATCGACATGGCCAGGATGAAATCGCGCTGCATGACCTTCCTTAGTCGCGGGCCGCCTGCCGACGCAACTGGCGAGAAGATTCGCCATGGGCGGTGCCGGCGCCGGTAAGGGCGGCGCCGCGGCGAACGAGGGCCGCCAGGGGCCAGGCCAGCAGCACGAGGGGAGAGAGGAAGACATAGATGTCGGCCAGGTTGATGACGCCCACCACGGACTCCGCGCCGGCCTCGCGGCCCCTTCCGAACAGCGCGAGGACAGGGCCGGCCGGCACCATCAGGAAGTCCACCACTTCGAAGGGCGGATACGCGTGCGACGCCGAGTTGGCCAGGGCTCCCGCCGCCAGCAGCGTGAAGGCCGCCCGTGGAAACGGTGCCTGCGACGCCGCGTAGAACGCGACGCTCACGACGAGGGCCGCCCCGCGGATCGAGGCGACGACCGCTTCGGCGGGCAGGGAAAAAGGAGGCAGCAGCGGCGCCGCCCCCTGGGCGGCGCAGGCCACCGCGAAGAAGACGGCCGTGCCGACGGCAAGGCGTCGCCCGAGGCCGAGGCCGGACGCGCCGAGGCGATGGATCGCGAAGGCGAAGACCAGGAGCCCGACCGCCAGCGCCAACGTGTAGGACGGATTGGCGGTCACCGCGCCGATGCCCTGCACTCCCCCCATCACGCCCCAGTCGTTCACGGCAAGGTACAACTGGACACCGGGAAGCACCGAAACCGCGCGATCGTGGGGAAGAAACTCGAAGGCGGCCATCTTCGTCGCCGCGTCGGCGGCGAGCAGGGCCGCAAGGAAGCGATGGCGGCCCAGGAACGCGCCCAGGCGGAGGGCGAAAGCGAAGGAGGGATACCCTGATGTGCGCGACGGCTTCACGAAGAAGAGGCCAGCAACGGGACCAGCGCCTCGGCCGGATCGCGGGGGATGAAGAAGCCCGGCGCGAACGGTAAGGCCCGGACTCTCCCGTCAAAGCTGGCGGCATGATGTCAGCGGACTTCGGCGGAGCAAGTCGCAACCCAAGCCCCGGCGCGGCGTCCCATTGGAAGGACAAGGCTGCCCGGCTACACTCCCGCGATGCTCGTCACCGAGGACCTCGCCCGCGCCTTCGTGGACGGCTCCCGTGGCCGCGTGGAAGCGGTGCAGGGGCTCAACCTCACCGTGCGCAAGGGCGAAATCTACGGGTTGCTCGGTCCCAACGGGGCCGGCAAGACCACCACCCTTCGCCTGCTCGCGACTCTGCTTCGCCCCGACCGCGGCCGCATCGAAGTGGACGGGGTCGATGCGATTCGCAATCCCGTGGATGCCCGGTCCCGAATGGCCTACGTGCCGGCGGAAGCCGGCCTGCCCGAGCGCCTCACCCCTCACGAGACGGTGCGCCTGTTCGGCGAGATCCAGGGCATCAAGGGAGCGGCGGCCCGCGCCGGCGACCTCCTCGACCGGCTCGGAGCCACCCGCTACGCCTTCACGCCCTGCACGGCCCTGTCCACCGGCATGAAGAGGCGGGTGGTCCTGGCCCGTGCCCTCGTCCACGATCCGCCCCTGCTTCTCCTCGACGAGCCCACTGACGGCCTGGACGTGGGCGGACGCCGCGACGTCCTCGATCTCGTCCGCGGCCTGGCCGGAGAAGGCCGTGCGGTGATCGTCTCCTCCCACATCATGGGCGAGGTGGAGGCCCTCTGCTCGCGCATCGGTGTGATGTCGGGAGGCCGTATCGTCGCCGAAGGCTCCGTGGAATCCCTGCTCAGTTCCACCGGGACCGACGAGCTCGGCGACGCCTTCATGAGCCTGACCCGCGACACGGCGGCCTAGGCGATGGAGAGGAGGACGAGACGATGACCGACAGCACGGACACGACCGCCGGGCCGCCGGCGAGCGTCCTCGGCTCGCCGGTCAGGGCGACCCCTTCGAACCTGCGCGCCATCGGCGGACTCTCCTTCGGCGTCATCCTGCGCCTGCTGCGCGAAGGCCTCGTGGTGAGAGCGCTGGTGTGGCCCGGCATTCTCACGGCCCTTTCGATGTTCGTCACCGCTGCTGCGACGCTGGCCTGGAAGAACAGTCCCGTCATCTACGTGAGCGAACCCGCGCTGGTCGCGCCGCTGGCCGAAGCCGGCTTCGAGGTGACCGTGGCGCCCGATCCCAAGGCGAAGATGCTCGACCGGCGCACGGATCGCGCCGTGTGGCGCGAGAACGGACGCTACATCCTCGGCTCCACGTGGGGCGGCCCCCTCACCTACAAAGCCGAATCCACGCTGCGCACCTTCGTGCAGGAGCGCTGGCGCCTCGAAGCCCCTCCCCAGGTGAAACGCGTGCGCCGCAGCGAGGACCTGAGGCCCATCACCGGCTACATCGCCGGCGTGGTCGGCCTGCTCTTCGCGCTCTACGGCGTCGTCATCGGCGCCGGCTCCCTCTACCGCGACCGCTCCAGCGGCGTCCTCGAAACCGATCTCGCCCTGCCCGTTCCCCGCTGGGTGCACGCGGTGGCGCGCCTTCTGGCCCTGTCCCTCGTGCTCGGCCCGGCCCTCGTCGTCAGCCTCCTGGTCGTCGATACCCTGCTCGCGCTGAGGGAGATGAAGCTGTGGATGTTCGACGGCTTCCTCGCCGCCGTCACGGGCGGGGCCATCGGCGTCGCGCTGATGGCACGCGCCAACGCGGGGCGCGGATTCTCGGCGCCGCTCTCCCAGGCCCTCACCCTCAGCATGGCCCTCATCTCGCTGGGCTTTTGGCAGTCGTCGATCGGACGTCACCTGCCCCTGGTGTCCCTCGGCTCCGCCTTCGCCAACCAGCATTCGTCGTGGGTGGCGGTTCTGGTGTGCGCGGCGCTGACGGCGGCCGTCGCCGCCGACTTCCATCGCCGCGAGTGCCTGTAAGGAGCCCCCGGCGTGAGGATACAGCGACTGCTGGCGGTCTCTCGCTACGAGACCCGCACCCACATGACCGGACGCCAGGCCCTGCGCCTGCTCGCCGTCTCGGCCGTGCTGCTGCTGCCGGCCGCTGCCGTCCACACTCCAAGACTCGCGATGCCGGAGTTCGGACGGTCTTCGGAACTCCCGCTTCCCGTCGAAGAGTTCGAATGGGGAGCCGGGCCGCCGCCGCCGCCCAAGGTGCTCGTGCGCGGTACCATCCCGGCCGAGCTCCAGTCGCGCCTGGTGCTGTCCGACTACTCTCCTTTCGAGATCCGCGGCGAGAATCCCGTGGTCGTCGTCGCCGAAGACATTTCGCCGGCGATGCGCGCGGCCCTCGAGACCATCGACGGCCCGGTGCAGCTGGAAGTGAAGCGCTTCGAGAATCCGCTGGCCCTTCCCGGGCGATCCCTGCTCATCGCCATCCTGGCCGTGTCGCTGCTCACCGGTCCCCTGGCCGATTCGCTTCCCGGCGAGCGTGCGCGACGCACCCTCGAAGTGCTGCTGACGGCCGGCATCTCGCGCGGCGAACTCATCGGCGGGAAATGGCTGGCCTGGACCATCTCGGCCTCGACCACGGCCGGGATCGCTGCGGCCGTGGCCTGCTGGCGCGGCGTCCAGGAGCCCGGCTGGTGGCTGCTCGGCCTTCCCCTCTTCATCGCCTCGGCCATCGCCTTCGGCCTGTGGCTGGTGCGCCTGGTGGACGACGTGGTCGGCGGATCGGCGGCGCCCATGCGCATCCTGCCGGTGGCCGCCACGGCCACGGCGGCGCTTGCCGTCGTCGTTGCACAGGTGAGCCCCGTGGCCGCGGCCGCGGTGCCCCTCGGAGGGCCACTGCTCGTGGCGGCCGACGTTTACCGAAGCCTTCCGCAGGTGATCGCCAGCGTGCTCGGCACCATCGTGTTCGTGACGGCCATGCTGATGCGGACCGGCAGCGAACTGGATCGCGTCGATACGACGTCGTCGCCGACGCGCTGGGGCGCCGTGGGACTGTGCGCTGTCGCCATCCTCCTGTGGTGGCTCACCGTGGGCGGCACCGGGATCTGGGGCAGCGCCGGCAACACCGACCTCGTGCGCGACCTGCCCCATTCGATGATGGTGGGCGGGCTGGCCCTGCTCTCCTGTGCCGTCGTGGCGATGGCCCGCGAGTTCCGCACCGGCCCGGTGCTGCCGCAAAGGACGTCGCCGCCTCTCACTTCGGTGCTGGTGACGCTGGCGGTCGCGGCGGCCCTGGCCGCAAGCGGTCCGATCCCGGCGGTAGATGCCGCCTCCGCCGGCGCCGTCACGTCGATGCTCGAAAGGCTGCGCGAAGGAGCTCTACCCGCCGGCATGACGACGTCGGCCTGGATCGCGGCCGGCGGCATCGCGTCGATCTTCGGGCAGGCGATCCTGTTCCGCGGCGTGGTCGCCACGCGCGCCGGTTGGATGGCGGCGAGCCTGCTGTGGTGCCTGGCGGTGTGCCCGTGGACGCCCTGGTCGGTGCTCAGCGCCTCGTTCGCGCTCGGGGCCCTGGCAGCAGGTCACGGGTTCTTCGCTGCGCTGGTCGCGCAGCTGATCTGGGCCCTGGCTTCGTCGCACGGGCCCGGGGCCGCCAGCGTGCCGCTGGCGCTCGCGCTTCAGGTGGTGGCGCTGGCCATCGCGTTCGGCTCGCTGAGGCTCCCCCGCGCGCTGCCGATGCGCCACCAGTTGTAGGCGGCCAGCACCGCCGACGGCAGCATCTCCTCGAGTTCCTCTTCGTCGGCGTCGTCCTCGAGGCTGCGCCCCGCCGATTCCAGAACCGCGCCGAAGCGCGTGGACAGGGCGATGATGGGACACAGCACGCGGCGCATGCCGGCGTCTTCCTCGATGTGCTCCACCCAGGCCCGCGACTTGAGATCGAGTCCGACCAGGAAGCCGTCGCACCAGGAGCGCGCCGAGACCTGCTCGCAGGTTCCGGGAAAGGCGACCAGCGGCGCGTAGTGCTCCTGGTTGGTGGTGTCGAACAGGGAGCGCGCGATCTCGTTGCTCATGCGCATCGCCACGGCGACCATCGCCGATCCCGTTCGTCCCCTGGCCCTCTCGACGTCGCCGCCGAAGACCACCGGCAACCACGCCCGCGGCGGCAGCGGTCCGGGAACGCAATGCAGGGCGGTGAGGAAACCGTGGAGTTGCTCGAGGCCAAGGGCGGGCCTTCCGCAGGGTCGTTCCACGAGGAAGCCGGCGAGCGAGAACAACTCGTCATCGCTCGGCGGTTCAAGAAGTCCGGGGGCTGCTCTCACGGGGGGGGGTGATGCAACGCCGCCGCCCGGACCAGCAACCGGATTCGACCGCCCTCCACTTTTTCCCCGCCGAGGTCCGGGGTACGTATCGCGTCCCCCTGCCGGCCGTCTGCCGAAGACACGGCACGGCGGCAGGGCCGGACGCGCGTAGAGATGGGAGAGCCCCGAGCAACGAACAAAGCGCGAAGAGCGCTTTCCGGAGCCCTTTCGCGGCGCTTGTCCAGCCGTTTCGCGATGCGCTGCTTCGTCTTCTCGTCGGGCTTTCTGCTCCTCGCCGCCCCTTCGTCGGCTCTGGCCCAAGTGGGCGACCTCGTCGCGATCCGCGCCACCGCGTCCGACCTGGCCGCGCGCAGCGACCGGCTACGATCGCGTGCCGCGGCCGACTACCAGGCCGAAGCCCTCGCGGCGATCCGCCGTGCCTGCGCCTCGCGCGGCGTGACCCGGCTCGACGAGATCGCGCCCGCCTCGGTCACCAGCGAAGCCGACGACGACGCGGCCCCTCCCCTCTTCGTCATCGACTACGGCGCCGAGAAAGCCCAAGGCCTGTCGCCGCCGCTGGAAGCCGTCGATGCGAACACCGAACTGGAAACCTCCGGACGCGCCCTCCTGCTTCGCTCGGGACAGGTGCGCACCACCACCGCCTTCGCGCTCGTCCGCGAGAGCGTGGGCACCATCGAACTCGAGGTCGTCACCACCGCGCCCGGCCATCTCCTGCTCGGCTGGAGCGACGAGGCCGACGCCCCGCGGCTTCGCCGCAACAACGCCCGTGTCGAGCTCGTGGGCGACGGCCGCGTCCACACCTACGCCGTCAATGCGGCCGACGCCCTGGCGCGTGGCATCGCCAGCGGCGCGGCGCTGAGGCGCTTCTTCATCGCCACGCGCGGCGAAGCGCCACTGGAGATCCGTGCGCTGCGCGTGCTGCCCCCCGCGGCGCGCTTCGCCGGCGCTTCCCACGGCGCCACGCACGAGGCTCGCGGCAGCGAGCTGCGCAGCGTGCTTTGGATGAAACCGCCGACCGCCCTCACCTTCGAGGTGGACGTGCCCGCCGCCGATCCCGTCCTGGAAACGGGCCTCGCGCTCCTGGCCGGAGACGGTATCGCCGAGTTCGAAGTGGCCGTGCAGGACGGCGAGGCCCGCACGGTGCTGGCCAAGCGCCTCGTGAAGTCGGCGCCGTGGGAAGACCTTGCCCTCGAACTCGCGCCCTGGACCGGTCGTCGCGTGGTCGTGTCGCTGGCCGTGCGCGGCAGCCGCGACGCGGTTGCCCTCTGGAGTTCGCCCCTGGTCCGTCCCCGCGCCGGCGACGAGCACACCAAACCTTTTGTGCTGCTGCTGGAGGACGCACTGAGGGCCGACCGGCTCTCGCTGTACGGAGGGCCCGTGCCGGTGCCGGGCCACGAACGCCTCGCCGCCTCCGGCGTCGTCTTTGAGCGGGCCTTCGCCCAGTCCACCCAGACCCGCTCGTCGGTTCCTTCCATGATGACGTCCTTGCTGCCGAGCGCGACGGGGACCTGGGACTTCTCGGACGCTCTTTCGGACCGCTACGTGACCCTGGCCGAGGCCCTGCGCGCCTGTGGCTTCGCCACCGCGTCCTTCCTGCAGAACGGCAACGCGGGGCGCTACGCCGGCCTGGCCCAGGGCTTCGACGTGGTCTTCGACGAGGAGAGCTTCGGCGGTCGCGCTGCCGACCTGCTTGCGGCCGACTCTCCGCTGGAGACCTGGATCTCGCGCCAGAGGGGGCGGCCCTACTTCGCTTACGTCCACGTCCTCGATCCCCACGGCCCCTACGATCCCGTCGCAAGGCCCGACCTAAGCGCCGCCGAGGCCGGCGAGGAGATCGCGCGCGACCGCGCCGTGGACGCGGCCTGGCTCGAACGCCCCACCGCCGCCGCGCGCCGCCTTCTCTACGACGCGGAGATTGCGGCCAACGACGTCGCTCTCACCGGCTTCCTCGATCGCCTGGAAGCGCGCGGTGACCTCGAGCGCGCCGTGGTCGCCGTGGTCGCCGACCACGGCGAGTTTCTCGGCGAGCACGGCGGGCTGTGGCGCCATCACCCGCCCGGCCACGTGGAAGTGGCGCGCGTCCCCTTCATCCTGCGTACGCCGGCAGCCACGCCGCGACGGGTCGCCGAACCGGTCGCTCTGCTCGACCTGATGCCGAGCCTGCTCGAGATGGCCGGCGTCGATGCCTCGGCGCTGGTAATGCACGGCGATTCGCTGGCGCAGGTGGCAGCCGGCAAGGGGCTGCCCAAGCTCGCCGAACGTGCCGTGCCCGCCGACGAGATGATTCTCGAGCAGGGCGAACGCCGCGCGCGAGGCTGCGGGTCGTTCGCGACGGCGACCTCGCTGTGGCTTCTGTCGTGCACCCGCGACGAGGATTTCACGCCCGGACGCCCCCTGCCGCTGCGCGGCCCCGAACCTGCGCCGCTGCGCCTCGTGGGCCTTCGGCCGGACAACCTCGGCACCGAGGCCGCGGCCGGATTCGGACATACCGTCCTCGAAGGAGTGAGCAGGAGCGCGCTGATTTCGCTGCAGTCGTCCAACATGGAGGCCTGGAAGCGTATTACCGCTGCCGCCGCTGCACGTATCGTCAGCGATCCACTTGGCGACGAGAGACTGCGCGCGCTCGGCTACATGGAATGACGCAGCGCGTGACGCGCGCGTGTTTTCCGCGACGTGAAAGCCGAAGAACGAGCGTCGTCGCGTTGACTTGGCCTCGGGGCGGGGCCTAAGGTCCGAACGATCACGGGGGCGGCGCAGCAAGTGGCCGCGCCGCGGTTCCGCCGACCGTTTCACCACTACTTTCGCGGGAGGATCGAGATGCTCAGAATCACGAAGTTCCAACCGGTCATGGCCATGGCGCTCGTCGCCGGCCTGGCCTTTGCGTCGACGGCCGAGGCCGCCGGCTATCCCGGCAACGGATGCGTCGGCAAGAAGCAGTCCGGCCTCGGCAAGTACGCGAAGTCGGTCGGCAAGGCGTGGGCCAAGTACCCCGCCGACATGACGGCCCGCGATGAAGCCATCGGCAAGGCCTTCGCCAAGCTCGACAAGACCTGGGTCAAGGAAGAAGCGAAGGCCGTCAAGAAGAACGCCACCTGCGACGAATCAACGTCCACATCGACGGAGGCCTCCACCGCCGTCAACGACGCCGTCGCGCTGATCGCCGGCGAACCCGGTTTCACCGCCGCCACCGACTACATCGCCGCCGCCATGAAGGCCCGCGGCAAGTACATCAAGGACGCCACCAAGGATCCCGGCAAAGCCAAGATGAACGAAAAGATCGGCGACGCGAGCGCCAAGTTCCTGACCGGCGCCGGCATGACGGTCACCTCGGCCGCCGCCAGCATCGAGGCCGACCTCGTGGAGCTGACCACCACGGCCCCCAACTACCCGACCACCTTCCAGACCATCGAGCCCACGCTGTGCACGGCCAACGTGTGCGAGGGCGGCAGCGGCGCCGCCTGCGCCACCAATGCCGATTGCTCGGTGGTTCCCTACGGCAAGGTCGATCTGACCCCGTCCTGCGTGGACGGCGACCCCTACATGTACTTCGCGCGCAAGGGCACCAGCAACAACGTGCTCATGTACTACCAGGGCGGCGGCGCCTGCTGGGACAAGACTTCCTGCTACGACGTGCCGGGCAGCACCTGCTCCCGCACCGCCACCCTCGCGGATAGCCCCGACGGATCGACCACCGGCTTCGCCGACTACAACAACCCGAGCAACCCCTTCGCCGACTGGAACATCGTGTTCGTCACCTACTGCACCTGCGACGTGCACTGGGGGGACAGGTTCAAGAGCTACGGTCCGGGCCAGCAGGGCCGCCACTACGGCCGCGTCAACGCCGCGCTGGCCGAGAAATTCGCCCGTGAGCACTTCGTTGACCCCGACCGCGTCTTCTCGACCGGCTCCAGCGCAGGCTCCTACGGCGCCATCATGAACTCCTACTGGCTCATGAAGGACGTTTGGCCGAACGCTGACCATGCGGTGCTCGGCGACGCCGGCGTCGGTGTCATCACGCAGGGCTTCCTCGACGACTTCATCGGCAACTGGGGCGTGGACAAGAACTTCCCCGAGGACCTGCCGGGCGTGATCCTGCCCGTCCAGAACCTGTCGCTGGTGGACCTCATCGACGGGCTGGCCCAGGCGTACCCGAACGCCCGCTTCGCCAACTACGACGCGTCCTTCGACGGCGGCAGCGGCAGCCAGATCCAGTTCTTCGACACCATGCGCAAGCCCGTCCCGCCGGGGAACTTCCTCACCGACTGGGGAAGCTGGTGGGAGTCGGCCTGCGAGTGGAACGCCTGCATGAGGGACTTCAAGGCGGAGAACTTCACTCGCGCCGACGCGATGAACGACAACTACCGGTACTTCACCGGCGCCGGCAGCCGCCACACGATGTTCGGCTCGGACAAGGTGTACACCGAGACCAAAAGCACCAACGCGGTCGGCACCGGCGTGACCATCGTCGAATGGGTGAACGCCATGATCGACAACACTCCCGCGTGGGAGAACGTCGATTGCGCCAACCTGAACGGCGACTGCAACCTGACCAACTCCTGCCAGGGCGGCACCAACGCGGGCGGGCTCTGCACGACCAACCTCGATTGCCCCGGCGGCAGCTGCCAGCACGACCCGGACGTGGCGAACCCGCCCTTCAACAACGACGACACCGTCAACTGCGGGCCGACGGACTGCCCCTGCGGCCCTTCGGCCGGAGTGTGCTTCGGCGGGACCAACGACGGCGGTGCCTGCACGAGCAACACCCAGTGCACGAATTTCGGCAAGTGCATCTACGTAAGGTGCCCCACGCCGTGACGTGAACCATGGCGGCGACAGCGGTCGCCGCAAGGAAGAAGGCCGGTCCCGCGCAAGCGGGGCCGGCCTTTTTTCGTGGAGCCGCGACGTGGCGGGTGGT
>JBHEPB010000319.1:0-14950 GCA_046260515.1 Binatia bacterium
CGACGGTGATGGCCTGAAGGTTGTCAACGGTGTTCCGCCCGGCGGCTACGTCAACCCGGTGGAGACCCATCTCGTGATCGAGCAGGGAACGCTGGTGCTGGCCGGCTCGGGTGAGGCCCTCGTGATCAGCCGCGGCTCCGACATCACCATCAACGGCACCAAGGAAGATCCGGTCGTCCTGGATTCCCAGATCTCCTTCGATGCCTGGGTGGGCGGTAATGACAACGGCGGCGCCCAGGGCCAGTGGTCCGGCCTGGTGGTGACCGGCTTCGGCATCAACAACACCTGCGACGATGCCACCAGCTGCGACGCCGAAGTCGAGGGCATCGACGGCACCGTGTTCTACGGCAGCCCGAACGACAGCGGCATCACCGACTGGGACTGCGGCCAGATCGAATACCTGGTGATCGACAACCCGGGCTTCGACCAGAACGGCATGGGCGACGACACCAACGGCCTGACCATCTACGGCTGCGACTACCCGACCAAGATCAGCTACGTCCAGACCAACAACAGCCTGGACGACGGGATGGAGTTCTTCGGCGGCTCGGCCGTGGGCGACCACTTCGTGGCCACCAACTGCCTCGCCGACAACTTCGACAGCGACTTCGGCTGGTCGGGCGGTATCCAGTTTGGCCTGGCCATCCAGGGCGCGGACGGCGACAAGGGCTTCGAGTGCGACAACAGCGACAGCGTCGGAGCCTTCACGCCGATCTCCAAGCCGAATCACGCCAACATCACGGTGCTGATGAACCCGGCGACGCCGACATCGGGCGGCGGCATCTCGCTGCGCACGCTGACCGGGATGAACATGTGGAACGTGATCCAGACCAGCGGCAAGAGCTACGGCATCCGTTCGGAGGCGAGCACGGGCACCATCCGGGGCATCAACGGGTCGGACGACCTCGCGTTCAACAACGTGTGGCTTTACAACCCCGGCCTCACCGAGACCGCGACCAACGGCATCATCCGAGGCACGGACGCGACCGACAAGATCAACACGACGGCGACCTTCGACGACGGCGCCAACAACATCGCCAGCGGTGTGCTCGACCCGGGTCTCAGCCCGCTCGGCTACCCCGACCAGACCCCGTAGGCAGCGACGGCCTGGCAGCGACTCGTGACATGGTACTTCCCGGACGGCGGCCTCGCGGCCGCCGTCCGGGAGGGCTCGGACCATCCGCCACGAAGCGCCGCCGGTTCAACAACGCTTCCACCCCGATCACCAGTCACCAACGTTAGAAAGAAAGAGAGGATAACATGTCGAAATTTACTGCAGGCGGCATCCGAGCCCGCTCCCTGAACCTCCCGGTCGGCACCGTGCTCGCCGGCCTCGGCGCGGCCTTCGTGCTGGCCGCACCGTCCACCGCCCTGGCCCAGGGCAAGCTCTGCCCCGTCGAGATCTCCGTGACCAGCACGGAGACGATCGGCGCCCTCCAGATCACGGCCGGCTACGCGGCGGCCGCGGCCCTCGGCGACATCGTCGATTGCACCGTGGCCCCCGCCGGCCTCACCGACGTTGATGCGGACGATGTCGCCAACGACGTCGTGGTGGGCTACGCCGACTCGACCGGCTTCACCGGACCTGCGCTGTTCGCGACCTGCTACTTCAAGGTGAACAACGCAGCCGACCCCGCGCCGGTGGCCGGCGACTTCTCGCTCAACGTGGACGACGCGTCGAACGCGGACGTGCCGCCCGATCCCATCGCGCCGACGCTCGGTGTGACGGTGGGCGACTGCGTCCCCTCGGGATCCTGCTCCGCCACGCCGGCGACCGGCTGCAAGCTGCCCTTCGCTTCCGGCAAGTCCCAGCTCAAGTTCAAGAACGACGCCGACAACACCAAGGACCAGGGCCAGTTCCAGTGGAAGAGCGGCTCGGCGACCCTGCCGAGCGAGTTCGGCACGCCCCTGGACAGTGGCGAGACCTACAGCTGGTGCCTCTACGACGGCGGCGAGCTGGTGCGCGGCTCGGACGTCCCGGCGGCGGGAACCTGCGATGGAAAGCCCTGCTGGAAGGCCACGGGAACGACGGGCTTCCAGTTCAAGGGTGACGTCGAGGGCATCGCGCAGATCAAGCTGAAGAGCGGCGTGGACGGCAAGGCCCAGGTCCAGGTGAAGGCCAAGAGCAAGGTCGGCAACTTCGAGTCGCCGGCGCTGCCCCTGAGCAACAACGTGGTCTCGCAGGTCGTCATCGACAACGGCATGACGAGCACCTGCTTCCAGTCCACGTTCACTGCCCCCAAGAAGAACGACGCGGCCACCTACGGCTCCAAGGACTGAGCGAGCGGGCCTCGGCCCTTCGCTTCCTAAAACCCCGGCGGGGTCGGCATGGCCGATCCCGCCGGGGGCGTTTCCAGCCCAGGGCACGTCCGACGAGGGACAGCGTCATGTCGAACACTGAAATTGGCGGCCGAAATGGCCATCGTTCGCTGCCCGTGCGCGCTTACGCGCCGTTCGCAATCGCGGTCGCGGTCGCCTGCGGCATCGCTGTGGCGTGCGCCGTCTTGCTGGGCGCCTCCACCGCATCCGCGGCGACTTCTTTCGAGATCCGCTGTCGCGGCGGCATCGAAACCGGCCTTACGGAGTGGGTGGCCGCCACCATCCGCGCAAGACAGGGCTGCCTGGACGGTGTGGTTTCCGGCTACGGCGGTTCGCAGGCCGACTGCCTGGGCGACGGGACCGCGTCCTCCCTGCGGGCCCAATTGGACGAGGCGTCCTCCCGTCTTCGCGCTCGTATCGAATCCTCCTGCGCCGGTGCGAACTGGGGACTGCTGAGCTACCCCGGGCCCTGCGCAGAAGAGGGGAGTGTGTTCAGCGCAGAGACCCTCGCCGCCTGCGTCGAAAACCTCGGGAGTGAAAGCGTCGGGCGCTTCGTCGCCCTGTGGTATCCCGCCGAAGTGAAATCGTCGCGCGGCGCCGAAGCCGAATGCGTGCGGGCCATCCCCAAGAAAGCCTCCAAAATGGTGATCCGCGAGCTGCGGACACGGCTTCGCTGCCTTCTCCAGGGTGAGAAGTCGGGCTCGACGGTCGGTGTCGATTGCCGCGGACAGCTTCCCCCTTACGGCGCAGGCACCCTCGACTCCTCGGTGGATCGCAAGGTCTATCGCGCTTACAAGGCATGGCTGTCCGGGATGCCGCGGCCCTGCGCCATCGCCGACTTCGCGGCCATGGGCTACGGCCAAGACTGTCCCTACCCCCTCGATCTCGGCGCCGGCCTGGTTCAGTACCAGGCCTGCGTGTTCCGCCAGGGCCGTCTTCAGGTTCCCCTGCTCCTGGACCTGGCCTTCCCGAGCGACCCGGTCTGCGGCAACGGCATCCTCCAGGAAGGCGAGGAGTGCGACAACGGCCCGGCCAACTCCGACACGACCGCGAACGCCTGCCGCCTCGATTGCGTGCTTCCGATCTGCGGGGACAGCACCACCGACCCCGCCAACGGCGAGACGTGCGACGACGGCGACTTCGAGAATCTCGACGGCTGCACCGAGAACTGCGAACGCGAGTTCTGCGGGGACGGCATCGTCAACAACCTTCCCCAGGAAGTCTGCGACGACGGCAACCAGAACCCGAACGACCGCTGCACCGGCACCTGCAAGGTGGCAATCTGCGGCGACGGCGTGGTTTGCAACGATGCCTCCTGCACGAGCGGCCCGGGCGGCGGTCCCGAGCTATGCGACCTCGGCGCTGCCAACGCATCCGGCGGCGTCTGCGATCCGAACTGCTCGGGTTTCACCATCAACTGCACGCTGAAGATCGGCGTGACCAACACGGTGAAGCTGGGCGCGCTGACCTATGTGCTGAGCTACGCCAACGCCGACGGCGGGTTCGCCGGCAGCGGCGGTTCGGTGCAGTGCACGTCCCTGGTGACGGGCGGGCTGGTGTCCTTCTTCGAGAACGAGACCCGGAGGACGGTCAAGGAGTCGCTGATCGTGGACGCGGGCTTCCAGGCGCCGGGCGACATCGCGAGCTGCAACTACGTGACCAACGACACGGGGCTGTCCCCGGCGGACTTCCAGTTCGACGTGGAGGCGGCGGCGACGCCGACGTTCGAGCCCGCGACGGCGACGATGGCCGTGACGTCCTTGGTGTGCACTCCCTGAGAGGGCAGGAGGACGTCCTCGCCGAGTTCGCCTCCCCGTTGGGTCTGATACGGTCCGGTCGCCGTATGCATATCTGGGTGGATGCCGACGCCTGTCCGGCCGTCGTGAAGGAGATCCTGTTCCGGGCCGCCGCGAGGGTGGGCTGTACGATGACGCTGGTGGCCAATCGGCTGCTGCGCACGCCGGACTCGTCGCCGGGGATCACGTCGGTGCGGGTAGCAGACGGGGCCGACGTGGCCGATCGCCACATCGTGGCCTCGCTGGCGGCGGGCGACCTCGTGATCACCGCGGACATTCCGCTTGCCGCCGACTCCGTCGAAGCCGGGGCCTTCGCGCTCAATCCCAGGGGAGAACTCTACACCCGCGACAACGTCCGCCAGGCGCTGGCGGCCCGCGACCTGCTCACCGAACTGCGCAGCGACGGGTTGGTGAGCGGAGGACCGGCGCCCATCGGCCAGGCCGACCGCCAGCGCTTCGCCAACGCCCTCGACCGCTTCCTGACGGAGCGACTTCCTCGCTAGTTGATGCGTCTATCGACCGCCCGGCGGCGCGGGCCGGTGGCGGATCCCGTGAAGCGCGGAACGACGGAGCGCCGGCGCGATCAGGCCATCGGTCCATCAGGCCATTAGAAAGGAACGCGCTTCCACCACCTCGGGATACGCTTCGTCGGCGGGTAGTTTTTCGAGGATGGGTCCGAGCAGGGCGGCCGCGTCGGCGCGATGCTCGGGGGCTTCCCACAAGCGCGCCAGGTCGAGGGCGGACTGCAGTTCCAGCCGCGTGGCCTCCTGGCGCCCGGCTACCGCGAGCGCCTCCCGGTAGTAACCTTCGGCGCTTTTCTTTGTCTCCGCGGCGTCTCCGTCGGCGCCCGAGGCCAGCACGAGGTCACCGCAAACCCTCAGCATCTCCGCACGACCCAGCCACTCGCCCGTCTCGTCGCCGATGGCCCGGGCTTCGTCGAGAAGACGGCGTGTTTCTTCCACGTTTCCGGTGCTGAGGACGACGCGGGCCAGCGTGGCCAGGTAGGCCGGGATGCCCATCCTGGCGCCGATGGCGCGGAGGGCCTCGATGGCGGCGCGCATGCCGGCGATGCCGCTGGCAGGGTCGGTAGCGGCCACCGACCTCGAGACGATCCAGGTTCCGTGGGCCTGCCAGAAGGCGAGGCCGTTGGTGGAGGCGATCTCCAGCACTTCTTCGGCCAGCGGCCGGCAGCGCGCGGCGTCGCCTCGTTCCATGTGCATCCAGCCCATGAAGCCGACCCCGAAGATGGTGCTGACGTGGTGGCCGAGGCTGCGGCCGAGTTCCATGGCGGCCACGCTTTCGGCGTCGGCCTCGCGCTCGCGCCCCTGGGCCTGGCGCACCAGGCAGCGATAGCTGAGGCCCACCACGCCCGGGTCCTGCCCGTAGAGCATCACGTGGGCGTGGTGCTGGCTGCGGTCGTAGAGGGCGAGACCGGCGTCCAGGTGGCGGCCGGTTTCGCCGATGTCGCCGCGGAAGAAGCGGGTGACCCACATCGCATGGTGCCCTTCGAGCATCAGGTCGCGGTCGCCGCTCTGCTCGGCCAGGGCGAAGACTTCCCTGGCGAGTTCGAGGGCCTCGTTGTTGCGGCCGCACACGCACCAGAAAGCCCACAGCCCCCACAGCACGGGAAAGAGCTGGGGGCCGTCGCCGAGGGCGCGGCATCGCTCGCGGGCCCTGGCGAAGACCTGCTGCACTTCGACGGAGGCGTAGCCCTGGATGGCCGCAAGGGCGGGCCCCGCGGCGATCTCGACCATCAGTTCCTCGACCGTGCGCGCGGGGCTTTCCGGCAGGTGTTCGAGATGGGTTCGCACCCGGGCGATCAGCGCGAGGGCTTCGCGAGGGGCACCGCGGCGCGCCGCCACCTCGGCGGCCTGGCGCAGGTGGTGGGCCGCGCGCGCATGGTCGCCGGCTTCCTCGAAGTGGCGACCGAGGATGCCGGCCGCGCTCGCCGGGTCGGCCGCGAAGGCGCTCTCCAGGCGGCGTCCCACTCTTTCGTGGAGACGGCGGCGGCGCGCGGCCGGGATGCCGTTGTAGAGGGCGTCGCCGTAGAGCGCGTGCCGGAAGGTGTACGAACTGGCCGAGGTGCCGTCGGGCCAGGACGTCGGACCGCTGCGGTCCAGGAAGACGCCCCGCCTGGCCATCTCCTCGCAGAGTTCCTCGACGTCCACGAGGTCCTTCTCCAGGGCCGCGGCGGCGGCTGCTGCGGAGAACGAAGCCCCCACGACACTGGCTGCCTCGACGACGGCGCGTTCCCCGGCTTCGAGGCGATCGCACAGCGTGTGCACCATTTTCAGCAGCCCGTCGGGAACGCTGCCCTCGATGTCGGCGATGCGGCCGCCGAGCTGCCAGCCTTCGGTGGCCGAAGAGATGCGTCCCTGGGAAACGAGGTCCTCGAGCATGGAGACGATGAAGAGAGGGTTGCCCTCGGTGCGCCGGTGCACGACGACGGCGAGTTCGCCGGCGAAGGGCGCAGCGTCGAAGCGCCTCGCCACGAGTTCGCCCACATCGTCCTCGGGCAGGGCCTCGATGGCGATGTCCTGGCAGCGGCCCTGGCGCTGCAGTTCGTGGTGCACCGAGCGGATGGGGTTCTCCGACAGCACGGCGTCCACCGGCCGGTAGCTGGCGAGCACCATCAGGCGCGCCGGGCTGGTGCGCCTCGCAAGGAAAGCGAGGAGGTCGGCCGTAGCGGCGTCGCTCCAGTGAAGATCCTCCAGGGCCACGATGAGCAGGTGCCGGCGCGAGATCGTCTCCAGGGCCTGGGCCAGCTCCCTCAGCATGCGCGCGGAGGTGACGCCGCGCAGTTCGCGGTCGAGCTCGGCGCGGTCGGCGTCGTCGATGAGCCAGGGAAGCTGGGCCAGCCAGGTGGGCGCCTCGCGGCGCAGCACCGGCACCACCGTGTCGGCCGCGGCGCTGCGGCAGAGCTCGCCGAGAGCGTCGAGCAGGGGAAGGTAGGCTTCGGCGTTGCCGTAGTGCTCGATGCACTGGCCCCTGGCCACGAGGGCGCCGTTGGCCGCCGGCGTGTCAGCGCGCGGCGAGGAAGCAGTGGAGTGGCCGTTGCGAAGGAAAGCCTCGAGCACCGTGGTCTTGCCGATGCCGGGTTCTCCCGCGAGGAAAACGACTTGGCGGTTGCCCGCGTCGGCCAGGGCTCGAAGTTCGTGAAGCCGCCGCAGCTCGCCCAGGCGTCCGACCAGGCGAGGGACCGCTGGGGCGGTCGGGTTGTCTTCGGGAGAGGGAGGAAGGCCGAGGAAGCGGAATCCGATGCGGTGGACGGTCTCGATGAAGCGCGGCTCGCGCGAGTCGTCGCCGAGGGCTTCGCGGGCGTCGAACAGGGTTCTGGAAAGCGTGGCGTCGGTGACGGCGGTTCCGCCCCACACGGCCTCGACCAGTTCTTCCTTGCGAACGAGCTGTCCGGGACGGCCGGCGAGATAGCTGATGAGGGCGAGGCTCTTCGGCCTCAAGGGAACCACGCGGCCATCGCGGCGCAGTTCGGGGCCGGCCAGGTCCAGGTGGAACCCCTCGAAGGACAGGATGTTTTCGTCTCTGGGCCCGGTCGTCATGGTGGCTGGCCCGGGATCATGCCTCCTTGTCCGCGCCCGCAGCAAGGCCCTTGCGGGGGGCCCTGTTTCAAGACCATTTCAAGGGTTCCTCAAAGACCCGCCGGGCCTGGCGGGTGCATGCTGCCCCCATGATCAGAACCAACAAGCGGTCCAATCTCGATCAGGATTCCACCCGACGGGGCTTTCCCCTGCGCAAGGCCTTCGTCCTTCAGTTCAGCGCCGACGCCGGACCCCAGTCCGGGCTCTTCCGCGGCCGCATCGAACACGTGACCTCGGGCGACCAGGTTGCCTTCGATTCGACCGAGCAGTTCTGGACCTTCGTGCGCACGGTGATGACGCGGGCGAGCGGCGAGCCCCCGGCCCTGCCGCCGGCGCGAAGGAAAAGCGGACAGCGCGAAGCCCGCGTCGCGCACTGACGCGCACGCGGCTGGTCCGAGGCGTGCGGCCGGTCCAAGGCGTGCAGCCGATCAGAGCCGCGAAGCGTTCCCAAGGGCGCCGGCGTCCGAGACCGGCTCGCCGCCGCCCTCGGCCGCCACTGCGGCCGGCTCCTGCAGGAGGTCGCGAAGCGCGCGCTTCTGTTCCAGGTGCTTCAGGTAGCTGTCGGCGGCGCTGCGCGTCTTCTCGTCCACCTGGGCCACGCGGAAGGCGCGTTCGGCGTCGTCGAAGCGGCCGGAGCCGAGTTCGGCCACGCCGATCAGCAGTTCGATGGAGCCCTTCTGCTCGGGCTTGGCTTTGGCCTTCGCTTTTCCCAGCGCATCGCGGGCCGAGGCAAAGCGTTCCTTCTGGAGTTCGAGCTGGCCGAGGAGAAGGAAGCTGTTAGCGTCCTCGGAGAGTTCGCCGGCCTTGGCCAGAGGCCCCAGGGCCCGCTCATTCTCCCTCGCCGCGATGTAGCAGTTGGCCAGCAGGCGATAGGCCTCGGCGTCGCGCTTCACGATGCCGGCGGCCATGCCCTCTTCGAGCGTAGCGGCGCAGTCCTGGGGCATCTCCCTCACGAAGCACAGGCGGGCGTGCTGGCGATACTCGCGGTCGTCGTTCAGCAGGCCGCCCACGTGGGCCACCCCGAGGGTGGCCAAGGCGCTCTCGTCCTTGCCGAGGGAGTTCTCCACGGTGGCCAGTTGTACCCAGTAGCGCTTGTTGCCCGGCGCCGCCGCGACGAGCTGGCGCAGCGTGTCGGCAAGATTCGCGTAGTCCTGGAGCTGGAACTGCACGGAGGCAAGCAGCTGGAGCCAGCTTTCGCGGGGCTGGGGGCTTCGCGCCACGGCGGTGCGCGCCGGTTCGAGGGCTCCGCGGAAGTCCTCCTGCTGGACGAGGATCATCGCCTTCAGGAAGAAGGCCTCGGGCTTGGGATCGACGGCCGTGGCGAACCAGCGGTCGAGCAGTTCGCGGGCCTTGTCGAACTTTCCGGCCTGGGTGTGGATCTGCGCGAGCGTGTAGATCATGCCCTGGCGGGCGCTCTCCTCGAGGGCGTTCTGGGCCAGCGCCGCTTCGAACTCGCGGCCGCCACCGTCGGTGTCGCCCTTGGCGATGAGGATGTAGCCGCGGAAGCGGTGGATCTGGGCATGGTCCACCGGCTTCAGCTTTCGCAGGTGGGTGAGTTCGTCCACCGTGTCGAGGGCGTCGTCGAAGCGGCCCTTCTCAAGATAGTTGTTGGCCAGCAGCAGGCGCTCGGCCACGGTGGAGTTCACCGCGGCGGCCGGCTGCGCAGCGGCCGGCTGCGCAGCAGCGGCGGGCGGCGGCGAGTCGCTGGCGCGGGCCGCCGGGGCAGCGATCGTCAACGCGCCCAGGCACAGGAAAGCGAGCAGGACGGCCCCGCCGTCGCGCGAAACGGCGCGGTGCTTCGGATTCGACGCGGATGCCGGGACGATAGGGCGAAGGGTGTTCATGCTCAGCTCTCCATGTTGAAGCGCAGCACCACGTCCACGCCGGGCGTGACGATGGCGGTGCCGGACTGCATCTGGGGTTCGTACTTCCACTTGCGGACCGCATCGACGGCCGCGCGCTCGAAAACGGCGTTGCTGGACTTGACGACGGCCACGTCGGCCACCGAGCCGGATGTGGTGATCGTGAAACGAAGCTGGACCCAGCCTTCCAGACCGCGCTTGGCGGCCTGGGGCGGATACTGGGGCTCCACGCGCACCAGCGGCAGGGCGCTGCGGTCCGACATGCCGCCGCCGAAGCCGAGTCCGCCCGGGACTCCGCGTCCGTCGCCGCCGCCTCCGCCGGCCGAACCGAACTCGGCGCCGAGCCCCGCGGCGATGGCCGCGACATCGAGTCCGAGCTTGACGCCTTCCTCTTCCGCCACGGCCATGGTCGGCAGGGAGGGCGCCTGCTCGGGTTTCACGCGCTCGACCTTCTCACGCTTCTTCTCCTCCACCTGGACCTCGCGGCGGAGTTTCACGAAGTCGATCTTCGCCACCGCCACGGCCTCGCCATGGTCGGTGCGCACGTTGGTCAGCAGGTGCAGCACCATGAAGATGCCCATGCTGAGCGCCGTGCCGAGGACGAAGGCGATGGGGAAACGCAGCAAGGCTTGACCCTCAGTCCGCGCTCGGGGCTGTCGCGCCGAGCGCGACCTCGCGGATTCCGCCGAGCTGGATCTCGTCCATCACTTCGGCGACCAGCCCGGCCTTGGCGGCCTTGTCGGCGACTACGATCACCGTGTCTTCCGGCCTCTCGATATGCAGCCTTTCGATGGTGGGCCGGATCTCGCGGAGGTCGACCTGGCGGCGGTCCATCCAGACCTCGCCGTCGGCGCGCACGGCGACCAGGATGTTGCCGCTGGCCTGGGCCTCGGCGGTCTCCGCGAAGGGGTGCACCACCGAGGTGCCGCTCTCGCGCACGAACGAGGTCGTGATGATGAAGAAGATGAGCAGGTTCAGGACGAAGTCGAGCATAGGCGCGAGATCGATGCTGTGTTCCTCGCCTTCGTGGGATGCGTGACGCCGTGACTGCATGGCTTACCTCGACGACGTTCCGACCGAGACGTTGTGGACGCCGGCCAGGCGCACCTGGTCGATCACCTGGACGAGCAGCCCCGTCTCGATGTCCGGCGAAGTGGTGACCATGGCTCCCCACTCGGGCTTCTGCGCGTGGAGGCGCTCGACATTGGCGCGCACGGCGCGGGCATCGACGATGCGATTATCGACGATCACCTCGTTGTCGCGGTTGATGACGATCGAGATGCTGCCGGCGGACTTCTCCCCGGCAGCCGCGCCCGCAACGCCGCCGCCGTGCCTCTGGACGAGAAAACCGGTCTCCTTCACGAAGACCGCGGTGATGATGAAGAAGATCAGGAGGTTCAGCACGAAGTCGAGCATCGGCGCGAGGTCGATGGCCGAGCTCTCTTCCTGGCCTTTGTGACGACGGAGCCGCATCTCAGTACACCAGGTGGTCGGCGATCAGTTCAGTCTCGCGGCGCGTGCGCGAGCGGAAGTAATAGACCGGGTAGAGGCCGGAGATGCTGACCGCGAGGCCCGTCATGGTGCAGACCATGGCGTGGGAGACGCCGCTGGCCATCGCGCGGGCATCGGCCGATCCCTTCATGGCCATGGAGTCGAAGACCTCGAGCATGCCGCCGACGGTGCCGATCAGGCCCAGCAGAGGAGCCAGCGGCACCAGCACCTGGAGCAGCGGCGCGTTGGCGCTCATCTCGGCGTTCAGCCGCGAGATCATGGCCGCGCGGATCTGCCGTGCGCACCAGGTGTCGTGGTCGCCGCGGGCCTTCCAGGCGGCGATCGCCTCGTCGGCGCGCCGCGGCAGCACCCGCGTGAAGTACCAGGTGCGCTCGAACACCAGCGTCCACATGACGACGCTGCACAGGAAGATCCACAGGACGAAAGGACCGCCCGCGTCGATCATGTCCTGCAGGGACGCCAGCGGCGCCCCGAACATGGCCGAAACGGCCTCAGGCACGGCTGCCTCCCCGGGCCTTCTCGAGGCTGCCGGCCAGCAGGCCCGCGCTCTGTTCGTCGAGGATCTGCACGATGTGTCGCGACATCGACGACAGGCCGGCGTTGATGAAGAGCAGCGGCACGGCGATGCCGAGGCCGAGGACGGTCGCGATCATGGCCTGGCTGATGCCGTTGGCCATAAGGCGCGGGTCGCTCGAGCCCGACTCCGTGATGCTCTGGAAGGTGATGATCATGCCGACCACGGTTCCGATGAGGCCGAGCAGGGGGCCGGCGGCCACCGCCAGGCGAAGGAAGGCCTGGAAGCGTTCGAGGCGGGGCACCTCGCGGAGCACCGCTTCGGAGATGCGCAGTTCGACGACGTCGGCGTCCTCCTCGATGGACCCAGGCGTGGTCTTCACGGCCTGCAGGACGCGGCCGAGGGGGTTGTCGGTGGAGGGACGGTCGATGCCGCTGAGCTGGCGGGTCACGGCGCGCCGCACCACGAACAGGTAGCCCGCCTGGTAAATGGACAGCACGAGGCCGATGCCACCGACCAGGATGATGAGGTAACCGACCGACTCGCCCTTCTCGATGCGCTCGGCCAGGTCCGGCCTCTGCACGATCATCGACATCAGCACGCCGCGCGACGGATCGACGGCCGCTTCGTGGTAGCCCGCGCGGGCCTCCTGGAGTTCTGCGGCCAGGTGGGTCAGCGAAGAATCGGGCTGGCGCGGCAGCTGCGAGAGGGACCCGAGACTCGGCATGTACGAGAGATAGTTGCCCTGCGACATCGCCAGGAAGGGGCCGATGCGCACGACTTCGGCGGGGGCCGCGTTGCCGTCGGCCGCCACCACGTCGGTGCGGAAGCGCACCACGCGACCGCTCTCGGTCATCTCGCGCTGGAGCTCGAACCAGAGCCTCTCCAGCTGCTCGGTGGTCGGCAGCGACTTGGCCTGGGCCAGCCCGCTGAAGAACTCGTCGCGCCCCTTGTGCTCGGCGCTGATGAGCGAGTTGAACATCACCGACGACGTGTCGCCGGCCACCTGGCGCACCACGCCGAAGAGCTCGCCGAGGCTGCCGAGCCTCTGGTTCAGGAGGTCTTCCTGATCGGTGAGCAGCTTCTCGTTGGCGTCGAAGGTGTCGGAGACGGCCTTGCTGCGGGCCTCGGCGGCATCGCGGGCGGCCTTGGCTTCGGCCAGCATGGACTGCTGGCGCTCGCGCGCGGCGAGGAACTCCTTCTCGCGATCGGCGTGGACCTGCTCCTGGCGAGCGCGGTCCTGGCGGGTCTGGTCGAGCAGTTCCTCGAGGGTGGCGGCGGCGTGGGCCGATCCGGCGGCCGCGAGGAACCCCGCAGCGGCGACGGTCAGCGTGAGCGATCGGGATCGATTCATGACTTCGCCTCCTCGGGCGACGGCACGGGAACCAGCAGGAGTTCGGGGGCGCTCACCTTCTGAGCAACAGCGACGCCTTCCTTGAACGAGTGGGCGTAGCCGTTGTCGACGACCCAGCGCCGGGCCCGGCTGTCCCAGTATCCGGTCTCGCGGGCGTCGAGGGTTTGGTAGAGGAGGGCGACGCGCCCGACCCTCAGGAACCGGGCCGTCCTCTCTCCCGCCTCGCCGCTGAGCCTGGCTTCGTAGGCTTCGATGGTGCGGCCGTAGTCCAGTTCCACCTGGTAGGCTTCGAGGATGCGGCGGTACTTCTCCGAGATGCTGACGTCGGCGCGATCCATCATCGCTTCCAGAGTGGCTACCCGCGCCTTGCGTTCCTCGAGAAGGAAAGGAACGTCGAGCTCCACGAAGCGGTGCAGTGTGGAAAGCATCTTCTGCTGCAAGGGGGTGATGGCGCGCGAGGTGTCCTCCACCTCGCCCAGCTGGCGGCGGATCTCCACCAGCTCCTGCTCCTGGGACTCCACCTGCCTGGCGAGCTGCGCGGCGTAGGCCTCGTGGCTCTCGCGGTCGGCCAGGGCGCGGCGGTATTCGGAAAGCAGCTTCTGGGTCTCGTCGTCGATGGTGTTGATGCGCTGCTGGGAAGCCTGGGCCGCCTTGTCGGCCTCGGTCTTCTCGCGAGTGACGGAGTCGAGCTTTTCGACTGGGGAAGGCTCCGCGGTCGCCGGTGCGGCTGCCTTCGCAGCGTCGGCAGCAGGTTCGGCCCCCGCGGGGGAAGAGGCGAGGACGGCGGCCAGGCCGAGGCCGGCGAAAGTGGCGGCGGACGTCAGGATGCGGTGCCGCATGGTTCTCCTTGGCGATCGGGGGTGGGGAGGCGCTCCACGAAGTGTGGAGCGTCTTCGCCGGCTAGGGTCCGGCCGCCTCCTCGCGCGAGAGCCCGATCGCGCTTCCGAGGTCCGCAGGGAGGGGGAACCCCACGAACACGAAGGAGAGATTAGGGCCGTCCTGTTAGCGGCCCGCGAGGGCCGTGTGGGGATTGTGTTAGGGGACGCGGATCCGGGCCGCCTCGGCCGCCGCTTATCGCAGAACTAACCGCGCCAAGACGAAAAGCTGATGCCGGCGCGCGAGGATGCCTTCTGCGGTGGGGGCGTCAGGCCTTGGGGATGGCGGTGGAGTTCCACCGCCTCAGGTCGGGGGACCCCTCCGCGAGACAGTCGCACCTGGTCCGGCTCGCTCCGGAATTCCGAGCCCTTCGGTTCGGGCCGGGGGGTGCGATCGGCGGCGGCGGCGCGGGGGTTCCCGTGCCGTCGCTGCTTCAAAGAACCTCCAGCCTCCAGAATTCCGTCGGCGTGACGATGGGGATTCCGCGAAAACGCTCCAGGACGAGAAGGTCCTTGTCACCGGTTACGATGCAGTCACAGCCGTCGGCGAGCGCGGCGGCGAGAACTTGATCGTCGTCCGGATCCCGGCAGACCGCTTCGGCCAGGGGCGGATGGTCGACGATCTCGAGGCGGGTTCTCAGCAGGTTCACGACTTCACGCGCTTCGCGGACGGGGAACCCGAGGTTCCCGCTGAGTTTTTCGTGGAGTTCGGCGAGCAGGGCCTCGCCACTCACCAGGGTGTGATTGCTCGCGCAATGTTCGAGCAGTTCTGCGCAGGTGCCACGGGAGAGCAAGGCGGCGATCAGGACGTTGGTATCCAGCAGGACTCTCACGAGATCCGATCGAAAACGTCCTGATCCGTAACGATGCCTTTCTCGATCGCCTTGGGCATCAGGCGCGCCCGCAGGTTGCGGAAGCGGCGAACGAACAGGTAGTCGCGCAGGGCCTCCCGGACCACGTCGCTCCTGCGCATCCCCATCGTCAGCTCCCCGGGTAGCCGGCCTCCGGGTCGGGGCGGAACCTGGTGCCGGCGCGCGGGCGCCAGCGCTGGAAGGCCACGCCGCCGAAGAAGACCTCGGCGAGGAACTTCGTCCATGGGTCGGGATTCCAGTTGCCGGCCAG
>JBHEPB010000341.1:0-16611 GCA_046260515.1 Binatia bacterium
GAGTTGGAAAAAACCCGGTCGATCTCCGCCGGTGGGCCCAGGGGAGATCGACCGGATTCGAGGGGCGGGGCATGCCGGAAAGGGGGAGCCGGCCCCCGCCCCCTCGATTCGGAACCAGTCCCGATCAGCGCGACATCGAACGCGTCGTCCGGTCGTCCTTCGCAGCACGAGACGTGACCGCTTCCGCAGAAGCCTCGCCCGTGCTGGAGATGTCCTCGGCGCCTTCGCTTTCGAAGATCTCCTTGGCCTGGCTCACTTCGTCGCTGTCATCGGCATGGACGGAGATCAGCACGTTGCCGGCTCGGATCTTGCCGTCGTACTGCTTGGCTTCGTACTCGGGGATGCCCATGCCGATGAGCGCTCCGGTCAAGCCACCGGCCGCAGCACCGACCGCGGCACCCGCCATCGCCGCCATGATCGGACCCGCAGCGATGAACGGGCCAACGCCCGGAATCGCGAGCGAGCCGATTCCGATCAGCCAGCCGAGTCCGCCGCCGAGAAGGCCCCCGGTACCGACGCCAGTGGCCGCGCCTTCCGGCGCCTTGGTGTGCTGCTCATGCGCGAAATCCCGCGTTCCACTCTGATCGGGGAACAACACCGAGATGTCTTCACTGCGGAAACCCGCGCTCTTCAGCTTGCCGGCGATGCGCTCCGCCTGGGCCTCACCTTTCGCGATACAGAATACTGATTTCTGGGACATGGGAACTCCTTCGTCTGCTCTGCATTTGCAGGCAGGCGTCTGGGCGAGCTAGTCGCTCGCGATCTCGATCTGGTTGTCCACCTGGGTAACGCCGGCGACCTTCTGGGCCATGGCGGCGACGCTCGCCTTCTCCATGGCACTCCTCACCGGACCGCGGAGCGTCACGACGCCACCGACCGTGATGATCTTGACGTTCTGTGCGTTGACCGACAGGTCCGGGTCGGCGACCACCGCCTTGCGGACTTCGCGCGTGATCGCGACATCCGCGCGCGCGCTCGACTGATCGCCGGACGTCAGCGCGGTATCGGCGCGATCGCGCTCATTCCTGGCAGAGTTGTCCGCCGGGACGCGGTCAGCAGCGACCAACGGAGCGTTCTCGGCATGCGCCGAAGCCCCGATCAGGACCACCATGACTCCGAACACCAATGCAGCTGCGTTTTGTTTCATGAGCCTCTCCTGGAAGAGCGCACGGGCACTCTCGATTGACGATCGGACGTGCTCCTCGATCGCGCTTCGCAACTCCTGCGTCGCCTCGATCGGCTCGTTCGCCCTGCGTGGAAACGGTCGCTGTTGCACTTGATCGATCCAAGGTCGGTGCAAACTCAGCCATCCGTCATGGACGAAAGCTAACCCTGTGAAGGACGGTTCGAAAGCTCGGAAAAATACGCACGTGCCAGTACGCGCGCCGGTATGTTCGTCGCGCGCACGATACCAACGCGCGCCGTGCCGAGGCGCTCTGTCGCCCGAATGCAATGTGACGGAAGCGTCCGACGGCAACACCGTTCCATGCCGCGCCGACGACCGGGTGGGTTGCGGGATAGCGTTGAAGTGGGGTGCGGCTCAGGCGACCCGTGACCTGCGCGGGGAGTGCGTGGCCACGAAGATAGGCCAGCCGTCACAGCACCGGCGCCTTACCCGGATTTCGGGTAGGGCCTCCGGCCGAGGAGGATTTCGGCTCTCTCGCTCAGGGGCTGCGCCATTCGCCGGGAATCCGTATATCGGGCGAGTTGATCGACGAGCAGCCCATAGACCGTTTCACGGTCCTGACTGGTGTCGATATCGACGCATCTCCCCTTGCTCCGGAACAACTGGACGGTGGGAAGCGTCTCGGCCTTGAAGGAATCGAACCTCAACTTCATGGCCTCGACGTTGTCGTCTGCCCGGCCGGAGTATCTCGCACGGCCGAGGATACGCTGTTCGAGGACCTCGAACGGGCACTCCAGGTACAGCATCGTGGGAAGCTCCGCTTTCCGGCCGCAGACTTCGTACCACGCCTCCAGGTTGGACAGCGAACGGGGAAAGCCATCGATCAGGAAGTTCGTCCTGCCGGTGGTCCTGATGGTCCGCTCCATCGCGTCCTTCAACAGCCGTACCACGATCTCATTGGGGACCAGCTTCCCGGCGGCAATGTAGTCCTTGATGATCTCCGTCGTCGGGCCGCCCGTCTCCTGCTCGGCGCGCAGCAGATCGCCAGTGGACAGGTGCGTCCAGCCCAACTGGATCTCTGCCAGTTCACACATCGTGCCCTTGCCGGCGCCGGGACCACCCAGCACAAAGACCACATTGGGCTGCGGGCAGGGTTCTCCTGGATCAGAGTGGTGGATCACCACCTTCGGCGCGGGCGCGACACCCATCTTGTAGACATTCCATTCGCGGTCCGTGGGCGGCAGTTCGTCGTCACAGGTGATCTCGTAGGCGAGATGACCATCGAGGCGACAGATTCGCCAGGACTTGTAGCTGTCGGAGTAGGATATGGCAGGGCTTCTGGCCGCCTTGCCGTCGGCGCGGTCCCAGGCCCTCTTGCCGTTCCAGTAGCCCTGACCGGAAACGGTGCCGGACTCCGACCTGGCGGGAGGGGCCTGTGAAGGCACATAGAGGCCATCGACTTCGGGCAGGCCGGATCCCGTTACCTCAATAAACAATGTGTTGGCTTCGAGTTGGGTGGTGTCGGGCATGAGTTTTCTCGGCTCTGACTAACAACTCGGGGCGCGGATGGAAACAAGGGGGGGCGCCCTCGGGTTGTCCGATGGCGAGGGCGGTGCGATAGTCCCCGCGCTGCCGGCCCGCGGCGGCCACACGACATGAACGAATCCACCAAGCCTCCGAAGCCCGCTCCCGCCGCGCCCGTCTCCGCCGCCATCCGGGAACGCATCCGCAAGGCGAAGAAGCGTTTCCACGCCAACGACAACATCGCGGCCTTCCTGCAGCCGGGCGAGCTCGATGCCCTGCTGGCCGAGGTGGAAGACAAGGTGAAGGGCCTGCTCGAAAGTCTGGTCATCGACACCGAGAGCGACCACAACACCCACGACACGGCGCGGCGCGTCGCCAAGATGTACCTCACCGAGGTGTTCCGCGGGCGCTACGTGGACCAGCCGCCGACCACCGAGTTCCCCAACGCATCCTCTCTCAACGAGCTGATGATCGTCGGGCCCATCAAGGTGCGCAGCGCCTGCAGCCACCACTTCTGCCCCATCATGGGGCGGCTGTGGATCGGCGTGATGCCGAACGAGCACTCCAACCTGATCGGCCTGTCCAAGTACGCGCGCCTGTCCGAGTGGGTGATGTCGCGGCCCCAGATCCAGGAAGAGGCCATCACCCAGCTGGCCGAGCTTCTGATGGAGAAAATGCAGCCGGACGGCCTCGCGGTGGTCATGGAAGCGGACCACTTCTGCATGCACTGGCGCGGCGTCAAGGACGACGAAACCATGATGGTCAACAGCGTGATGCGGGGGTCCTTCTTGAAGGACCATACCCTGCGCAGCGAATTCCTGTCGCTTCTCCACCTCAGGACGTGAGGACAAGCCCATGCTCGTTCGATGCCTCTACGCCAGCCGCCCCACCCAGCCCATGACCGGCCCCTTCCTCGACGGCATCCTGGAACAGTCCCGCCGCAACAATCCCAAGCTCGGCATCACGGGGCTGCTGTGCGTCTTGGACAACCTCTTCATCCAGGTGCTCGAGGGCGGAAGGGACGAAGTCTGCGAGCTCTACAACGCCATCGCACGCGACGACCGTCACGAGCACGTGCGGATGCTCGCCTACGAGGAAATCTCCGAGCGCCGCTTCGGCGGCTGGACGATGGGCCAGGTGAACATCGCCAAGCTCAACCCGTCGCTTCTTCTCAAGTACTTCAAGCGCGCCGAGCTCGACCCCTTCGAGTGCTCCGGCCAGGCCACGATGGCGCTGCTCACCGAACTGGTCGCCACGGCTTCCATCGTCCACCGCGGGGAGTGAAGCTCGCGACCTCCGCCCTCAACCCTGCGAGCCGATCGGGTCGGCTGCGCCCTCGCTGCGATCGCGCGCCTCGTGCCCGTCAGGGTGGAAACCCGAAAGCCAGCTTCACCGCCGCATACTCGGGGTGGACGCTGCCGTCGCGGCAGCGAATGACCAGCGGCGGCTCGCTCCACGTGCGTTCGCGCAGGGCTTCGGGGACATCCGCGGCCCGCACCATGGCGAAAAGACCGAGCAAGGGCCTTTCGCCTTCGCGGAGTACCACGGGACGCCAGCGCAGGATCGCGAGGCCGGCAGTCCCGGCCGCGAGCTTGACCCGCTCGTGCTGCTCCTCGGGCGCCACCGGGAAGACGCAGGCAAAGAGCCCGCCTGCTTCCAGGTGGCGGGCGGCGACGGCGCAGTAGTCGCCGATGTCGCCGCGCATCTCGAAGCGGCAATCGATCTTCTGCGGATGGTCGCCCTCGATGCCGCTGCCCTGCGGGAAGTAGGGTGGGCTGCCGAGCACCAGGTCGAAGCGCTCGCCGGGCTCGAGCACGCCGGTCTCGCGGAAATCTCCCTGTCGGATCTCGTAGCGCGGTGTAAGCCCGTTCCACTCGGCCGACTTGCGGGCCAGGCGCACGCTCTCGGCCTGCGCTTCCACGGTGACGAAACGCGCACCCGGCAATCGCCAGGCCGCGATCATGCCCACCGACCCGATGCCGCTGCCGAGATCGAGGACGCTGCGGGCCGCCGGGCACCAACTGCTGCCGTACCATGCGGTCAGCACGTCGTCGGTGGAGAAGCGGTGGCCGTCGGCGAGTTGGAAAAGCCGGAAGTGGCCGCTGATCGCGTCCAGAGTCTCCCCGGCTTCCGCTGCGGGTCCAGCGCCGAGAGCGCCCGGCGGAACCGGCCCCGGCTTGGTCCAGCCTTTGAACGTGGAGGAGATTGGCAGCATCGGAGTCGACGAAACCCGGGACAGGTACAGGTTTCGGACTTCGTCCGAAACCTGTACCTGTCCCGGGTTTTCAAATGCCGGTGTAGCGGTGGGTCAGGGCTTTGGCGATTTGCGAGGCGATCTTCGCGGCGGCCACGGCGGGGGCGAGGCCCCCGGCGCGGATGTTCGAAATGCAGTTGCGGCGCGAGTCGGGCGTTCCCAGGCGCGGCATCCAGGTGATGTAGCAGCCGAGGGAATCGGCAGCCGAAAGTCCCGGCCTCTCGCCGATCAGCACCACGGCCAACTCGGAGCCGAGGGCCTCGCCGACGGCATCGCCGACGGCGACACGACCCTGCTCGACGAGGAAGACCTCGGCGACGGCAACGCCCTCTGCCTGTAGCCGCGGCAGCAACTCGCCGACGACGGGCGAGGAGTTCACTTGCACCGCTTCGGCCGAAAGACCGTCGGCCACGACGAGGGCCACGCGACCGGACGAAGCCTCCGCCAGCTTCGACAACCCTGAAACAGCGTCCGACCCGAGGCGGCGCCCGAGGTCGGGCCGGCGCAGATACTCTTCGCGGGTGCGCGCTTCGCTGTGCAGGCGATGCGTCACTAGCCCGAGCGCGGCCAGGCCCCCGCCGAGGGCCTCGAAGTCCACCGCCGTCCACACCGCATCGCGGGCCCGCGCGTGGTCGCCGACGAAGGCGAGGTGGGCGGCGGTCGTCAGGCTCGATCCGGCGCGGCCCAGACCCACCCGGGCTGCGGTGAAGCCGGCGAGGCTGGAGCGCGGAACCGGCGAGGGCGTCACCGCCGCCAAACCGTAACCCGCCTGGCTCTCTCCTGCCTCGCCAGGCACTTCGCGAGGGCTGTCGCCATGTCCTTCACGAAGCCGGTCACCAGGTCCTTCGCGCGTCACTTCGCGAGGCCTGTCGCAATCTGTTTCCCGACGCCCGCTCATGCCGCACCGATCGCGACCATCGCACGCTGCATCACACGAAGGTCGGGCTTGTCGAGAAGGCGGCCGTCGCCGTCGGCAAGTCCCACACCCTGCAGCCAGGCCTCGAACTCGGGAGCACGCCGCCGGCCCGTCAGGCTGCGGACGGCCAGCACGTCGTGGTGGGAGAGGCTCTGGTAGTTGAGCATCACGTCGTCGGCGCCGGGCACCGTGATCACGAAGTTGACACCGGCCAGCACCAGAAGGGACAGCAGGCCGTCCATGTCGTCCTGGTCGGCCTCGGCGTGGTTGGTGTAGCAAACGTCCACACCCATCGGCACGCCGAGGAGCTTGCCGCAGAAGTGGTCCTCGAGGCCGGCGCGCTGGATCTGCTTGCCGTTGTAGAGGTACTCGGGGCCGATGAAGCCGACGACGGTGTTGAGCAGAAGCGGATGGTAGGCACGGGCCACGCCGTAGGCCCTGGCCTCCATCGTCTGCTGGTCCACGCCGTGGTGGCCCTCGGCCGAAAGCGCGGCGCCCTGGCCGGTCTCGAAGTACATCACGTTGTCGCCGAGCGTTCCGCGACCGAGCGAAAGAGCCGCGCTGCGCGCCTCGTCGAGAAGGGCGAGGCTGACGCCGAAACCCGCGTTCGCCTTCTCGGAACCCGCGATCGACTGGAACACCAGGTCCACCGGCGCGCCCGCCTCGATGGCGGCGATGGCCGTCGTAACGTGACCGAGGCAGCAGCCCTGGCCCGGCAGGTCGAGACTGCTGCGCATGTCGTCGAGCAGCGTGACGATGCGGACGTAGTCGGCCAGAGCGTCGCCGGCCGGATTCACGCCGATCACCGCATCGCCGGCGCCGAGCAGCAGGCCGTCGACGATGGAGGCGGCGATCCCCCGCGAGTCGTCGGTGGGATGGTTGGGCTGCAGGCGCGTGGCCAGGCGGCCGGCGAGCCCGATGGTGTTGCGAAAGCGCGTCACCACCTCGCACTTGGCCGAAACCACCGCCAGGTCCTGGAGGCGCATGATCTTGGAGACCGCCGCGACCATCTCCGGCGTCAGGCCGGCGGCCAGGGCCGTCAGCGCAGCGGCGTCGGCCAAGGGCGAGAGCAGCCACTCGCGAAACTCGCCGACGGTCAGCGAGGAGACGGCCGCAAAGGCCGTCGCGTCATGGCTGTCGACGAGGAGGCGGGTAACCTCGTCTTCCTCGTAAGGCACCAGTTCGCGGGCCAGGAACTCCTTGAGCGGAAGGTCGGCCAGGGCGCACTGGGCGGCGAAGCGCTGCATGGCGCTTTCGGCGGCAACGCCGGCCAGGTGATCGCCCGAACGCTCGGGCGAGGCCTTGGCGAGAAGGTCCTTCAGGTCCGGGAAGACCCAGCGTGTACCGTGGGCGGTGGCGGTGTAGGACATCGTGGGACCGCCGCCTGCTTAGCGACCTGCCTCAGGGCAGGCAACCGCCCGATCCCGGCGTGTAGCCGTTGCCCGGATCGCCGTTGCACCAGCTCGCGAGCGTGCTCTGGCGACGAATCCTCGCGGGACCCGGCAGTCCGATCACCGCGTTGCGGCCCGCCGACGAAACGGCCGGCATGCAGAACGCTGCGGCCGTCACCGGCTGGCGGGAGTGGGCTGAACCGCGCGCGACGATGGTGTCGAGGAAGCAGGGGGACCTCTCGGTGAGCGTGCAGTCGCCGCCGTCGATGCCGATCGTCCCCGGTTGGCAGTCCACGTTGGCGGTACAGGGCAGGAAGCCGCGGCCGTCGGCCCTCACCACCCCGCTGCACCAGCGGGCGTCGGGCCCCGTCGTGCAGCTTCCTTCGCCGTTCCCGTTGTCCGAGCAGAGAAGGTCGGCGCAGTTGTTCGGAAGGACCGACACCGAGCCTGCATCGCCCGTGCAGGTTCCCTGCCCTTCGCAGTCGGCGTCGCTGCTGCAGGGGACGAAGGTGGCGCCGCTGCACACGCGGCAAGGACAGGACTCTGCGGGGAGGAGCCCGCCGCAGGAAAGCCCGGAGGCCAGCTCGCTGCTGCCGGTGGCTTCCACGAGCTCCACGGCCAGGCCCGATCCGGAGATGTTCTGGCCCACCGCCGGGAAGCAGTCGAGGCTGTAGCCGGCGCCTCCCTTCTCTCCGGGCCGGGCAGGAAAGCTCGTGTTGGAAGCGTCCACGTCGCAGGAGAGCCCGTTGCTGCGGCCGCCCACACAGAAGCCGCCGGCGCTGCCGTCGCCGGCCGCCGGATCGAGGGTGCAGGCGCCGCCCTGCGCGCAGTCGTCGTCGGTGACGCAGAGCGCGCCGGCGTCGTTGGAACAACGGCCGCCGCAAACCGGACAGGGGTTGGTCGTCGTCGATCCATTGTGGACGATGGTTCGCATGGAGAAGGCCAGGCTGCTGGCTCCCGAGTCGACGTCCACGGTTCCGCTCACGTCGGCCGCCAAGCGCTGCACGTTGCAGAAGGGGGTGCCGCCCACGACCAGCGGCAGCGGCGGCCCGTCGAAGCACTGGCACTGGGAGGCTGCCGCGCAGGTGCCGGTGCAGTCGGCGTTGATGTTGCAGTTCTTGCCGTTGTCGCACTTCTGGGCTGCAAGGCAGCTCCCTCCCGGGCAGTCCGGGTTCTTGGTGCAGACGATGGAACTGTCGTTGGAACAGCGCTGGCCGCAGCTGCCGGCTGAGCAGTCCTGGTCGCTGGTGCAGGCGTTGCCCACGAAAGCACCCGCCAGGCAGGCCGGGCAGTCGTCGGCATCGGGGCCGAAGGGCTCGTCGCACTTGGCCCGCGTGTTGTTGGAGCAGCGGCAGTTGCCGGTCGAGAGATCGACGCCCTCCACCGTGCACTCGCCGCAAGGCGCGTCGCCCGCGCCGCAATCGACGCGGACCCTGAGCCGGGAGCCGTCGTCGAGGTCGCTGTCGTGCCCGAGGCCCGACCAGCCCAGATCGTAGTCCGTGGCGGTGCGGCAAAGACCGACCGCCGTGTCGCAGGTGCCGCGTGCGCAATCCCCGTTGGTGGCGCAGGCGTTGCTGCGTCGCCCGCGCGTCTCCCACTGCACGACGTCCGGGCAGCCGCCCGCGGGCAGCAGGGTCGTCGTGGTGCTGGTGGTCGTGGGCCCTTCGACCATCGTGGTTGTCGTGGTCTCGGGAATCGTCGTCGTCACCGGGCAGTCGGGGCACGACAGGGCGAGGTTCTGGCCGACCGCCACCCTCAGGCAAAGCAGGGCGTCCGTGGCGGACACCTGGAGGTTGCCGTTGGTGTCGCAGACACAGGCCGCACAGGTTTCCGCGCCGACGCCGGCCCTCAGGATGAACAGGCAGTCGCTGGTCTTGGGACCGGAGCCCGATGTGAAGGGGATCCCGCAGTCCCCGTTGGCCGAGTTCGCCGGGCACACCGGCAAGCCGAACAGAACGAGGATCGAGACACCTCCCAGCGCAAGCAACCGGCAAAAGAACGTCACGAACATGGGCAACCTCCTCGTAGCGGCCACTCTCCCCGAATGCCCCGTGTAGCGCACTCGCACAGGCAGGGGAATGCACCGGAAGCCGAATTCCGTGGAACCACATGCGGCGACCACAACGGCGACGGCAAGGTCGGCGTTTCGGACGCTCTCGTCGTGCTGCACAAGGCGGTGGGCAGAGACGTCGAGCTTTTCTGCCCCCTGCCCTGAGCGCGGCCCGGCCCTTCGCCGCCTGGACGCCTCCGCGACGCCCCGCCCCTCCAGGGCCCGGGCGTCGCGGAGGCGTCAGTTCACAAAGCGCGCCGTGCTGCCGTGGCGGCCGGCGATCACCTCGAGGCGCGCCCCCACCCTCTCCCTCAGCTCCGGCACGTGCGAGATGATGCCGACGAGGCGGCCCCCGGCCTGGAGCTCTTCCAGGGCCTGCATGGCCTGATCGAGGGCCTCGGGATCGAGGGTACCGAACCCCTCATCGATGAACATGGTGTCCAGCCGGATCCCGCCGCTGTAGGCCTGCACCACGTCGGCCAGCCCGAGGGCCAGCGACAGCGACGCCAGGAAACTCTCGCCGCCCGACAGCGTGGCCGCCGGGCGCGGCAGGCCGGTGTGAGCGTCGTGGACCTCGAGGTCGAGGCCGCCGCTGCGGCGGCGGTCGCGCCTTTCGTCGGCACGCACCAGTGCGTAGCGGCCGTGGCTCACCCGCAGCAGCCTTTCGTTGGCGGCGGCCAGCACGTCCTCCAGCAGGGAGGCGAGCACGAAGCGGACGAAGGACATCCCGGCGTTGTTGGCGCCGGAAGCTATGTCGGCCACGCGTCCGACAGCGGCGTAGCGGGCCTCGGCCGCGGCGATCCGGGCGGCCGAATCGCCGACGCCGGCGAGGATGCGGCGCGTGTTTGCGAGGGCTTCCTTCAAGCGGCTTTGCTCGGCCAGGGCGACGTCCAGGGCGAGGCGCGCCTCGCCCGCCTCGCGGCGCGCGGCATCGAGGTCCGGCGGTGCAAGGCCGGCGACAGCGGCGGCGGCCCTTTCGGCGCGCGAGCGGGCCGATGCCAGTTCCTCGTCGTGGCGACGAAGCTCGGCCTCGAGGTGGTCGAGCTCCACGGCCGATCGCCCCGCCGCCTCGAATTCCTCGTAGGTCGCGAACTGCGCTGAAGCCAGGGCCACGTCGAACTGCGCTGCGGCCTCGGTGCAGGCATTCGCGGCTTCTCGCAGCGAAGCCTCCGCGCTCGCTACCGCCAACCGGGCCGCTTGGAGGGCGGCTGCGGCCGCAGCGTTCTCCTGCCGGGCCGCGTCGAAGGCCTTCGTGAGACGGTCGCCGCGACGGATCGTCTCGGCGAGCAGCCCCTCCACCTGCAAAGCTTCCACGCCGGGAGGAATCGCCGAGGCGAGTTCCGTGGCCAGGGCTCGATCGCCGGCCAGCTTCTTCTCCTCCGCGTCCGCGCGAGCGAGGTTGGAGTCGCGGTCGGCCGTGGCCTCGGCGATGGCGTCGAGGTGGGCCTTCTTTTCCTTCTCGAGTTCACCCGCACGGAAGGAGGCGTTGCCGGCCTCGACGAGATCGGCCTGGCGCTGCTGGCGGGCCGCGGCCACCTCCGCCAGTGGCAGATCGCAGGAAGCACCCAGGGATCCCAGGAGCCCGGCCACCGTTGCGCGCCTCTCTTCCTCGATGGCCTTCGCCTTCTCGGCCTCCCTTTGCCTCGCCGCCACTTCGTCGCGCGCAGCGGCGATGGCAGCCCGCGCGGCATCGATGTCGGCCTGGGAAGGAAGGTCGTCGCCGGACGTCGCGGGACGGGGATGCTCGGGAGAGCCGCAAACCAGACAGGGCTCGCCGTCGGCAAGGGACGCCGCGAGAAGGGCCGCCTGACCTTCGGCCCAGCGGCGAAGCAGATCGGCCTCTTCCAACTGGGCAACGGCCACCCGGGCTTCGGCCTCTTTCAGGCGCTCGCGGGTTCCACCCACCTCCACCGTCTGCCTCATCAGGAAGGAACGTGCGCTCGCGAGGTCTTCGGCGGCCTTGAGAATCCTCGTCGCTTCCTGCACGCGTTCGCGCCGCCTCTCGGCGTCGGCGGCCAGCGGACGAAGGACCGCCAGTTCCTTCTCGGCGGAGTCCACTCGGCCCTCCGCGTAGGCGATGTCCCTTTCGTTCAGGCCGGCGGCGCCGCGGGCATCGGCCAGCCGCGTTGCGGCGGCCTCGATGCCGGCAGCAAGGGCGGCCAGGCGCGAGGCCGCTTCCCGGGCCTGCTCGAGGCTGACGCGCCGCGACTCGGTTTCCTTGCGTTCTGCCTCTCGCGCTTCCTCGGCACGCAGCGCTGCGACGGCGGTCGAGGTCCTGGCCTCGGCTTTCGCGAAGGTGGCCACGGCCCCAGCCAATCTCTCCTTCTCCTTCGTCTCGACCGCACGAGCCCCGGCGAGCTTTTCGGCAGGAGCGGCGAGGGCCTGGGCACGGCGTGCCGCGGCGAACACCCAACGCCGGTGCGCCTGTGCGGGAAGCCCGCCCTCCAGCGCCGACAGTTCCTTGCCCGCCGCCGCGTGCGCTGCGAACAGGCCGGCGGTTTGCTCCGCGGTCTTCAGCGCTGCGGCTGCCTCGCCGTCACGGTGACGCAACGCTTGGATACTCGCGAGCAGGTCCTTCTCGTTCGACTCCTGCGCGGCGATCCGCTCGGCCAGGGCCTCGACGCTGGGGGCCTCGCTGCCGCCCAGCAGGGCTTCGATGCGGGTGCGTTGGTCGTCCACCTCTCGCTGCAGGTCGTTGCCGGCCCGGCGCAGCTCCGCCTCGATGCGGCGATAGAGCTCGGCGCCGAACAGGGCCTCGAGGATCTCCTCGCGATCCCTGGAACTGGACACGAGCAGGCGGCGGAACTCGCCCTGGGGAAGCAGCACCACCTGGCGAAACTGGTCCACCCGGAAGCCGAGCAGCCTTTCCACCTCCGCGCCCACCTCGTTCACCTTGGAGGCCTTGAGCTCGACCGTCCCGTCGTCGTGCAGGCGCTCGAGCGAGGCCTGGGGCGGTCGCATCGACTTGCCTCCGGGCCGTAGCTGCTCGGCGACGCGCGTGACGCGCCAGCGGGCCTCGCCGAGCGTGAACTCCAGCGACACTTCCGTGGCCAGCGCGGCGTCGGCGAAATGGCTGCGCGCGTCCTTGCCCTTGCGATCACTGCCCGTGGCCTCGCCGAAGAGGGCGTAGCACAGGGCGTCCAGGATGGACGTCTTGCCGGCGCCGGTGGGGCCGTGGATGAGGAAGAGGGAGCGGCCGGCGAGTTCGCGGAAATCCAGCTCGAGGCGCCCGGCGTAGGGACCGAACGCCTGGATGCTGAGGAGAAGGGGCCTCACGGCCGCCCTCCGCCGGTGGGCGTGCCGCCGCCATCCTCCCGGCGACGCACGGCGGCCAGCGCATCGGCGAAGGCGCGCGTCTCGGCTTCGTCGGCAGGCTCGCCCGTCACCTCGCGGAAGAAGGCGTCGAAGAGTTCGGCCTCGCCGTGGCTGCGAAGATCCGCGCGCCGCTCGCCGTCCTCGGCCAGCGCGGCCAATGCTTCGTCGCGCTTGATGTGGAGGCAGTTGGGGTAGAGCAGCCTCATCTTGCCCATGGCGTCGAGCACGGCGCCCCGGCCCGTCAGCCTGGCCAGTACATAGTCGTCGCGGCCGGGATCGCCGGCGGCCAATGCGCGCAGCTCGTCGAGGCTGCCCTCGACGATGCGCACGTCGCGGCGCGGCGACAGCGAAACCTCCTCCAGCGTGCAGGCGCCGGCTCCGTCGATCTCCACGATGGAAACGCTCTTGCGGTGGGACGCCTCGTCGAAGGAGTACTTGAGCAGCGACCCGCTGTAGCGCACTTCGGCGCGGCCCACTCGCTGGGGCCGATGCAGGTGGCCGAGGGCGGCGTAGCAGAAGCCCTCGAAGCACTCGGCCGACACCAGCGCCGCGTTGCCCATCACCAGGGGTCGCTCGGACTCGCTGGTCGATCCGCCGGAGACAAAAGCGTGGGCGACGGCAACGCGGCGGCGAGCCGAAGCGCTCGCCTGCTTTCGCGCAGGTTTCTCGGCGGGCGCCGCCGTCGCCAGCGCAGCAAACTCGGCCCTCAGGGCCTTGTCGTGGTCGGCCACGTCGGCCTGGCCGAGGCGGGCCGCCACGGCAGCCGGCTCGCAGAAAGGCACCGCCACGACCTCGAAGCGCCCGTGCGCATCCTCGAAGACGGCGATGACGGGACGGCTACCCGCCAGGTGCAGCCCCCTGGCTTCGAGCAGGCGGGAACCGAACCCCAGGCGCTCGCCGCTGTCGTGGTTGCCGGCAATCATCACCACCGGGATGCCGGCGCCGACGACCAGGCGCGTGAGGGTTTCGTCGAGGAGGGAGACGGCGTCCGAAGGCGGAGTGGAGCGGTCGTACACGTCGCCGGCCAGCAGCACCGCGTCCACGCCGGATTCGGCAGCCAGGCGCACCAACTGGTCCAGCACGTGAGCCTGGTCCTCGAGCAGCGAGACACCGAAGAAGCTGCGGCCGAGGTGCCAGTCCGAAGTGTGGAGGAAACGCACGTCCGGCTTTTACCGACAGTACGCGGCCGGGCAAGCCGGACGCCTGCGGGGCCTAGGGTTCTGGAAAGATGTCGGCCAGGAAGAAGAGGAAGTCGCCCTTTTCCGCGCGAACGTGGCAGGAGTAGCAGTCGCCGGACTTCGTGCTCGTCACGAACGTTTCCAGCAGCGGATTGGCGAGATCGGCCGGATAGGGACGGGGAGGATCGGCCACCTGGTCCACCCACTGCACTCCCAGCATTTCGTAGTTGGACGCCGCCCTCAGCACCGGCACCTTCGCGTCCACGAGCATTGCAGCAATCTCGTCGTTGAGCTCCGCCGTGGCGGGAGCGGGACGATAGGTCCGGCAAAGCCTGGTCACACAGCGCCCGTCCTCGCAGTCGTTGCAGTTGCGGGCCTGGCCGGACCCTGCAGCTTCGCAGTGGCCGCTCCCGAACAAGGGCGAGGAACCGTCGCGGGAGGCGAAGGCGTCGCGATGGACGAAGGTGCTCCAGTTCCAGCGCGCGTTGGTGCTGGTCTTGTGGGCCACGTGCATGCCGACCATCCCGAGCAGGCAGGTGTCCCCCTCGCAGCGCGGCTTGCAGGCCGGAGGAAGTGGAGGAGACGCCGGCCCGGCAGGACCGTAGGAGTCGGGAAGCGCATCCTCGCCAAGCAGGCCCTTCGCGTCGAGGAAGGCGAGGTGGCGCGCCTCGTCGGCGCTGAGGGGGCCGTCCTTCGGAGGCTCGTCCGGACGGCGCGCGCAGCTCGAGCGCCGCAGGTTGTCCACCGCCTGCTGCCTCGTGACGGTTCCCAGGGCCGTCCTGGCCACCAGGAAACGCGAGGGATCGTCGCAGTCGGTGAGCTGCTTCCACGCCAGCTTGGCCGCCACGGGCCCCTCGTACTCCTCGTTGGCCTTGAGCAGGCCGAGACCCAGGGCGGGCCAGAGCTTTCCATGGGGAATGTCGTGGATGCCGTCCTCGAAACCTTCGGGAATCTCGCCGCGGAAGATCCCGTTGCGGAGGATGAAGTCGTAGAGGGCACGGTTGATGCGGACGTCGTAAAACACGAGCAGCCCGTTGCGATCGAAGAGAAGACTGCCGTCGGGCTGCTCGGCGATGCGCGCCGACTCGCCCGTGGCGGCGCCGGTCGCACTCACCATGGCGACCTCGCTGCGGTCGAGGAAGCCGGCGCAGACCTCCGCGTCGGAATCGATCGACGGCAGCACTCCCCAGGGAATGGGCAGCACGTTCGGCCCCCGCATCACCTCGTCGCGGCGGCGCCAGCCCGCCCAGGCCGGGCAGTGCCCGTCGGCGGCACTCGATCCGCTGGCTCGCATCCGGACGCCGCCATCGCGATCGTCCACCGGCCAGTGGATCGCCAGGAATTCCTGCCAGGCCAGGATGTCGAGTTGGCGGCGCTGGGCCGGCGTCAGCACGTCGTCGTCGCCGGAAGCCGACGCTGCGAATCCGCCCGCAGTGAGATCGCCGAGGTTTTCGAAGAAGAGTTTGTCGAGGTCGCCGGGCATGCCGCCCGGCCCCTCGTACACCGGCCACGGTGCGAAGTAGCCTTCGGCCTCCGGATCGGGGAAATGCGGAAACGCCGCATTGTCGTACGGTGTCGGACGCAGCGCGCAGGAGTCGCTGCCGCCGGGGTCCGGGCAGCGGTCGGCGCGGAAGCTGGTGGCCACCGCGCCACAGATCGGACGGCCTCCGACCTGCTGGAGATCACAGACCATCGTCTCCGGCGCTTCCACCAGCACCCGCGACGGTCCATTCGAGGTGTCGGGCAGCAACTGCATGCGGCGCTCGGGCCCGCTGCCCTTCGACACATGGAGGGTGCTGTAGTCGTCCAGCTTCGCCAGTCTTCCGTCGCCCGCGGGCACGCAGACGACGGCGGGCTCGACGCCCGGCGGCGCGGCGCAGGCGACTTGCCAGCGAAGCCCGTAGGCATCGGGCTGTGCCGGAGTGGAAGCATCGGAAGGCCGGCCGGGGTTTTCGGTGGCGTCGCGAGGCGTGCCGGCGACTGCACCGCCGTCCGGCGCGCAGGCGGGCAGCAGCAGCAGACCGGTCAGTACCACGGCGAAGCGGCGACGCTTCACCCACGGCCTCCGGCGGTCGCCATGGCACCGAAGAGGGCCGGGACGGGGCGCACCGCGAGGTAGAGTTTCAGTTCACGGGTTCCTTCGTCGAAGACGATCTTCTGGTCGATCCAGCGATGCACCACATTGGGCCAGCCGTCCCCGATCGTGAGGCACGGCTGCGTGGCGGTCCACGACATCGCCGCCCTCTTCGCCCGGGCGGCCGTGCCCGGCGTCAGGGCGCGCCGGGCCAGCCCCTCGAAGATTCCGAGGTGGAATGGCTCCCCGTCGTCGCGCGGATAGGCCACCCCGAGACGCGGAAGTACCGTGGCACCCTCGATCGAAACGTCCAGGTGCACCGCACTGTCGAAGCGTCGGCGCCAGTCGAAGAGGTCGGCGACCTCCGCAAAGTCCCCGCTCCAACCGATGGTGCGCAGGTAGCCCGTGGCCGCCGCCACCGGCAGGCGAACATAGAGTTTCGTCGTCGCCGGAGTCCGGCCCTTCATGAAGGAAAGATGAATCGCGCGACCGCCGCCGGGGAGGCTGCGGATGCAGCGCAGGACGGCTTCGGTGGCGTCGCCGTCGAGGCCCGCGAGAGCTGTTGCCGCTGCTGCCATTTCTTCGCAGCCGGTCGCGGGCTCGAGGTAGCGGGTCCGGTCGAGGTAACTCGGCTCCAGGCAGATGCAGACGCCGGGCGACGACAGTTGGCCGGCCTTCCCCGCATCGTCGAACTCGAGCCAGACAAGGGGCGAACGCTGGTGCAGGGCGCTGCCCTCGGTGCGACGGCAGCGCTGGGCGGCCTCCGCCAGGGCCCACCCGTCG
>JBHEPB010000346.1:0-10577 GCA_046260515.1 Binatia bacterium
CTCACCAGGTTGGCGTGGCCCTTGAACTCTTCCCACTTCGATTCGACGGGTCCGTGGGGGACCTTTCCATCGAGGATCACGACGCACCTCCGCCGAGCATCACGTAGACCGGGACGGCCAGGAAGCCGATCGTGAGGAGCACCGCGAGCGCCTGCCCGAAGCGTCGGAGTTCCTTGCTGTAGGCGACGCCGAGGGACTCGAAGCCGCTGCCGAAGCCGTGCCAGGCATGCACGCCGAGGACGGGCAGCGCGACGAAGTACCACACGAGGTAGGCGGGATTGCGGAACACCTCGATCACCAGCTTGTGGATGTCGCGCACCTCGCCGTCGGCCGTGGTGTACCAGGCGCCGAACTTGAAGGTGAGGATGTGCAGGGGCACGAAGACCAGGATCAGGATGCCGCTGAAGATCATCGATGCCGAGGCCAGGCTCTTGCGGCCGGTGGCATCCGACTTCGTCCTCAGCTGGTAGGCCTGGGGCCGCGCCTTGCGGTTGCGCAGCGTGACGACGATGCCCGCCACGAGGTGCCCCACGAAGAAGGCGAGAAGGCCGAACTCCGCAATATAGATGAGCGGGTTCGTGATCAGCTTGTGGCTGTAGGCGTTGTAACCGTCCTTGTCGAAGAGAACGAGGAGGTTGGCGGCCATGTGGGTGAGGAGGAAGCCGATGAGCAGCAACCCCGTCAGTCCCATCAGGGCCTTGCGGCCGATGTCTGTTCGCAGAAGAGCGAGAATCCGCTTCATTGGCGTGCTCCGGCCGCCGTTCTAGGGAAGCACGGAGAAATGTAAAGAAGGCCGGCCTCGCGCACAGGATGGCCTGCGCTTATGGGGCCGCGGGCGAATTCTAATGCGAGGAACGGGAGCCGACGGCGGCCGTTCGAGCGAGACCATGGCGCCGTTGGTTTGGGGTTTGCCGAACCTCGCCGCCGTTGTTCCGGGGGCTTCAGGCCGCCGGCGCCGACTCGGTAAAGACCGGCGCGAAGCCGCCGCCGAGCGTGCGGAAGTTGGTGGTCTGGCCCTGGTAGAGCCGGGAAGCCACCAGCTGCACCCTGCCTTCGTACACGTAGCAGCGCACGTCGAGCTTGAGCGGGACCTCGACCCCGTCGATCACGACGGTCCGTTCGCTCGGCGGCACCACGCGCTGGGCGACATAGCTGCGCCTCGCGATGTCTTCCCACACGCCGCGCGTCATCTTGTCGCCGCGGTAGGCCGCCTTGCTGCCGTAGCCGCCGGCCGGCTTGAAGAAGTAGCGCTTGCGGTCCTTCCACAGTTCGTCGCGGTTGGCCTCGGTGACGAGAATGGTGGCGGGAACGCCTCGCGAGAGTTCCGCGATGGCGGCCTCCGCGATGCCGAGGCCGCGCAGGATTTCGGGATCCGAGAGGATCGCCAGGTGGCGCTTGTCGGCGTAGAGGGCGTGGGCGCGCGGCCCCGGCGTGACCACCACGGCGCCGGCTTCGAAGGCGGCGCGCAGGCCGGCGCTCGACGCGTCCTCGAAGTAGAAGTCGGTGAGGCGGTTGTAGACGAGGTCGATGGGGCCGTCCGCGTCCTGCAGCCGTCCGCCGCGGAATTCGAGGTCGGCGGGATCGACGATGGTCGCCGCAAAGCCGGCTTTCTCGAAGAGTTCCCGGAACATGAGGAACTCGGGATAGAGGTACTGGGAAGCGGGGGCCGCATCGACAATCGCGATGCGCGAGAGCGGGGCCTCGCCCCTTTGCCGACGCCACTCGGAGCGGAACATCGCGAGGAACGCTGCTTCCGCGTCGTCTCCCGTGCCCGGCGCCGAAAGGGCCTTCTCCACTTCGAGGCAGCAGGCGCGCTGGGCGCGCGAGAGAGCGACGTTGAGGAGCGCACCGCCCGCGTTGGTATTGATCTCGATCAGCTGGGGACCGTCGGCGCCGAGATGGAAATCGTAGCCGAGGAAGGCGCCGACGGGGCCGTGGTCGAGGCGAGCGATGGGCGGAGCGAGGGCGAGGGCACGTTCGCGGAAGGCCGCGGTCGCCACGACCTCTTCGATCGCCGCCACCACCGACTCCATGCGTTCGAACTGCCGGCGCGAGAGGAAGACCGCCGTCTCCGAGAAGAGATGGGGCTGGTCGCGCAGGATCGAAGCGTAGAGGCCGGCCGTCGCCGCGCCCGACTCGAGGGCCCCCGCCAGCGCTCCCACGTCCACCGCAACGCAGCGGCAACTGCGGTTCAGCTGCTCCGCAATATCCTCCTGAACGCCCAAGCCCCCGACGCTAACAGAAACCCGGGACAGGTACAGGTTTTCCACCTCTGCAAAAACCCGGGACAGGTACGGGTTTCCCCGCCTTGTAACCTCCATGGCATTGACCGCCGCCGACCCGCCGAGGCAGCCTGCCGTCGTGCCACGCGTTGCCCGAATCGCCCCCGGAGGCTCGGTCTTTCACGTGCTCAACCGTGCGAACGGGCACGGCCGGCTCTTTGAGACTCCCGGTGAGTACCGGGAGTTCCTCGCGATCCTGGGGGAGTGCGCCGCGCTCGATACCATGCGGATCCTGGCTTTCTGCGCGATGCCCAACCACTGGCATCTCCTGCTCTGGCCCCGGGGCGAAGGAGACCTCGCCCGATTCGTGCACCGGGTCGCGCTGCGACACACACAGCGCTGGCACGCGCGGAACGACTCGAAGGGTCGAGGACATCTCTACCAAGGCCGTTACAAGAGCTTCCCCGTGGCCACGGACCACCACCTCCTCACCGTGTGCCGCTACATCGAGCGGAACCCCCTGCGGGCCAACCTGGTCGAGCGGGCCGAGTTTTGGCCGTGGTCGAGCGCGGCGGAGCATTCCCGTGCGAGCGGCAGCGAGCGAGTCAACATCCCGACGTCGGGAAGCGTCCCGCTTGCTCCGCTGCCCGTACGACTCCCCTCCCACTGGGCGGAGCTTCTTCACCGGCCCCAGAACCAGGGCGAGCTGGATGCGATGAGGTCCTGCGTCAGGCAGGGCCTTCCTTGTGGGAGCACGATTTGGCGCCGGGCCGCCGCGCGGGAGCTCGGAATCCGTCTTGAGCCGGGCAGGAACGGGCGCCCGCCGAAGAACGGAAGCGCTGCCGCATGACAGTGGGTAGAGCATCCTCCGCGCGCGAAGCGAGAGCCTTCACGACCCTGTCGATTCAAGCGACGGCGACCGGCGCCGTCACGCCCACAGCGCCGCCTTTCGGCCCGACAAAAGTCGATACCTGCATCTGATCCCCGAAAACCTGTACCTGTCCCGGGTTTCTAGAAGTGGAGGTAGGGGAGGGCCTCGGCGGTGCGGGCGATGTCGGGCTTGCCTTCGAGCAGCTGGCCGATGGGGTCCCACGTGCCGCTCCTCAGCGATTCGCGGGCGGCGGGCTTGATCGCCAGGGGCAGCTCGAGGTCGCCGGCGCGCACGACGGAAGCTTCCAGGTCGATGGTAACCACGGTGGACGGCGCGGATTCGATCAGCGCAACCAGGCGGGCGCGGTCCTCGGCCGACACGATCACGCAGGGCATCCCGAGAGTGGTGGAGTTGCCGAAGAAGATCTCCGCGTAGCCCTCCGCAATGACGGCTTTGAAGCCGGCCTTGGCGATCGCCTGGGGCGCGTGCTCGCGCGACGAGCCGCAGCCGAAGTTCTTGCCGGCGACGAGGATGCCGGCGCCGGCGAAGCGCGCGTCGTTCAGGGGATGGACGCGCGGCTTGTCGTCGGCGTCGAAGCGGACGTCGTAGAAGAAGTAGCGGCCGAGGCCGTCGAACGTCACGCACTTCATGAAGCGGGCAGGAATGATGCGGTCGGTGTCTACGTCGTCGCCGGGCACGTGCACCGCGCGGCCGCTCACCTTGCTGATCTTTTCCAGGGCCATTTCTTTTCTCCTTCGTCGCCTTCCGTTTCCGGAAGGCTGCTGCGGGCAGTGCCCGCCGTGGCAATCAGAACGTCCCCAATCCCCATCGGGCCGCGAAAAATGTACCTGTCCCCATTTTCCGCTGCGGGACGTTCTCGCCGTCGCAAAAAAACCTGCCCGTCCGGCCGCGAAAACCTGTACCTGTCCCGGGTTTTCTAGAGGCGGAAGGTTTGGCGGGCGTCGGCGATGCGGCCTTCGACGGCGGCGGCGGCCACCATCACGGGGCTCATCAGCACGGTGCGTCCCGTGGAACTTCCCTGGCGTCCCTTGAAGTTGCGGTTGGACGACGACGCGCAGAACTGGTCGCCGATGAGCTTGTCGGGGTTCATGGCCAGGCACATCGAGCATCCCGCCTCGCGCCATTCGAAGCCCGCGTCGGTGAAGATGCGGTCGATGCCTTCGGCGATGGCCGCGCGGGCCACGTCCTGGGATCCCGGCACCGCCAGCGCCCGAACGCCGGGCGCCACCTTGCGACCCTGCAGGTAAGCGGCCACCTCGCGGAAATCCGACAGGCGGCCGTTGGTGCAGCTGCCGATGAAGCACACGTCCACCCTGGTACCGCAGATGGGCTGGCCGCCCTTGAGCTGCATGTACTCCAGGGCCTCGCGAATGCCGGCGGCTTCGCCCGCGTCCTTCGCGTCGTCCACGCTCGGCACGTTTTCGGTCACCGCGATGGCCTGGCCCGGGTTGATGCCCCAGGTGACCGTCGGCGCGATGTCGTCCGCGGAGATGCGCACGACGTCGTCGTAGGAAGCATCCGCGTCCGAAGCGATCGACTTCCAGTAGGCCAGCGCGCGTTCCCAGCCGTCGCCGGTGGGAACCATCTCGCGGCCCTCGAGGAAGGCGAAGGTCTTCTCGTCGGGGTTCACGTAGCCCACGCGGGCGCCGCCCTCGATGGCCATGTTGCAGACCGTCATGCGCTCTTCCATCGACAGGCCCTCGATGGTGGAGCCGGCGAACTCGTAGGCAAACCCGGTGCCGCCGTTGACACCGAGGGTGCGGATGATGTGCAGGATGATGTCCTTGGCGTACACGCCCGGCCCCAGCTTGCCGGAAACCTCGATGCGCCGGACCTTGAGCGGCGCCAGCGCCAGCGTCTGCGTGGCCAGCACGTCGCGCACCTGCGTGGTTCCGATGCCGAAGGCGATGGCGCCGAAGGCCCCGTGCGTGGAGGTGTGCGAGTCGCCGCAGGCAATCGTCATGCCCGGCTGCGTGATGCCCAGCTCGGGGCCGATCACGTGCACGATGCCCTGCTTGCCGCTGTCGGGACCGAAGAAACGGATACCGAACTCCGAGCAGGCCTGCTCCAGGGCCACCATCATCCCTTCAGCCAACGGATCGGCGTAAGGGCGCGCGTGCGTGTCGGTGGGCACGATGTGGTCCACCGTCGCGAAGGTGCGGTCGGGCCTCAGCACCGACAGGCCGAGGTCCCTCAGCATCCCGAAGGCCTGGGGGCTGGTCACTTCGTGGATCAGGTGCGCGCCGATGAACAACTGCACCCCGCCGCCGGGCAGGTTGCGGACGGTGTGCTTCTCCCAAACCTTCTGGAACAGGCTCTTTCCCATGGAGGGGAGTATCGGCGATGCAGACTATTTAGTCTAATGAAACGTTCTTAGCGATCTGCTAAGACATTCTGCATGATAGACGCTTCCCTCCTCCCGGCCCTCCACGACGCCCTCACGGTGGCCCGCCACGGCTCGGTGGCCCGCGCGGCCGAGGCGCTGTTCAAGACGCCGCCGGCCGTGAGCCAGCAGCTTCGGCGTATCGAGGCTCATTTTGGCGTGCAGCTGTTCGAGAGGGACGGTCGCGGCATCCGGCTGACGGCCGCCGGCGAAGCCTTCCTCGGCCCGGCCACCCGCCTCTTCGACGAGGCCGAGTCGGTGTACCAGCTCCTCGGCTCCATCTCGGGGTCGCCGGTGACCACGGTGCGCGTGGCCGTGAGCGACTACCTCGGCAAGGAACTGCTCGCGCCGGTGCTGAAGGACCTTTACGTGCAGGGGATGCCCGCGGTCGCCGACCCGGCCAACGGCAAAGCCGCGACCGGGAACGGCAAGGCCCGACCCATCCCCTCCCTGCGTTTCGCCATCACGACGGCGCATTCCACCGACGCCGTGCGCCTCCTGGAACTCGGGCAGGTGGACGCCGCCATCATCAGCACCGCCGGTCCCCATCCCGGTCTCGACGAGCACCTGCTGTTCGAACAGCCGATGAAATGGGTGGCCGCGCGCCGCGACCCGCCGGCGCCGGTGGAAGAGAGATTGGCCACCGAACCCGTGCTGCGCCTGTCCCCGGGCAGCCTCGGCCGCTCAGTCCTCGACGCGTGGCTGGAACGCCACGGCATCCAGCCCGTGTCCACCATCGACGTGCCCAGCGTTTCCCTGCTGGTGGCCTACGCGGCCACCGGTTGCGGCATCGGCCTGGCGCCGGCTCTTCCCCTCGGCGACGTGGATCCGGAGCGCATTTTCGTCGCCGACGCCGAGCTGCCTCCCCTGGCCGTGCACCTGGTGCTGCGCCCGAACTTCCCGGTCAGCCCCGCGATGGCGGCCGTGCTCGAGCGCGTGAAGGCGCAGGGCGCGGCGATCTCCCGGCGGTTGACAGCAACTCCGCACGATCGGTAAGAGCGCAGCAGCACGGAATCCACGAGGAAGAAGCGGGATCCACACCCGGCGCCTCTCCGGTTTCCCCGCACATCGCGACCGCGTTAACTTCGCCGGCCCATGCCGGAGCCCTCCCCCACTTCGAACGCTGTCCTCCCGGACGAGCCGGTGCAGACCGGCCGTATCATGAAGTGGGCGGACGACCGCGGCTTCGGCTTCATCCAGCCCGAGCCGAGCGGGGACACCGTCTTCGTCCATATCTCGGGCTTCGTCGCCGGGCCTCGGCGCCCCAAGGAAGGCGACGTCGTGTTCTTCCAGGTGGACCGGCGCGAGCGCCGCACCAAGGCCGTCAACGTCCGGCTGAAGGCCCTGCCCCTGCCGGACACCGTCACCGTGTCCTACGGGGTCGGCATCCTGTGGCTGGTCGTTTTCTTCCTTTACCAGTTCGGGCTGCTCGAGCTCCCGGCGCCGATCGTCGCCTACCTGCTGATGAGCATCATCACATTCGGGTTCTACTACGTGGACAAGAGGCGGGCCGAGAGCCAGCGCTGGCGCATCAACAGCACCAGCCTCCACGTCCTCGAGGCCATCGGCGGCTGGCCGGGGGCCCTGCTGGCCATGGCCATGCTCCGCCACCTGACGCGAAAGCGCGACCACCTCGTGATGCTCAGCGCCATCATCGCGGTGCATCTCGCCGCCTGGCTCTACTGGTTCCTGACGAACTGACAGCTCAGGAGTCGGAGGGGAAGCGGGGTAGAGGCTCGCGGCCGGCGGCTTCGCGTTGGAGGAGGCGCGACGGGACCTTGCCGCGCGGGAAGCCGTACCAGTTGCCGTTGACGTTGATGAGAACGGCTTCCTCCGGAATCGGAAGGCGGGTGGGAGCCGGCGCTGCGATGGCGTCCATGATCTTCATCCACGCCGGCAGCGACGTGACGCCGCCTGTCTCCTTGGGGCCGATGCTCTCCGGCCCGTCCGACCCGACCCACACCGCCGTCGTGTGTTGGGCATCAAAACCGACGAACCAGGCGTCCACGCAGTCGTTGGTGGTGCCGGTCTTGCCGGCGCGGTCGTGGCCTTCCTTGAAGGCCTTGCGGGCGGTTCCCGACTTAACCACCTCGCGCATCATGTCGGCCAGTTCGTAGGCCACCCCGGCCGGCAGGGCCCGCGGCCGCGGGCCGCCGGGCAGCTTGCCCACCGTCTCGCCGCCCACCACCACGTGGCCGCCGGCCACGCCGAGGAGCTTGCCGCCCTGGTCGCGGATCGAATCGATGAGTACCGGTTCGGTCGGCGCGCCCATGCGCGCGATGGTGGCGTAGGCCAGCGCGAGGTCCATGGGGCTCACCTCGCTGCTGCCGAGCGCGATCGAGAGATCGGTCCGCACCGGGCTGCGCACGCCCATGCTGCGCGCCGTTTCGGCCACGCGCCGCGCGCCGAGATCGTGGGTGAAGCGCACCGCCACCGTGTTGAGGCTCTTGGCCAGGGCGTTGCGGATGGGGATGTTGCCGAAGTACTTGTCCTCGTAGTTGGCCGGGCTCCAGATCTTGCCGTTGCCGCCCGGCAGCGAGATGGGGCCGTCGTAGACGATGTCGAGCTGGTTCTTGCCCGACTTGAGGGCCGTGGCGTAGACGAAGGGCTTGAAACTGCTGCCGGGCTGGCGCCGCGCCTGGGTGGCGCGCACGAAGCCCTCGAGCACGTCGTGATAGCCGCCGACCAGGGCGCGGACGCGGCCCGTGGCGTTGTCGAGGACCACCGCCGCCCCTTCCGCCCACGGCTTGGGATCCAGCTTGACCGTCGCCTCGTCCACGGCGCAGACCCTCAGCAGGTCGCCGCTGCGAACAGCCGAGGAAACCGAACGGCGCGACTTGCCCCCGGGAATGCGCACGACGGCAGCGCGCTCCGCCTTCAGCAGCGAAAAGCGGAAGGGGCCCGCCAGCAGTTCGTCGAGGCCGCGCTTGCCGACCAGCACCTCGAAGCAGTCACCGGCAAGGGGCGGCGCGACGGCGGGAATCGGCACGGGCGCGGCCGGCACGACCGCCTTGGTGATGGTCTTGCCCGTCTTCTTCGCGGCGGCCGCCCTCTCGGCGGCCAGCCGGGCAGCGGCTTCCTTCTCGGCGGCCTGCCTGGCCTCACGAGCCGCGTCGTCGCCCGCCTCGCCTCCCGCGCCGGCAGCGGGCTCCGCCTCTTCGGCAATGCGGCGCAGGCCGGCCGCGCGGACCAGGAAGCCGTGGCGCTGGGACTCGGGCAGGTAGCCCACCACGCCGCGCCGCCCTCTTCGATCGTCAACGGCGTGCAGGGCTTCGCGAACCGCCGTTTCGGCGACGCCCTGGGCCTGGAGGTCGAGGGCCGTGTAGACGTGGAAGCCCTCGGACAGCGGGGTCGCCGTGCCGAAGAGGCGGCGGATCTCGCGGCGGACTTCCGTGAGGTAAGCCAGCCCCACGCTGGTGCGGGCCTGCCTTTCCACCGGCAGCACCACGGGTTCCTGCGCGAAGCGCCGCGAGTCACCAAGGGTGATGTAACCCTCTTCCACCATGCGGCCAAGCACGTAGCCGCGCCGGGCGATGGCGTTCTCGGGATGGCGGTGGGGCGAGTAGCGCGACGGCGCCGGCACCAGTCCGGCGAGGGTAGCCGCCTGGCCGGCGTCAATCTCGGCAGCGGGCTTGCCGAAGTAGTCGAGGGCCGCGGCCTCTACCCCGTAATTTCCCGAACCGAGGTAGACGAAGTTGATGTAGAGCTCGAGCAGGTCCTTCTTGGACAGCTCCCTCTCCAGGCGCAGCGCCAGCACGGCCTCGCGCATCTTGCGGATGTAGCTCTTCTCCTTGCCGACGAGGAGGTTCTTGACGATCTGCTGGGTGATCGTGGAGCCGCCCTGGCGCACACCGCCGCGCAGGAAGTTGGTGGCCAGGGCGCGCACGATGCCGGCAGGGTCCACGCCGCGGTGGGCGAAGAAGCGCCGGTCCTCGGCCGCCACGAAGGCCTGCCACACATGGTCGGGCAGGTCGCGGATGGGCATCCAGATCCGCCTCTCCACGTAGAACTCGTCCACGGCAGTGCCCGCGGCATCGTAGATCACGCAGTTGGAAGGGGGCCGGTAGGCTTGAACGTGAGCGAGGTTCTCGGGCAGAGTGGAAAGAACGTTTTCATCGAACCATCGCGCGGCCCATACTGAAAACGCCACCGCCACCACGATGCCCGCCACCACCACCCCGCGAACGAAGCGCCGCGTCCTGCGCAGCCTCTGCCTCTTGACGGGCGGGCCGGCGGGCTCGCCTGGCGGCGTCGCGGCCGCGTCGCCCGCCGCCTTGTCCTCCGTCTCGCCCGCCGCCTTGTTCTCGTCGCTCGCCATCGTCGTTCTTATAGCAGTGGCGGGTTGCGGATCCCGCACGGCGCCGACGCAAAACCCTCTCGACGAAGCCTGGACACCGTCGGAAGAAGACGTCTTCCCGGCTGCGACCGACGTCCGCATCGAACCCATCGAGGAGTTCGGCGGCCACCGCTACGGCCACGAGGTGGCCGGACTGGTCGTCGCGCTCTACGAAACCGGACTGACCGACCTCTCCGGCGTCGTCCCCCACTACGGTCAGCACGGGCCCCCGCCCGGCGTGGATCGCTGGCTCACCGGCGGCTCCAGGCACTGGACCGCCAAGTTCTCCTTCGCCTACGACCGCGACACCCTGCAGATCGTCCTGCGCCTTTGCCCCGAGGGCCGGGCCTGCAAGGGAGCCTCGGCCACCGGGCCGCGCGAATCCCCGGAGGGGGCCATCACCGAATTGCTGGTGTGGTCGGCGGGACAGATGAACACGCCGGTGCCGGCCGGCATGGTCGAGGCCTGGTCGAAGCCGCTGTCCTCGGATCGCTACGCGGTACTGGTGCTGGGGCGCGCGGCGGCGTCCTGGTACGGCATGATCGATCCGGTGGATCCCGCCGAACGCGGCATCCCCGACAAGGACCCGCTGACGCGCGTGGTGCTGATCGATCCGTCGCTGTCGATGGCCCACTACATCCTGGCCCGGCGCGCCCTCGACATCGGCCGCCAACCGGCCGCAGCCATCGCTTTCGAAAGAGCCCGCAAGTCCACGCCGGACCGCTTCGTTTTCGAAGTGGCGGG
>JBHEPB010000098.1:0-5540 GCA_046260515.1 Binatia bacterium
GCGCGAATGGGATAGCGAAGAACATTGCAGCCCGTGGTCTGGCACACGTAGATGTGGGATTCGTCGGCGTCGAGAGCGATGCCGTTGGCGAAACGGATGCCGTCGGCCAGCATCACCGCGCTTCCGTCGGGCGCCACGCGAAACAGGAAGCCGTCGGCGCGGCCGTCCAGGGCCAGTTCCCAGGGACTGGCGAAGGTGGAGTTGGTGCACCAGATGTTGCCGCGGCTATCGACCTGGGGGTAGTTGGAGTGGGTTAGCTTCACGCCGTCCACTTCGCTGCAGATCGTCGTCACCTCTCCGCTCGTGACATCGAGGCGCTGCAGTGGCCCGTCGAAGAAGTTGGCGATCACGATGTTCCCGTCGAGGTCCATGTTGATCCCGTTGGGTGCGCCTCCGGCCTTGCCGAGGCGCCGGAGCGTGCCGTCCGCAAGGATCTCGGCGCAGGCGCTGTCCTGGTCCGAGGCCCACACGCGGCCCTCGCGCGAAACCACGACGTCCTCGGGACGGACCAGGCCGTGGCCGATCTTGCGAACCGAATCGAGGGGGATGGGAGAGAGGGAAGTCGTGGACATGGCGGCTCCTGTCGGGGCGGCGTCCGGCCCCGGCTGTTGCTTGACGGGCAGCGCTGCGTAAAAGGCTTCGTGGTGGAAGCAGTCGATCACAGGCGTCCGATCGGGAACAGTGCGCCGGCGCCGATAAAGGCCTTCGCGCGCATCGTCGTCCTCGACGGCGCCACCCTGGATCCGGGCGACAACCCCTGGGACCAAGTGGCCGCCTTCGGCCCGCTCGAGGTCTATCCGAGGACGGCGCCCGCACAGGTCCGGGAAAGGGCACTGGGCGCGGACCTCGTCCTCACCAACAAGACGGTGCTCGACGCGGACTTTTTCGCGGCCATGCCGGGGCTGCGACTGGTCGTGGTGCTGGCCACGGGCGTCAACGTGGTGGACCTGGAGGCGGCCGCTCGCCACGGCGTCACCGTGTGCAACGTTCCGGGTTACTCCGCCGACTCCGTTCCCCAGCACGTCTTCGCTCTCGTTCTCGAAGGGACGAACGCCGTCGCCGAGCACGCTGCGGCCGTGCGGGAGGGACGCTGGGCCTCCTCGCCGGATTTCTCCTTCTGCACGCGGCCGCTCACGGAACTGGCCGGCCTCACGATGGGTATCGTCGGGCACGGACGCATCGGGGCGAGGGTGGGGGAACTCGCCCACGCCTTCGGCATGAAAGTGCTGGCCTATAGCCCCAGCCGCAAGGTCGCGGGCGACTACGGGGGATTTGGCTGGGCTTCGGTGGAGGAGATCTTCGCGCGCGCCGATGTCGTCTCGCTGCACTGCCCGCTCACCGGATCGAACCGGCGCTTCGTGGACGCCGCGCTGCTGGCGACGATGCGCGAGAGCAGCCTGCTGGTGAACACGGCGCGCGGCGATCTCGTGGACGAAGCGGCGCTGGCCGTGGCCCTCGACGCGGGGCGACCGGGGGCCGCTGCCCTCGACGTGCTTTCGGTTGAGCCGCCGCCGGCCGACCATCCTCTGGTCGCTCACCCGCGCTGTCTCATCACACCCCATGTGGCTTGGGCGACTTTGGCGGCGCGGCGTCGGTTGATGGCGATCACCGCCGAAAACATCCGGGCCTTCGCCGCAGGAAGTCCCATCCACGTCGTCGGGCCGTCCGGCACCACGACGTCGCAAACATGAGGAACATGGACATGACCAAGCCATCGACAAAACCCCCGAGGACCTATGACGCCTTCGTGCGTGAGTTTCCCAAGCTGGGCGAAGCCTGGGAAGCCATGCGTGCCGCCGAGGAGAGCGGACCCTTCGCCGAGAAGGAGATGCGGCTGCTGAAGCTCGCCATCGCCATCGGCGCCGGCAAGGAAGGACCTGTCCACTCGGCCGTGCGCAAGGCGAGGTCCGCGGGATGCAGCGAAGGCGAGATCCGCCACGTCGTCGCGCTGGCGGCCAGCACCATCGGACTGCCTCCGTCGGTCGCGGCCTGGTCCTGGGTAGTCGAGGAGCTGGAGAAGACCGGCGCGAGGGGCCCGGATCGCGCCGGAAAAGGCACGCGCGAGGCTTGACGCTCGCGGCCTCGCCGCGTACAAGAACGCATCATGTTCGCCGCCGTCTTCACGAATCTTCCGGTTACGTCCAAGCGCATGCGTTGGCATGGCGTAAGGTCGTTGCGGTTCGTCTGACGCGCTGAGCACCAGGAACCGCAACCCTTCGCCGAAGCCGGCCGAAGGCTGAAGCGGTTCCGTCCTCCCCCCGCTTTCTCTCTCCGGTTTCCGCTTCGGCGCGGAGAGAGGCCATGAGCCAGACCAGCGTTTCGACAGATCTTTCGCCGCGAATGACGTTCGCGGCGGCGCGCCTCGCGGCCACGCTGTGGACGCCCGCCTTCGTGCGCCTGCTGTTGGCAGGCAGCGCCTACGGCTTCGCGTTCTCGAGCTTCCACCTGATGCCGAAGTACCTCGCGGTCGAGTTCGGCGCGACGCCCTCCCAGATCGGCTGGTCGGCCGGCGTGTTCGGCATCGCTTCGGTGCTGACCAGCGTCGTCGTGGGCGTGTGGATCGACCGCGTCTCGCGACGACGCTTGTTCGCGGCCTCGGCTTTCCTGCTGGCCGCCACTTCGGTGGCCTTCGCGACCGTCGATGCCATGGGGCCCCTCGTGCTGGTGCTGCGCGCGTTGCAGGGCGTGGCCTTCACAATGCAGATGGCGTCGTTCTCCACGCTGGTGGCGGAACTGGCGCCGCCGGCCCGCCTCGGCGAAGCCGTGGGCCTCGCGGGAAGCAGCATGCTGGTGATGAACGCCGTGGCGCCCGCCATCGACGAGCCTCTGGCCCGCCTGGCCGGATGGCCGGCGGCCTACCTGCTGGCGGCTCTGGCCGCGCTGGCCTCGGCCGTGCTCGTGCTCGAGACCGGCGCGAAGGGCACTGCGCTGCCGGGAGGCAGCGGCTCCCTGCTGGCGGTGCTACGGCGCGAGGCCACGATCAGTTATTGCGCGATCACGTTCCTGACGGCGCTGGCCTTCGCGACGATGTTCACGTTCCTGCAGCCTGCTGCCCTGGAGGCGGGTTATCGCGACGTCGGATCCTTCTTCGTCGCTTACGCCACGGCGGCCTGCGCGGTGCGCCTCGTGTTCGGATGGCTTCCCGACCGCTACGGGCGCCGCCGCGTGGCGATCTGGGCGCTGGTGCCCTACGTGCTCGTGGTCGCCTACGTGGGCATGGCAGGGCCGACCTCGCTGGTGGCGATCGGCGCCGTGTTCGGCTTCGCGCACGGCGTGTTCTTCCCGGCCCTGAACGCGCTGGCCATCGAGAGCACGCTGGTGTCCGAGAGGGGAAGGGTGCTGACCCTGTTCGCGGGCACCTTCAACCTCGGAGCCTGGGGCGGCGCCGCGGCCCTCGGTCCTGTTGCCGAGGGCCCTGGCTACCCCGCGGTCTTCGCCATCGGCGCGCTCGCGGCAGTCGGAGCCCTGCTGCTGCTCGCGACGACGAAAGCCTTCCGCCCCGCGGCGCCCCTCGAGCCGCCTGAGTAGCAAAACGGAAAGGCGTCTCACGCAGGCGCCGCCTGAGCTATAGGCCGAGGACGCGGTTGTAGTCGGCCCAGATGGCGTCGATGTTCGAAGTAAGGTTCTCCGCGGTCCAGTCGCTGGTGGGCACCGGCGGCAACACGGTTACCTCCACGCTGGCCGGACGGATCACGATGCCGTGCTTCGGCAGCGCATCGATCGAGTTGTGGATCACGATGGGGACGATGGGCACGCCGCCGGCCATGGCCATGCGGAAGGCTCCCTTCTTGAAGCGGCCGAGGCGGGGGCCGAGGCTGCGCGTCCCCTCCGGGGCGATGGCGATGGAAAGCCCGTGGCGAAGGGCCTCCACAGCCGGCTCCAGGGCCTTGACCGCTTCGACGTGGTTGAAGCGATCGATGAAAATGGTCCCCGCCAGTTCGAAGAGCTGGCCGAGCACCGGGATCGCGCGCACCTCCTGCTTGCTGATGCCGACGAAGTCGCGGCGCAGGAGCTTGCAGATCAGGAGGGGGTCGATGCCGCTCTGGTGGTTGAAGATGAAGACGGCGGGCCGCCGCGACCACAGGTGCTCCTCGCCCTCCACCGTCACGTGGATGCCGGCGAGGGCCGTGCCCAGTTCGCCCCAGGTGGTCGCCGCCAGGTTGACCGCCTGGCGGAAGTCCCCGTCGAGCACGGCTGCCGGGACCCCGAGCAGGAAGGAAGGCACCACGCTTGCCACCGACAGCGAGGTGCGCACCACGTCCGTCACGCTCGGCATCCCGCGGCTGGAGAAGGTGCGCACCGGCCACACGCGCTTGGCGGCGATGGACTGGAGGCGACGCGAAGGATTGATGGGCCGCGGCTTGCCGACGAGGAGGAGGAGGGGGAGGTCTTCGTCGCTGTCGGTGTAGAAGTAGCTCTCGGCCAGATCCACGCCGTGTTTCGCGGCAAAACGCCGCGCGGCCTCGGCCTTGCCGGGGCCGTAGCAGGCGGGTCGCACGATGTCCCCGGTGAGCTTGCCGTCCTTCACTTCGAGTTCGGTGCAGAAGATGTGCTCGATGCCGAGCTCGCGGGCCACGGGCGCCACCTGGGAGCGGGTGGCCGAGGAGATCACGGCCAGCGAATGTCCCTTTGCTCGGTGGGCATCCACGAGGGCCCGCGATTCGGGAAAGATGGTCGCGGCGATGCTGCTGCCGAAGATGCGCTCGCCGATCTCCTCGAACTCGGCCTCGGTGAGGCCCTTCACCATGGCGAGGCTCTCGGAGACGAAGGCGGAGAAGTTCTTCTGGCCGAGCTGGAACGCGGTGGCGGCGGCCGCGGCGGCGGCCACGTCGTAGGGAGCGGCCCGCCCGCTGGTCAGCCATTCGCGAACGAAGGAACTGGCCGAGAACCCGGCGATTAGCGTGCGGTCGAGGTCGAAGAAGGCGCCGATACGGCCTCCCGAGGGCCCTTCTTCGATCTCGCGGGTCAGGATTCCGTGGTCCACCATGCGAGGGCGCCGACCATAGCACACGACCGGACGCGTTGCGTTGCCCCCGTCGGCTGCTCTACAAGGACGCCCCGTGTCCGCGCCATCGACATCCGGCACTTCCCCGCTCGAGGGGAGCTCTCGCGACCGGGCCGGGCGCACGTCCGCCGCCGCCGCCGACACTTCCCGGAGTGACGCCGGCGAGCCGTCCTGGCCGTCGGCCGGGGGACGGGTGGTCTTCCTGCTGGACGCCTGCAGCGCCCTGGAAAAGCGCATGCTGGAGGACTGGATCCGGCGAAACCGGCCGGGCGACGTCCCGGAGTCTTCCGTCGAGCAGGCCCCCATCCCTCCGTCCCGGCGTCGCTCTCGACGCGCCGAGAGCGCGGGGCTCGGACAACTCGAGTCCGCCATCGCGGCCGGCGGCGACCCTTTGATGGCGCCGCTTCGCATCGCGTGGTTCTCGCAGTTCAGTGACGGCGTCCGTCACCTCGGAACGCTGGACCTGCTGACGCTGACCGATCCGCGCGACCCCGGGCCCCTGAGGCAGCGATGGACCGCCCGACGGCATCCGGCC
>JBHEPB010000353.1:0-3903 GCA_046260515.1 Binatia bacterium
GCTCTCGGCGAACGCTACGCGGGGCGCTACGACGGCAAGATCGCCAGCAGCGTGGCCAAGGACATCCTCGCGGGCTGATTCCCGCGGGCCGCCGGCTCCACCGGACCCCGGCAGGCCAAAGCAGGCAGAAATATCATGCAGAAACTGAAGATCGTCGAACGACTCAAGAGCGAACTGGCCGTCCTGCGCCGTGAACTCAACATCGAACTTCCGAAGATCATCGAGGAGGCCCGTGCCCACGGCGACCTCAAGGAGAACGCCAAGTACCACGCCGCCAAGGAGAAGCAGGGTATGGTCAGCGCCCGGGTCGGCAACCTCGAGGCGCGGATCCAGGAGCTCTCCAAGTACACGGTTTCGTCCATCCCGAGGGGGGTCGTCGGTTACGGCAGCGTCGTCGAACTGGAGGACCTGGAGAGCGGCGACACCATCACCTACGAGATGGTCTTCGCCGAGGAGGTGGACATGGCGGCCGGCAGGATCTCGCTGACTTCCCCGGTGGGCCAGGCCCTGCTGAAGAAAGTGGAAGGGGACGAGGTGAACATCCAGCTGCCCAACGGCCGCAAGAAGTACCAGGTGCTCTCCGTACTCACGATCCACGAGCGACCGGAAGAGCCCTGACACGACCCGGCCCCGGCCGGCCCCGAGGACGGCTCGGGGCCGGCGAGCCGCCGGACGAGCAGCCCCGGCGGGCGGCCACCTTGCGGGTCCCGTCTTGCCGTGGTAAGTCGCCGGTCAGTTCTGGGCAGTGTGGAGGTGGGCCCGTCGCCCGCCTCTTTTTGTTTGTAGCGCCGCCCCGGTTCGGGGCACGGTTTCGGGCAGGCTCGGCAGGCTCAATATGGGCAGGGACGTCTCCAGCATCCTGGCGATCGCGGAGCCGATCGCTGCCGAGCGCGGGCTCGAGATTCTCGATATCGAGATGGCCGGCACCGCCTCCAACCGGCTGCTGAGGGTGCTGCTGGACAGCCCCGAGGAGTCCAGGCGGGTAGGGGTGGACGACTGCCAGGCGGTGAGCCAACGCCTGGGCGACGCCCTGGAGGCCTACGAGGTCCTGAGCGACCGCTACATGCTCGAGGTTTCCTCTCCCGGGGTGAACAAGCCCCTGAAGAGGATCGAGCATTTCCGCAGGGTGCTCGGCCGCAAGGTGAAGGTCCGCACGAAGTCGGTCCCGCCGGCCGAGAAGCGCACCTGGCTGGGCCACCTCCAGGAGGTGGACGAGGCCGGGATCACGGTCGCCGTGGACGGCGCAGAGGATGTCCGGATCGCCTTCGTCGAGATCGACAAGGCGAACCTGGAGTTCGAGTTTGAGCAGAAGGGCGAGCGCAGGAAGCGCCGCTGAGGCAGGAAGGCGAGGATGCAATCAGAGTTCCTTCGGGTCATCGACCAGGTCAGCAAAGAGAAGGGCATCGACCGTGCGCTCGTCATCGAGACGATCGAGGAGGCGATGAAGTCGGCCGCCAAGAAGACCCACGGCGCCGACATCAACGTCGAGGCGAAGTTCGACACCCAGACCGGAGAGATCGACCTCTTCAAGATCCAGACCGTCGTGGCCGAGATCGAGAATCCCGCCGTGGAGATCGACCTCGAGTCGGCGCGCGCGCAGTTCGATCCCGAGTGCCAGATCGGCGACGAGCTCCTGACCAAGCTGGATCCGCCCGATTCGCGCATCGCGGCCCAGGCGGCCAAGCAGAACATCGTCCAGAAAGTGCGCGAGCACGAAAGGGCGATGATCTACAGCGAATACAAGCAGCACGAGGGCACCATCCAGTCGGGCGTGGTGATGCGCTTCGAGAAGCGCAACCTCATCGTGCAGCTGCGTCCCAACGTGGACGCGATCCTGCCCGAGAGGGAGCAGATTCCCCGCGAGCGCTACCGCCAGGGCGACCGCATCCGGGCCCTGGTGCTGCGCGTGGATGAGAACGCCCGCGGTCCCCAGATCGTGCTGTCGCGCACCAATCCCATCCTCGTCAGCAAGCTCTTCGAGCAGGAAGTCCCCGAGGTCTACGAGGGCATCGTCGAGATCAAGGATGTCGTGCGCGAGCCCGGCGGCCGCGCCAAGATCGCCGTGGTCTCCAACGACAGTGACGTGGACCCGGTTGGCGCCTGCGTCGGCATGCGCGGCAGCCGCGTCCAGGCCGTGGTCCAGGAGCTGCGCGGCGAGCGCATCGACATTGTGCCGTGGACGCCGGACGAGACCGAGTTCGTCTGCCGCGCCCTCTCGCCGGCCAAGGTCTCCCGCATCGTCATCGACGAGGCCGACCACTCCATGGAAGTGATCGTGCCGGACGACCAGCTGTCCCTGGCCATCGGCCGCAAGGGCCAGAACGTGCGGCTGGCGGGCAAGCTGACCCGCTGGAAGCTCGACGTGCACAGCGACAGCGAGTACGAGCGCTGGCAGCGCGAGTCGCGGCTTTCGCTGCGACGCGTGGAGGGCCTCTCCGACCTTCGCGCGGAACTGCTGCTGGCCGACGGGTACAAGTCGGCGGGTGAGCTGGCCTCGAGCAAGCCCGAAGACATCGCCGAGGTGCTCGAGTGCACTCCGGAAGAAGTCGTGCCCCTGATCGAAGCCGCCAGGATCGCCGACCGCCTCGAGAGGCGCGAGAAGATCGTGCGCCGCATCACCAGCGCCGTTTCCGAGGCCGCCGAGGCCGTCCTGAACAAGGCGGCCGCCGAGGCGGCTGCTGCCGCAGAGGCGGAGGCCGCCTCCGACGAGGCCGGCGCCGTTTCCGAAGGGACGGAGGCCGTTTCCGAGGAAGGCCTCGCCCCGGAGGCCGCGGGCGAAGAGCCGGCGGCGACGACGGAGGGCAGCGAGGCGTGACGGGTCCGCGACGACATCGGTCGCCGACACGGACCTGCGTCGGCTGCGGCCGGCGCGATGCGCAGGACGCGATGCTGCGCCTGCGCCTGACGGACGACGGTAACGTCGTCGAGAGTGGATCGAGGCGAACGGGTCGCGGGGCCTACGTGCACCCGGCGGCGCCTTGCGTTCGCGGACTGGCCAAGAGCCGCGGCTTCGGACGCTCCCTGCGGACGAACGTCGCGGGCGAAGCCAGGCGGACCCTGATGCAGGCCCTCGAGAGCCGCATCGCTGCGGGTGCTCCCGAAACGACGGGAGAAGGACCCGAGGCCCCGTGTGGGGCAGAACGCAGGTGAGCAGCCTGCACAACGCGACCAGCGCACGGAAGTAGAAGAACGTATGGCAGAGAGTCGGACCGGGATCGAGAGAGCAAAAGCTGCAGGGCGCGCTGTCCCAGCGTCGTCCAAGCCGGCCGTGGTGGCCAAGGCCCCTGCGCCGTCCGTCGTTATCCGGCGGGCACGCCGCCGGCCGGGCGATGAGGGTACTGCTTCGCAGGTGCCGTCGGTGCTTGGCATCGGCAACCACCGCGTATCGACCATGGTGGACCTCGCCCCGGAGGCCCTCGCGCTCTTCGACGTGAACCCCTTCGGTTACGCCGGAGTCGTCGAGACCTTCGCAGGAGAGTTCACGCCGCCGGCGACCGAGGGCTTCGCCGCCCCGGAGCCGGCTGCGGCGCCTGTCGCCGAACCCCCCGAATCCGGCGAGCGCGAATCCCGCGCGGCATCGCCCGCCGAATCCGCCGCCGACGCGGTAGCGCCGGAGTCGGTAGGGGCCGAGCCGGCGAGGACGGTGGCCCCGCCCGCCCCGGTGGCGGCCGAAGCCGCCGCGCCGGCCGCGCCCCGCGAGGAAGAAGAGTTCTCGGACAAGGTTTCCGCGGACGAGGCCCAGCGCATCACGGACGCCTACAGCGACGTGCTGCTCAGCCCCAAGCCGGAGCCCCAAGCCTCCGCTCCCGCCGCGGAGGCCGAGGCCGGAGCCAGGCGCACCGGCCCGCGCGTGCTCGGCCGCATTGACCTCAGCCGCAAGCCGACGCCCGCCAAGACCGCCGC
>JBHEPB010000002.1:0-4569 GCA_046260515.1 Binatia bacterium
CCTCGTGACCGAAGGGCGTCGGGCAGGGGAACTTCGGGTGGCCGCGACGAAAGGCCTTGAGGTCGGTGCCGCAGGTGAGCGCCGCTTTCACCTCGATCACGATGTCGCCGGGGCCGGGGACGGGATCGGGAACCTCGCGCAGAACGAGGCGGCCGGGCTCTTCGAGGACGACCTGCTGCACGGAGCTGCCTACAGGCCGCCGAGGTAGCGCTCGATCTGATCCATGCCCTTCTCGATCAACTCCATCGACGTGGCGTAGGAGATGCGGAAGTGGTCCTTGCTGCCGAAGTCGTTGCCGCCGACCACGCCCACCTCGGCGCCTTCGAGGATCTTGAGGGCCAGCGCGTCGCCGTCGGCGACACCGGCCTTGTCGAAGACGCCTTTGCCGTTGATGAAGACGTAGAAGGCGCCGCCCGGCACCGCTACCGACAGGCCGGGGATCGCGTTCACCCTTTCGCAGATGTAGTCGCGGCGCCGCCGGAACTGCTCGACCATGGGCGCGAGCTGGTCCTGGGGACCCGACAATGCGGCGGCCGCTGCCGCCTGGGCGATCGCGGTGGGATTGGACGTGGACTGGCTCTGCAGCGTGGTGATGGCCTTGATCACGGGCAGGGGCGCGGCCGTGTAGCCGATGCGCCATCCCGTCATCGCGTAGGTCTTGGACACCGAGTTGCAGATGATGACGCGGTCGCGCAGCGAAGGCTCCAGCGCGACGAGGTGGCGCGGCCTGACGCCGTCGTAGCGGATGAACTCGTACACGTCGTCCACGATCACCCAGCACGAACGCCCGGCCAGGACGCGGCCGAGGGCTGCCACCTGCTCTTCGGAATAGGTGGCGCCGGTGGGATTGGACGGGCTGTTGAGGATGACGAGCTTGGTGCGCGGCGTGAGCGCCGCATCGAGTTCGTCGGGCGTCAGCAGGAAGCCGTTCTCTTCCCTGGCCATGGCGATCTTCGCGACGCCGCCGGACAGCGCCGCCATGTCGGGGTAGCTCACCCAGAAAGGACCGGGCACCACCACTTCGTCGCCTTCGTCGAGCACGGCCTGCATGGAGTTGTAGAGGGAATGCTTGCCGCCGCAGCTCGCCACCACTTCGTTGTCGGCGTAGGTGAGGCCGTTGTCGCGTTCGAGCTTGGTGCGGATGGCCTGCTTCAGGCGGGGCGTGCCGCCGACGGCCGTGTAGCGGAACTCGCCGTCGCGGATGGCCTGGTGGGCGGCCTCGCAGACGTGCTCCCAAGTGGGGAAATCGGGCTCGCCGGCGGCGAAGCCGACCACCTGCACGCCTTTCTGCTGGAGGTCGAGCACCTTCGAGGTCATCGCCAGCGTGGACGAGGGCTTCACGCGACCGAGTCGCTGCGAAAGGGGCGGGGCTGTTGTCGGCACGGCTACTTTCTCCCGACCCGGCGCAGCAGATGGGGCTCGACGGAATCCGGCACCAGGCCGTGGACGTCGCCGCCGAGGCTGGCCACTTCCTTGACCAGGCGCGAGCTGGTGTAGAAGTACTGCTCGCCGGCCATCAGGAAGACGGTTTCCACGTCGGGGGCGAGGTGGCGGTTCATCATCGTCATCTGGAACTCGTACTCGAAGTCGGCCACGGCGCGCAGGCCGCGGATGATGGTGCCCGCGCCGATACGGCGGCAATAGTCGGTAAGCAGGCCGTGAAAAGCGTCGGCCGTGACCCGAGGGCCGAACGCGGCGGTGACGACTTCCTGGATGATGGTGACACGCTCGGGCGGCGTGAACAGGCCCGAGGGCTTGTCCTGGTTGTAGGCGACGGCAATGCGAACCTCGTCGAAGACCGTGAGGGCCCGGCTCAGGATGTCGAGATGCCCGTTCGTCATGGGATCGAAGGATCCCGGATAGACCGCAAAGCCTGACTTCATCAATCGGCCTCCGCCGCCGGCGATTCGAGTTCGCCGGCCGCTTCGTTGTGCTTCACCGCGGCTTCGGCTTCGAAGAGGCCGAGCCTGGTGTCGCCGTAGATATCCTCGCGCACCCGTCTCAGGACTCCCTCGGGCCCTTCGACGGCCTCAGGAAGCGTCTCGCGCTTTCCAACCTCGACCGTGATCCAGCCGCCCGGCCGCATCAGGCCGAACCCTGCTACCGCTTCCAGGGCATCCACCGCCAGGCCCTTGCCGTAGGGCGGGTCGAGGAAAACACCGTCGAAACGGCGCCGCGCGGCGAACCTGGCCAGCACGCGGCGGTAGTCGTCGGCGATCACGCGCACCCGCGCCGTGAGTTCGAGGTCGCGGACGTTGTCCCGCAACGTATCGACCGCCCTCTTGTCCAGTTCAATGCAGACGGCGCTCCAGGCGCCGCGGCTCAGGGCCTCGAAGGCCAGCGCGCCGGTGCCGGCGAAGACATCGAGGACGATGGCGCCGGAGAGCCCGTAGCGAGCCTCGAGACGGCTGAACAGGGCCTCGCGAACGCGGTCGCTCGTCGGACGGGTGACGTGCCCCTCAACCGCCTTCAATCGGCGGCCGCCAAAGGTTCCACCGATGACTCGCATTCTGGTTCTGCGGCTCGTGGCCGGGACCGACCCGGCCTTGGCCACGAAGCGCGGGTTATAGCCGATGCCCTCCCGGCGGGCAAAAACCCAAGCTGTGCTGCACCTTTACTGAAAGACGGGTCTCCTCTACGGTCGCGCCCCGTGAACGCCGCCCTGATCCCCGTGCGCTCGATCGCCGGCGCCAAGAAGCGCCTGGCCGGCCACCTCGACGACGCCCGCCGCGAGGAACTGGCCCTTGCGATGCTGGAGGACATGCTCGCGGCCCTTTCGGCGGCCACCCTCCTCGACCGCATCGTCGTGGTCAGCTCGGACGCCGGCCTGCTGCGCCACGCCCGGCGCTGCGGGGCCGAGGCCCTCGAAGAAGGCCCGGCCCGCGGCCTCAACGGCGCCGTGGCTTTCGCTGCCGCCCGGCTGGAGGCCGAGGGCATCGCCCGCCTGCTGACGATTCCCGGCGACGTGCCCCTGCTCGATCCCTTCGAGATCGACGCCCTGCTGGAGGTGGACGCCGCTGCCTTTCCCGTGGTCGCCGTGCCTTCGGCCTCGGGCACCGGCACCAACGCGCTTCTCACCAGCCCGCCCACGGCCATCGACTTCCGCTTTGAAGGGGAGAGTCTGGCGGCGTTCGGGCAGGAATGCGCGCGGCGGGGGCTGGCGATGAAGGTCTTCGCGCTGCCCGGCTTCGCGGTGGACATCGACACGCCGGCGGATCTGGCGGCGCTGCCAAGGCGGGGCGGTTATCGGACTTGCGAGTTGCTGGAGGAGTGGCAGGAATTCCTGCTGGGCGCCGGCGTCCTTTCCGGCAACTGACTCAATCCCGATCCGCCCACGACGGAACGATTCGACCGTTCCACCTCTTCGTCTCCGCCGAACGCGCGGTTCGCATCGCAGCGCTCAAAGGGAACGCAGCCGAAGCGCCACGCCTCCACGTTACCGTTCTCGCCGGATCGCATGGAAGCCAGGAGCTTGCCGCAGCTCCATGTTGCGGAACGTCGGTTCACCCTTCTTCAGCATTGCCATTGCGGAACATGCTTTCCGCGCAGGCTTCGCGCGAGCGAGATTGCGAACAAACGTTCCGGTGTCTTTTGCGCACGTTTCCTAGGTGTGAATTTGGTTACGTTTGGTCGGTCGACAACTCTCGTCAGGACGGATTTGATCCTTTTCACTTGACGGTCTCGAGAACGCGCAGCTAACTAGGCTTCGGCTCACAACGAGCCACACAAGGAGACCCCATGAAAACAAAGACCCGTATCGCCATGACCCTGGCGTCGCTCGCTCTCGCTTCGAGCGCGTCCGCGGCAGACTGCATCATCGACGGCAACAGCCATGCGAGCAGCATCACCTCACCCGTGAAGACCAGCACGAACTCCACGTTCGCCGGCAATCTTTGCGGCCATTCGATCCATGCGAACTCCGGAACCTGCTACCTCAGGATCGACGACAACTACGGCACCAGCAGCAGCGGAACCTGCCTGACCGTCGGGCGCGGCGTTATCGTGGATGGATTCGGCTCCACCGTGAGCTGCACCGACGCTTCCTGCGGAGATGCGGTGGCCTACAACTCCGGACTCGGTTCCGGCTCGACGGACGTGACCGACCTCAACATTACGGGCTGTTTCACACGGGCTGCGGTGGGTTCGTCGTCCGCGTCGGGTGCGCGCAACCTGACGCGCGTGAACATCGACCTGGCCGGATCCGGCTGCAACGGCACCTTCGGAGCGCTGTACTGGGACGTGATGGATCAGGTCAAGATCCGCAACACGGCCGAGCACGCCATCAGCACGGACGGTATCGTCCGCCACTCGATCATCAGCGGTTCCGGCATCGGAATCCTGTCGAGTCCCAACCCGACGGTGAAGAATGTCCTGATGTACGACAACGCGTACAGCTTCTCCGGTACGGGGGGCAGCCTGACGAGCTCGGTCCTGCTGTACAGCCCGGACACGATCTGCCACTGCAAAGTCGGGTCGGCCTGCCAGACGGACGTGGACGCCTGCATCGGCCTCACGAGCGATCCTTCGATCGTGGATGACGAGTTCATCGAGTAGAGCTGTAGTGGCGGG
>JBHEPB010000012.1:0-6247 GCA_046260515.1 Binatia bacterium
TGCCGGACGCGCTCCTCCTCGTGCAGCTTACGTTCGGCCTTCAGCGCCTGCTCCGCCAGTTCCTGTTGGCGCACCAAGGAAACCAGCAGCGCGTCGTTGATCTCGCGCAGCTGTTCCTCGAAGGCCGGGCCGGTCGGCGGCGTCCCTGGAGTGGCGGCCGGGCTAGTCAGAGGGATCCTTGACATCGACGTTCACGTCGATGTCCACGCGCAGTGCCGGGAGCGCGTCGGTCTGCGACGACCAGGGACTCGGAAGCCCGCTGGTGAGGCCCCGGAAGCCGCGCAGGGGCTTGTCGAGGACCAGTCCCTTGGGCGTGATCTGGTACTCCACCATGTCGATGCTGTGCCGGCTGCGGCGCATCTTCACGACCAGCAGCATCTTGCGGAGCTGGCCGTTGATGGACACGTAGCGGAAGCGCACGATGTCGTCGGCCAGGAAGGAAACCGTGAAGTTGCTGAGGTTCATGGAGGTGAAATCCTCGGCGACCTCCACGGTGCTCACGATCGTCACGCCGAGCCGGGTGAGCGCCGCGATCATGCGGTACAGCGATTCGCGGAAATCGGTGCGGAATCCCGGGGCCAGGGCCATCTCGAACCCGACCAGCGAGTCGATGACCAGCCGCTTGCACCCGTGCTTGCGGACGCTGTTGACGATTTCGTGGACGGTCTCGTCCACGGAAAGATCCAGGGGTCGCAGGTAGAGGATCTTGAGCCGGCCGTCCTTCTGGGGAGCTGCGAAGTCGATCCCCAGGGTGGCCGCCCTCTGGGCGTACTCGGCAGGAATCTCCTCGAAGACCGCGACGATTCCCGGCTCCCCCTGGCGAAGTCCCTCGGCGATGAACTGCGTGGCGAGCATGGACTTGCCCGATCCCGACGGACCGGCCAGCAGCAGGCTGTCGCCTTCGGGGATGCCGCCGCCCAGCATGACGTCGAGCTGGGGAACGCCGGTGGAAAGACGGCGGTCGCCCTTCGGCTTGCCGGCTTGGCCGACGAGACCGAAGGTGCGGGGAAAGGTCTGGAGGCCGTCGTCGGTGATGCGAAACGTGTGCAGGCCCGGCACCGACGCCTGTCCGCGCAGCTTCATGACCTGCAGCTTTCGCACGACCGAGTTGCGCTCGATGATCTGGTAGAGCCAGAACAGCCCGTCGGCGACGGTGAAGACGGGGTTGTCTCGCAGTTCGCTCTCGGCGTACTCGCCGATCAGGAAGGTGGTGGCCTGGGCGCTCGCCAGGTGGAGGGCCAGCCTCTGGACGAAGCCCTGGAGTTCCATCTCGTGGATGTCGGGAAGGGCCTTGCGAACCACGGTGCGGAACGAATCCACCACGACGAAGCGGGCCCCGGAGGAGGTGGTCTCCTGGACGATGGCATCGAGGACGGCGGACAGGTCCTTCTCGAGCACCAACTTGCTCAGGTTCACGAAGCGGATGGCGCCATCCAGCTTCGACGGTTCGAAGAACGAGTACTGCTGCTGGTAGCGCAGCATCTTGATGGCCGGTTCGCCGAGCACGGTAAAATACAGGGCCGGCGTCTCCGGACTGGCGTTGGCGAACAGGATCTGGTGCGCGAGCGTGGTTTTTCCGCAACCCGGGGCGCCCGCGATGATGTTGAAGGAGTACTCGGGCAGGCCCCCGCCGAAGATCTCGTCGAGTCCGGGCACCCCGGACGGCAGCTGCCGGATCGGCACCCGATCCTTCCTGCGATTGGTACCCTCGTCGTTTCCCGTGTTGCTCATTCGTCGGCCTCGCTTCCGGAATTTGTGTCGTACAGATGCGTGTCGGGCCAGGCCTCACGCAGCAGCATGCGCGTGAGCGCCTCCCCAATGAAGGTGACCAGCAGCTCGAGGAGCTGCGCTGTCACGATAGTCGCCGTTTCGGCCCGCGAGCCGGCGCCGTCCTGCACGGGCAGGAGTTCCGTGCCCTGCAGGTGGCCGTCCGGATCGACCTGGAGGCCCTTCAGCGAGGGCCGCTCCAGGGCGGCCAGCATCACGGCCCGCCGGAGCAGCGAAGAGAAGCCCTCGACCCCGGCCACGCGGGTCAGCGAAATTCTCAGCTTCCCCACCACCGAACAAAGTTCGTGGGTACCCGGATCCGAGGATGTCCGGCTGGCGGCCACCAGGCATCGGGCCAACTCGAGAATCGCTGGAGACGGCGTCTGCATTCTCCCGGACCCTACCGCACTTGCGCAGGCAGGGACAGTTGAGAGTGACCCGCGCCGCTGCGCGGACGCTTCAACGGACCACGTAGTTCTACGGCCGTGGCCCCCCGTGCCCTGTGCCCGCCGGATCAGGTGTTGACGATCCGCAGCCCCGACAGGACGGTCGCCATGCTCTCCACTCCGTGGTTCCCTGCACTGGAAGGTTCTTCGATTGTGATTAAGATCGGACGGCCAAGTCGGTAGTAAGGCCGCTGGTGCAACCCAAAGGAGCAAGTCATGAGCCTTCGTCTACCCTCCCTTCACCGATTCGAGCCCGCGGCCTCCAGGCCCCGCACCCGGGTGGTGGTGGCCGCGGCCGCGGCCATTCTCCTGCTCGGCGGCACCGTCGCCGCGGCAGCTGACGCCCCGGCCCTCTGGGCGAAGCACTGCGCCTCCTGCCACGGCAAGGACGGCAAGGCCCAGACCAAGACCGGCGAGAAGTTGAAGGTGCGCGACCTGACCGACCCCGCGGTCATGGCCACCCTCAACAAGGAGAACGTAACGGCCTCCATGACCAAGGGAGTCAAGGCGTCGGACGGCGACAAGCTGGTGATGAAGGCCTACAACGACAAGCTGTCGGCCGAGGAGATCCAGGCGCTCACCGACTACACCCTGGCCATCAAGTAGGAGGCGTTTCCCCGGTCGTCGCTACAGCCGGCAACCCCGCAAACAAGAAGGGCCGCCGACTCGCGTCGGGGGCCCTTCTTGTTTGCGGGCTTCGGTGCGCGCCGGGATCAGTCTCCCAGCGCTTCCGCGCGCCATCCGGCCAGCACACCGCCGTTCTGGTCCATGTGGGCAGCGGCCGGCGCGTTGTCGTGGCAGAGGAAGCAGGAACCGGAGATCTGGCTGTTCACCAGGTCGGTGGGGTTCGGAACGCTCGCCCTTGCCTTGCTGACGTCGGCCGTCGTCATGTTGAGGCCGTCCGTGGTGACCTCGGTGCTCACCAGCAGGCCTGCCGCCTGGTTGGCGCGGTAGGTGCCCGGCAGGTGGCAGGTCTCGCAGTCGCTGAGGATGCCCGGGTACGTCACTTCGCTCCAGTTGTAGTAGAGCCCGTTCAACCGGTTGCGGACGAATTCGAAGTCGAACTCCCGCTTGCCGGAAGCGTGGATGCCGTGCACCAGGTTCTTCATGTTCTGGGTGCGCTCGGGCCATGTGAGCGCGTCGTTCGGATCGTAACCGGCCGCGGCCAGCTTGTCCTTCTCCTCCTGGGCCGTCAGCGCCGTGTTGACGGTGCGCCCGCTGCTGCTCAGGTTGGGATTGTGGCAAACCACGCAGACCTGAACGTTGTTCACGCGGTTGCCGCCGTGCGCCTCGATGATCTCGTGGCAGTCGAGGCACTTGTTGCTGTCGACGATCTCACGGCGAACCGTGTCGCCGGTGACTGCCATGACGACCGACGGCGTGTGGCGGGCGACGTCTTCACCTTCGGGATCGTTCGGGTTCTTCAACTGCGTGAAGTAGCCCTGCAGCGCGATCGCACGCAGGCTGGAGCCGGCCGGGAAGGTAGCCGTCGTCAGCACGGCGGTGTAGCTCTCGGGCGTGCCGGTGAGCTTGCCGACCAGAGTCGTCAGCGACACGCTGGCCGGCTGGCCGGCGACGAGCCCGAGCTGGGTGTAGTCGCCCGGCTCCTGCACGCCGTCCTGGGGCATGGCGTAGGCGACGAGGAAGCTCGGCGCCCCGCTGAACCCGGCCGGCGGGATGGTGGCCAGGTTGAGGGGCACGCCGTCCTTGTTGATGTGGAAGGTCACCACCGGCTGGTTCAGTTCGTTGACCGTCACTTCCTCGATCACGTACTCGAAGCTCACCAGCCCCTCGGGAACGTCCGGGTTGTTGGGCGTGGCGTTCTCGGTGACGTGGTTCTCCGTGATGCGCTCCGGCGTGTGGCACAGGGCGCAGTTGGCGTTGTTCAGCTGCGGGCCTACGGCGTGTCCCGCGCCCGTCGCGAAGTCGATGCCGGTGTGGCAGGAGCCGCAGGCCGTCATTGAGGGCCGCGTGTTCCAGTTGGAGCCATCGGGTCCGGCGTGGCACTTGGCGCAGTTGCGGATGTCCTGGGGGTAGGTGACCTCCGAGAAGTCGCCGAGTTCGCCAAGATCCTGGGAGGTGTGGATCTTGTGGATCATCGGAGTGAGCTCGGCCGCGCCCCCGCCGAGGGTGACCGTGTGGCAGGTGGTGCAGGATTCAGCCGTGTAGCGGCTTCCGCCGTGGAAGCTGCCGTCGCCAAGGGTGCTGCCCAGCCGTCCGTGGCACTCGTTGCAGGCCGAGGTGGTGATGATGTCGCGGCTCGTGTCGAAGCTGAACGGGCCCGGCAGCTGGTCCGGCACGAAGTCGTAGGTCACGTTCTTCGACTGTTCGAAGATGGCCCCGGAGATCGTCAGCAGCAGGCGATGCCGGTACGACGGGACGTAGGTGGTGTAGAGGTTGGTCGCCAGCACGTAGGTATAGGTCCCGTCGCCGTGGTCGGTGAGGTTGGCCGGGGTGCGGTCACCGATGGTGTAGGCCATCCAGGTGTCCGGATCGCCGGTCAGCGTGCCCGGCGGCACCAGTTCGCTCAGCGCGAAGCGCAGGTAGTCGAAGCGATCCGGCCGGCTGACGTTGGAGCCGAGGTTCTCGATGTAGTTGCCGTCGGGGTCGGTGACCGTGAAGTTGACGGTCATCCTGGCGGTCTTGGCCACGTCGTCCACGGCGACCGAAACGCTGTCGATGCTCGCCTGCACGTCGGGAATGGCCTGCAGGCCGGGGTGCATGGCGGCCACGTCAAAGACGCGTCCCTGGCCGTGACAGACCGTGCAGGACTCGTTGATCGGGTGCCCGTCGGGAGGGATCGGGCAGGGGCACTCGGCCAGCAGGGGGCCGCCGACCACGCTGCTCAGGCAGACGAGAGCGTCGGTCGCCGTCACGTCGCCGTTGCTGTTGGTGTCGAGGACGCAGGGGGGCGCGTAGGTCTCGATGTTGACCGACACCTTCAGGATGAAGAGGCAGTCGGTCGCGGTGGGGTCCACGCCCCGGGTCACCGGCTGGCCGCAATCGCCCAGGAAGGCGCTCGCCTGGGTGGCGAGAATCAGGGCGCTGGAGAGGACAAAAAGGCTGGAAAGTGATTTCAGGGTCCGTCGTCGCATTGTTGCACCTCCCCGGTTGGCCCGGTGATCAGCGTTCATCTCGATCGCAACTTCCTTGGAGACCGGCCTTCCCTCTCGAGAGCCGCCCGGTTTCCCCTCGTCCCGGCTCCTGCATCTGTCGTGCCATGGGCAGGAGCCCCAATCGCCGGGAAAAGCAGGCGCCCCGGCGGCCCTCCTCGAGCTGCTTTCCCGGATTCGGGAAAGCGCCCTCAATATTGAGGGTATGGTTCGCGAGGCTGACATGGACTTCCTTTGTGCCATTGCTCCGCATCTTGGGGAAGAGTTGGCCGGTCTAGCGGACACAATCGGCAGCCCCGCCGTCCACCCTCAGATCCACGGCGTTGATGTAGGCCGCCTGGTCGCCGGCCAGGAAGACCACGGCGGCCGCGACTTCCGAGGGGAGCCCCAGGCGGGAGGCCGGCGACCCGGCGCCGAGGGTTTCGGCGATGGCTCGCTTCTCGATCCCCTCCCAGTCCTCGCCCCAGCCCTTGCGGGCGGCCCGGGCCCGGAAGTGAGCCTCGACCTCGGCGGTCCGGAGCACCCCGGGGCTGATGCAGTTGACGGTGATGCCGGTGCCGGCGAGTTCCTTGGCCAGGCTGAGCACCACGGCCGGGAGCGCGGCCTTGGCTGCGTAGTAGCCGGGCATCACGGCGCGGGGCCTCACCGATCCCACCGTGCCGACGAAGATGACGCGGCCCCAGCCTCGCGTCCGCATCGCGGGGACCAGGCGTTTGGCCATTCTCACCCCGGTGAGCACGTTGCGCTCGTACATCTCGGTCCAGTGGTCAACGCCGGATTCGTCCCAGCTGCCGCCCGAGGCGACGCCGTAGTTGTTCACGAGCACGTCCGCGCCGCCGCCCGAGGCCAGGGCCTCGGCCACCGCGCCGGCGCCCTCGCCGGTCGTGATGTCGCCGGTCACGGCGTGGGCTTCCCCACCGC
>JBHEPB010000029.1:0-4876 GCA_046260515.1 Binatia bacterium
GGGAGCCCTCGTGCTCGAGGCCGGCGCCCGCCGCGCCCGCGTGTTCAACACGCTGATCCACACCAGCCAGGAGCTGACGCCCTTCATCAAGCGCCTGACCGGCATCGCCCAGCGCGACGTCGGCTCGGCGCCTCCCCTGTCCCAGGTGGCGCCGGCCCTCGACCGTTTCATCGGCGAGGCACCCGTGGTCGCGCACAATGCGGCCTTCGAGAAGAGCTGGCTCGCCCAGGCCGTGGACCGTCGCTTCACCTCCCACCGTTTCCTCGACACCGTGGAAGTGCTGGCCCTCGTTTACCCCGACAGCGCCAACATGAAGCTCGACACCTTCTGCCGCCGCGGCCTCGGGCGCGGCGAGAGGCACCGGGCCCTGGACGACGCGCTGGACATGCTGCGCATCCTGGCCGGCGTGCTCTCCGAATCGCGGGGCGGATCACCAGCGGCCGCCAACGCGCTGGCCGCCCTCACCCACTTCCATCCGACCTCGGCGTGGCGAGTGCGCCTGGAGAACGGCGTCGGCACCGACTTCGCTGCTGCCCCTGCGACCGCCGCGGCGCCGCCTCGGCCGGCCGTCACCCTGGAGCCGGTGCCCTTCAACAAGGAAGCGATCTCCGCGCGCCTGCGCGACGTGGAGAACGTGCGCCGGGTGCTGCCCGAGTACGAGCTGCGGCCCGGCCAGCTCCAGTTTTTCGAGCACGTCTTCGATTGCTTCGCGGCCACCGGCGGCAAGAGCGTGGTGGCGGGCGAGGCGGGCACCGGCATCGGTAAGACCCTGGCCTATCTGTCCGCCGCCATTCCTTTCGCGCGCCACACCGGCGAGCAGGTGGTGGTGTCGACTTCGAGCAAGCTGCTCCAGACCCAGCTGCTGGAAAAGGACATCCCGGCCGCGGCCGCGCTGCTCGGCTACGGCGACCTTCGCTACAGCGTGATGAAGGGCCGGGCCAACTACATCTGCCGACGCCGCCTCGACCGTTTCCTCACCGCACGGCAGGCCGAGGGCGCCACGCTGGATCCCGAGGAAGGCTTCGCGTCGGCGCTGATCGCCGCCTTCTCGAGCAGCGCAGCCCACGGCGAGATCGACCGCATCCCGACGGTGCTCTACCAGCTCAACCCTTCCTTCGAGCGCTTCGCCCGCGAGGTCACCAGCAGGGACGCGGACGAGTGCCGGCGCCAGAGCTGTGAGACCACCGGCGGTCACTGCGTGTTCCGCGCCGCCCGGCATCGCCTGGAAGCGGCGGAGATCGCCGTCGTCAACCACGACCTGCTGCTGCGCTGGCCGCCGGACTACCCGCCGCTGCGCCACATGATCTTCGACGAGGCCCACGAACTGGTCGAGAAGGCCGACGGGGCCTACGCGCGCAGCGCCGAAGGCATCGAGCTGGCCCACCGCCTGGAGGAAATCCTCGGGCTTCGCGGCGCGCCGCCCTTGGCCGACGACGACGAGACCAACCTGCTCGCCCGTCGCGCCCTCACGCTAGTGGCCCTGGTCGGCGAAACCGCGCGCCGCATCGTCAAGGCGGCGGCCGGCGAAGAGTCGGCCTTCCAGTTCGGCCGCGACGAACTTCTCGTTCCGCGCAGTGGGCCGGGCGCGGAGTGGAAGGAACTGACCGACGCCGGCCTCGAGCTGGCCCGCGCCCTGCGCGAGCTGTCGAGCCGCTTCCAAGGCAGCCGCCCGGGCAAGGACGACAAGGAAGACAACGAGGACAGTCGCATTCGCCTGCGCGAAGTCCTCGACGAATCCGCCTCCGTGCTCGACCACGCCCTGCCCTTCCCGAAGTCGGACATGTACGTGTTCCGCATCCGCGGCCTGGCGCGCACCACGACGATCTCCTGGCGCTTCGTCGCCACCCCGGTGCTGCCCGGCGACGACTTCCGCGAGAACGTGCTGGAGCGCGCCGAGACGGTGTTCGCCACGTCGGCCACGCTGGCCGTCGCCGACGAGGAAGACGGGGCCCTGCGCGAACTGAAGCTCCACGAGCACGCCGGCGGCCGCTACCGCGTGGCGCCGGCCATCCCCAGCCCCTTCGACTACGAGCGCAACCTGGAAGTGATCTTCATCCAGGACGCCACCGACCAGGCTGCCCTCGTCGATCGCATGACACGCACGCTGGCCGTCATCTCGCGGCGACTCGGCGGACGATCGCTCGGACTGTTCACGAGTCGCGATCGCATGGTGCGCGTGGCCGACCTGCTGGCCGGCCAACTCGCTGCCGACGGGATCACCGTGGCCACGCCGGCCGCGGGCAACAGCGATCCCCACGAACTGGTGCGCACCTTCATCGACAACCCGCGCTCGGTTCTGCTCGGTTCACGGGCTTTCTGGCAGGGCATCGACATCCCCGGCGACACCTGCCAGGCCGTGGTCATCGAGAAACTGCCATTCGACGTGCCGGGCGATCCGCTGTTGCAGCTGAGGGCCGAGGTGCTGTTCGGACGCGGCAGCCGCGTGTTCGGCGACTACCAGATCCCGCGCATGCTGCTGCGCCTGAAGCAGATGATGGGGCGACTGATCCGCACGCCCACCGACCGCGGCATCATCGTGCTGGTGGAACCGCGGGCCGACAAACCCTACTTCCGACGCGTGCTGGCTTCGCTGCCGCCGGGGGCGAGGCACCACCTGGTGAGGCTGGATGACCTCGATGCGGTGGTGGAAGACTTTCTGAGACGGCGGCCGAAGGACGGGTGAGGTTCACGGTGCGACCGTCGAGGACTCAGGCGCCGGCGCATGTCCTGCTCACCCGAATGGACCCGATCCGCCTGCGATACGCAGAGAAACCGTTCGGCAAGTGACCGAGAGCACTTCTGGCGACCGCCAGGGATTCCTTCTTCGCACGCGTCCTGATGGTGTTGCACGGCCCGTGTTTTCTTGAGGCTTCCGACTGGCGCCGCAAGGAGACGACTTCGCAGATGCGAAATCATCGGCAGAAAGACCATCAACAGGAGATCGGAGTATGCGCAAGTCCAGTTCCTTCATCTTTTTCGCAGTGACAGCGGTCGCCGTCACCGCGTTTGCCGGCAGTGCCTCCGCGGAGATCGGCAAGAGGATTTCGGTGGCTAGCGGAACCACGGGCGTGATTGCCGCGTCTCCGCTGTACACCGACGGGATGACCGTCGGTGTACCCACGTCCTACAGGAGCAAGTCAAACTTTCTCCAGGTTACGGTCACCTACCAGGCTAGCTGTATCGGCGGGGACTCCATGGGATCCAAAGTCGACGTAGGCGGCGTCGAAATGGTGAGTGCCGCGGTCGCCTCCGAAAGCTACGACGAGGATGCATCGCATCAGATGGTGACCAAAGTCTACTATCTTCTACCCGAGAAGCAGGGCGGACTGCCAGTACCGGCTGCCTCGATGGTGACGCTGAAGCTGACCTCGCAGCTGGGTGCCGGTTGCACGGCCAGCCATGGAACAATGGTCGTGGAGGCGCTGAAGTGATGCGTCGGCGCAATGCGGTCGTTCTCTTCGCGGTGACGGCGGCGACCATCACTGCTTTTGCTGGCAGTGCATCGGCAGAGATCGGCAAGCAGGTGTCGGTAGCCACCGGCAACAGCGGCGTGATCCCCGCGTATCCGACGATGGTCGACGCGCTTACTGTCGGGGTGCCGGCCACCTACAAGAGCAAAGCGCGCTTTCTCAAGGTGACCGTCAGCTACCTGGCTTCGTGTAGCGGGGGCGATTTCATGGGATCCCTGGTCCACGTCGGTGGCGTCCCGTTGGCGGACCAAGGTATTCCGTTCGAAACGCTCGACGAGGACGCGGTGGGACAGGTCGTGTCCAAGGTCTACTATCTCGTTCCGGAGAATCAGGGCGGGCCGGTCGTACCTCCGGACTCGATGGTGACGCTGAAGCTGACCTCGCAGCTGGGTGCCGGTTGCACGGCCACCAATGGAACCATGACCGTGAAGGCGGCGAAGTAGCACGCACCACGGGACTCGAGTCTGGACGCGGAAGGGCCGCCGGGGCAGACCCGGCGGCCTTTTTGCGCGCGGTCTCGGCGCGTAGCGCGCCCCAGCGGATGCAGCGCAGTTCGTATCCTCCGACTGCGCCCCGCGATTCGCGTCAGTCTCCGTAGCAGTCGGTGCGGAGGTGGGCCTGAGGAAGGCCCTCTCGTCCAGGTCGGTGTCGCCGTCGATGTCCATCTCGACGACGCTCGAGAGTCCGGTGCCGACCGGCTGCGCGTAACGGCGACAGCCGTCCAGATCCTTCTGGTCCACCACGAGGTCAATGTTGCCGTCGCCCGGGCAGTCCGGCTCGGAGGCCAGCAGGGTATCGAGGATCTGCAGGGAAGCCCGAACCTTAACGAACCCGCCGTCCTCGTCTCCGTTCGCGTCGAGCTTCTCCCGGATGTCGACGTTGCCGCTGCCTCCCCGTTCCCAGTTTTCCTTGCGGTCTCGCGATCGAGGATCCGTTCTTCAGCTCGCCATCTCCTGCAACGCGGCAAGGTCGTGCACCGGGAGCACGGTCACGTCCTCCTTCAAGGGATAGGATTCCCTGACGGGAGCGACGACGTAAGCCCTGGACAACTCGAGGTCCCGGATTCCGTTCCAGAAACCTGCCGTAAGCTGCGGGGCCGAGGAATACTTGAACTCCACCGCAATCGGTCCTTTCCCGGTCGCCGAGCTTGCCGAGGCGCCAGGGCGGTCCAGGATCAGATCCACTTCCGTGCCCGAGGCGGTGCGGTAAAAGAACGGTCGCCAGGTGGCAGGTACCGCGGCCAAGGTTTGCTCCAGCGCCCACCCCTCCCACGATGCCCCGGCGGCGGGATTCGATTGCAGGGCCTCGTCGTCTTCGATTCCGAGCAGGGCGTGCAGGAGCCCGCTGTCGCGCAGGTACACCTTGGGGGATTTGACGAGTCGTTTGCCCAGGTTGGAGTGGTAGGG
>JBHEPB010000046.1:0-33788 GCA_046260515.1 Binatia bacterium
CCCGCCACATCAACTACCTGGGCGAGATTCTGATGGCCACGGGCCTGGCGCTGAGCCTCGGCTACCCGCTCGCCCTCACGCCCTGGCTCTATCCCCTCTACTACGTGGCGCTGCTCTTCCCCCGCCAGGCCGACGACGACCGCCGCTGCGCCGCCCGCTACGGCGAGCTCTGGGAGGAGTACTGCCGCCGAGTCCCCTGGAAAATCATCCCCCGCCTCTACTGAAACCCGGGACAGGTACAGGTTTTCGGAAGGCCCGAAAACCCGGGACAGGTACAGGTTGCGCGCAGCGCAACCTGTACCTGTCCCGGGTTTTCGATTTCACTTCCGGGGCGGTTTGCGGCACCACGGCGGCAGCTTTTTTTGCGAGGAACCAGATGCGCACCGCCGTCACCAGGATGCTCGGGATCGACTTTCCCGTCTTCGCCTTCACGCACTGCCGCGACGTGGTCGCGGCCGTCACCAACGCCGGCGGCCTCGGCGTGCTCGGGGCCGTGGCGCACACGCCCGAGCAACTCGACATCGACCTCAAGTGGATCCGCGAGCAGGTGAAGGGCCGCCCCTTCGGCGTGGACCTGCTGATCCCCAGCAAGTACGCCGGCTCGGAAGCGGGCGGCCTGGACGGCGCTTCGCTGAAGGGAATGATTCCCGACGAGCACCGCCAGTGGCTCGAACAGCTCCTCGAGCGCTACGACGTGCCCGGCCTGCCGGAGCCGGCCAGCGGCGAGCGCGGCATGGCCAGGATGCGCGTCGATCCGAAGAGCATGGGTCCGCTGATCGACGTGTCTTTCGACAACAAGGTGAGCTTCCTGGCCTCGGCCCTTGGCTCACCGCCGCGCTGGCTGGTGGACCGCTGCCACGACGCCGGCATCCCCGTGGCTGCGCTGGCCGGCCGCCTCGATCACGCCATCGCCCACAAGGAAGCGGGCGTGGACATCATCATCGCGCAGGGAACCGAGGGCGGCGGCCACACCGGCGAGATCGCCACCATGGTGCTGATCCCCCAGGTCGTCGATGCCGTGGCTCCCATTCCCGTGCTCGCCGCCGGCGGCATCGCGAACGGTCGCCAGGTGGCTGCCGCGATTGCACTCGGCGCCGAGGGCGTGTGGTGCGGATCGGTGTGGCTCACCACTAACGAGTCGGAAACCTCGCCGACCATCCGCGACAAGTTCCTCAAGGCCACTTCCGCCGACACGCTCCGCTCCAAGTCGCTCACCGGCAAGCCGGCGCGTATGCTGCGCAGCGCCTGGACCGACGCGTGGCTGGAAGAGGGCGCGCCCGCGCCGCTTCCGATGCCGCTGCAGAGCGCTCTCGTCGGCGCTGCCCAGCGCCGCATCCACCGCATCGCCCACAAGCCGGGCAGCGGCGCCGAGAAGCTCGCGACCTACTTCGTCGGACAGGTGGTGGGACAGATGAACACGCCCATGCCCGCCCGCCGCGTCGTCTCCGAAATGATCGAAGAGTTCGTCGCCGCCATGGAAAGAATGAACTCCCTCCTCGACGAGTGAGAAACCCGGGACAGGTACAGGTTTCCGCGCAGCGGAAACCTGTACCTGTCCCGGGTTTCAGAGTTTGAGGCGGATTTTGTAGTTGCCGCGGGCCTGGTCGTATTCGAGGACCACGAGGCCGCGGGTCTCGGCGTCCTTCAGCATCTCGACGAAGCTGGCGTAGCCGTAGCGCTCTTCGCGAAAGTCGGGGTGCACGCGGCGCAGCGTCTGCTTGACCAGGGATCCCCACACCGGGTCGTAGTCCTCGGCCAGGGACGTGACGATGGCGACGAGCATCTCGACGCCTTCCACCTTGGTGTCGGCCTTGGCTTCCTTGGGCGTGCGCGTGCGGGCCGCCCGCGCCGGCGCTTTCTTCTTCTCCGCCGAACGCACCAGGTCGTCGTAGTAGAGGAACTCGTCGCAGCTGGAGACCAGCAGGTCCGACGTGGAGCTCTTCACGCCGCAGCCGATCACGCGCTTGTTGTTTTCCTTCAGCTTGTTGACCAGCGGCGAGAAGTCGCTGTCGCCGGTCAGCAGCGCGAAGGCGTCGATATGGTCCTTGGAATGGCAGAGATCCAGCGCATCGACCACCATGCGGATGTCGGCGGAGTTCTTGCCGCTCATCTTGCTCGAGGGGATGTCGATCATCTCGATGCCCTGGGCGTGAAAGTCGCGCACCGCGCCGCGGTAGCGGTTCCAGTCGCAGTAGGCGCGCTTGAAGACGATGCGACCCTTCTCGAGGAGACGCTTCTGGACGAGGTCGATGCGGAACTCGCCCTCGTGCATGTCGCGCGAACCGATCGCGAGGTTCTCGAAATCCACGAAGACGGCAATTAGGGATTCGTCGGCCATGGCCCACCATAGGCTGTGCCGCGGGCGGATCGGAACGAAAAGGCGTGCAAGGTTGCGGCCGGCGCCGCCCCGGGGCCCGCCGCCCCCGACGAATCCTTGACCGGGCCCGACCTGGCGTGATAGCCGCGACGGGAGGGGACCTCATCATGCGTCGAGTTCTCGCCGCCGCCTTGCTCACCACCCTTCTCGCGGCTTCCGCGTCGGCCCAGTACGTGGACGTCCCCACCTTCCAGGCCGGCTCTCCGACCTTCGCTTCCAGCCTCCAGGAGATCGACGTGGCCGCCCACGACGACGGCGGCTTCGTCGTCGTGTGGGGAGAGTTCGGCAACACGCTCGGCGCCGGCAACCGCATCGTCACCCACCGCTTCACGCGCGGCGGGGTGGAGACCGCGCCGCCGAAGCGCATCGACACCAGCGGCTACGGCCTCTACCCGAACATCGTTTCCGACGCGGGCGGTGGCTTCGTCGGCGCCTGGATGTGGTCGAAGGACGGCTCCCCCCGCGGGCTCCAGTCGCGGCGCCTCGACACGACCGGGGCCGGCCTCGGAAGCGAGTTCCGCGTGGACACGCCGAACACCGGTCCGATGGTGTCGGGCGCCGTGGCCTACCGGGAAAGCGGCCCCGTCTATTTCTGGAAGCAGAACGGACTGTGGATCCGCGCCTACGACCGCTTCGGATCGCCGCTGACCGGCGCCATCTACGTGGGCGAGGACTCTTCGGGCTTCGACGCCGACATCGACGTATTGCCCGGCGGCGGCGTGGTCGTCACCTGGAGCAACTCCTGGCTCGAGCACCGCAGCTGGGCCCGCCTCTACGACGCCGCTCTCGCGCCTGTCGGCGACGCCTTCGCGGTGGACACCGTCGGCGGCGTGGACGAAGTGGCCGTCGGCGCCGGCGGCGAAACCACCTTCGTCGGCCGCGCTTTCTACGATGCCGCGACCGGCGGGTCCGAGGGCGCCCGCGGCGAAGTGTGGCTGCGCCGCTTCAACGCCGGCGGCACGCCGCTGGGCGACCGCGTCGTGGTACGGACCACTCCCGCCGGCTACTCCGTTCACGCGGATGCCGCTGATGATTCACGCGGCAACCTGCTGGTGGTCTGGCGCGAGTACGACACGGTGGCCAACGTGATGCACCCCGGCCGGGCCCGCGCCTACCACGCGACCGGCGCGCCGATGGGCCCCGACTTCGCCATCACCCAGGATCCGGCCAACGAGATCCAGACCATTGCTCTGGCTGATGACTGCTTCGCCACCGCCTGGTACCGCTCGGGCAAGACCTGGGCCAACGTGGTCTGCCTCTGCGGCGGCGACGGCGACGGCTGCGGGGATGGCAGCCTGGACGCCAGCTGCGAGACCTGCGACGACGGCAACGCGATCAACGGCGACGGTTGCGACTCCAACTGCACGCCCAGCGCCTGCGGCAACGGCGTCGTGAGCGGCTCCGAATCCTGCGACGACGGCAACGCCACCGACGGTGACGGCTGCGACTCCAACTGCACGTGGACAGCCTGCCGCAACGGCATCGTCAGCGCCGGCGAGCAGTGCGACGACGGCAACGCCGTGAACGACGACGGCTGCGATGCCGACTGCCGCCCGAGCGGCTGCGGCAACGGCAACACCGGATCCGGAGAGGAGTGCGACGACGGCAACACCACCGACGGTGACGGCTGCGATGCCAACTGCACGACCTCGCGCTGCGGCAACGGCATCGCAGGTGGCGCGGAGGAGTGCGACGACGGCAACGCGATCAACGGCGACGGCTGCGACACGAACTGCACCGTCTCCGCCTGCGGCAACGCCATCCAGGTAGGTGAGGAGGAATGCGACGACGGCAACCGCGTGAGCGGCGACGGCTGCGACGCCCACTGCCTCGTCGAGTCCTGCGGCAACGGCCGCGTCGAGGGCAACGAGCAGTGCGACGTGGCCGATGCCCCGGAAAGCGGTCCCGGCGCCTGCAACTCCGACTGCACCCTGCGCGACATCCACGACAGCGTGGTGCTGCCGCGCCGTCCCGTCGAAGTCTCCATCCCGGTGGGCAACTCTCCCTTCACCGCCAACGTGGTCGTGCAGGTTCAGAACGCCGACGTGATCCCGGTGCGCGAAGTGCCCGGCCACGAGATCCGCCTGGTGGCCGGCGACGGCGACTGCCCGCCGGGCACCGTCACCGGCCAGCCCGATTTCGACCGCGGCACTCCGGGCGTCCAGGACTCGATCCTGGTGGGCGGCGGCAACCCTGCGACGGCGATTGCCGAGATCACGGTCTCGCGCGACACCTTCACACCTTTCGGACGCCGCATCCCCACGCGTTGCACGCTGTGGTTCACCGCCTCCGAAGCCGCCGGCTCCAGCGACGATCCCACGCCCGACAACAACGTGCTGGCCGTGGCCCTCGACGTTACCGACACCCTCGACCGCACCAGCACCGAGGACGACGAGTTCTTCGTGGAGAGCATGAACCCGGTCACCGTCAAGATCCCCGAGGGCCACACCCTGGTGACGAAGCAGATCAAGCCGGTGGTACGCCGCTCCCGCGACCTTCCCAAAGGCGTGGCCGACATGGAAGTGACGGTGAGCGCCAGCGACGGCGACTGCCCGCCGGGGACCGTGGGCCTGGTGGACATGGACCGCCGCGCGGTAGGGATGCAGACGACGCTATCGCTGCGGCGAGGCCGCCGCGCCAAGGGCAGCCTCGGTCTCATCGTGAGAGCCGACGCCTTCGAAAGCCCCAGCGACGAGTCGCCGCGGCGCTGCACCGTGCTCGTCACCGCCACCGGCCCCGGCGACACCGATGCGACCAACAACACCACGCGCCTCGTCCTCGACGTGATCGACCGCAACGACTGAAAAACCCGGGACAGGTACAGGTTTTCCGGAGGAAAACCTGTACCTGTCCCGGGTTTCCTCAGCGGCCCGCCGCTTCTTCTCGGGCCTTCACGGCGATGGCGGCCAGCATTCCGCGGAAGACCACGGCGTGCAGCGGGTAGATGCCGTACCAGTAGAGCAGCCCCGACAGCCCGGCCGGATCGAAGATCGCGGTCTGGCGGATCACCGAGCCTCCGTTCTCCGCCGTCACCTCGAACTCGAGCCAGGCCCGCCCCGGAACTTTCATCTCGGCCAGCAGCAGCAGGCGGCGGTCCGGCTCGAAAGCTTCCACGCGCCACCAGTCCAGCGCGTCGCCAACGCGCACGCTTTCGGCATCGCGACGTCCCCGCCTCAGGCCCACGCCGCCAACCCACAGGTCGAGCACGCCACGGATGCGCCAGAGGAAGTCGGCGTGGTACCAGCCGCTGTTCCCGCCGATGCGGCGGATCGGTGCGAACGCCGCCGCTGGCGGCACCGCCACGAAAGTGGTGCGCGAGTCCACCAGGCGATTGCCGAAGCGCACGCCGGCCCAGTCGGCCGGCCGCCCGGAAGCCGACAGCGCGTCCGACCAGCGCGTTTCGGCCAGTTCGTTCTCTTCATTGGCCAGGGCCGCCGCCAGCGCCTCGGTGAGTCCCATCGGCCTTACGTCGAACGCCTCGAGCGCCGCATCGTCGCGGACCACCGTGGGATGCACGATGCTCTCGATAAGCTTGCGGCCGATGCGCGCATAGAGCGGTGTCACGAACCCCAGCCAGAGGCTCGACAGCCACGGCGTCAGCCAGGGGAACGGCATCATCCATCGGCGCAGGCCCCTCTGCCGCGCGTACTCCTGCATGATGCCGCCGTAGGAGACGACGTCGGCGCCGCCGATCTCGAAGACGCGGCTGCCGTCGGCCTCGACGGCCAGGGACTTCACCAGGTAGGCCAGCAGGTCGGCGATGCCGATGGGCTGGGCAGGCACCCGCACCCAGCGCGGCGTGATCATCACCGGCAACCGCTCGGTGAGCGCCCGCACCATCTCGAAGGAGAGGCTGCCCGAACCGATCACCACCGAAGCGCGCAGCTCGATGGTGGGCACGGCGCTTTCGCGAAGGATGCGGCCGGTTTCGTGGCGGCTGCGAAGGTGGGTGGACAGGGCCTCGTCGTCGTCGCCGAGACCGCCCGGGTAAACGATGCGCTTCACGCCGGCTTCGGCCGCCGCCGCGGCGAAGTTGGTCGCCGCGGTGCGGTCTTCCTCCTCGAAGGATCCTGAGGAGCCCATCGAGTGGACGAGGTAGTAGGCGAAGTCGCAGTCCCGCAGCGCTTCCACCAGGGAGGCGCGGTCGAAGGCATCGCCGCGGGCCATTTCGACCCCGGCCGGCACGCGCGCGGCCAGGAAGTCGGGGCGACGGGCGATGGCCCGCACCGCGTAGCCGGCATCCAGCAGGGGGCGCAGCAGGCGTCCGCCCACGTAGCCGCTGGCGCCGAGGACGGCGACGAGGGGGCGCATGTTCGACGGGGAGGGGTCGTTCACGCGCGGAGTATACGCAGGTCGGCGGGCAGAGCGATGCGGCCCACTCGCCGTTTCATCTCCCGAAGTCCGGCGATCGTGCCGCCCTATGACTTTGGTCATGGCCGGCCCTGGCCCTTTTGTCGTTGGATGCGCGCCATGGCGCCCGCCGTCTGCCCGAAGGCGGACCTCGCGAGGCGCCCGCGAGGAGGGACCATGGCCCCAGCATCCCATCAGGACGAGGAGATTCCCCTCGGACAGAGGCTCTTCGACCGACCTTTCCTGCTTCTCGGTGTCGGGCTCGCCGTGATGTTCGTCTTCTACACGGGCTGGGGGATGTACGAGATCCTCAGCCTTCCGACGGCCACGCTGCCGTAAAGGAGAAGTCGCCGTGGAAGAACTTCACAGCGCACTGGTCGCCCCGCGCCACGTCTGGTGGAAGCCGGCCGGCAAGCAGGAAAAGCTCTGGGTCACCATCTCCTTCGTGTGGTGCATGATCCTGTTCGCGATGATGCCGCTGTGGCACCTGAAGGGCGGACAGAACCCTTCGGGCATTCGCAGCCGCGTCGACCCGGCGGCCTTCGTCGCCCGCACCGAGCAGTTCGTCAAGGAATACAAGGTGGGCGAGGAAGCCGGCTTCCCGGTGGTGGCGCCGCCGCCCGGGTCGGAGGTCTATCTGCTCGCGCGCATGTGGCAGTGGTACCCAGCGCTGCGGCTGGAAGAAGGCAAGAGCTACACGCTGCACCTGTCCTCCTCCGACCTGAACCACGGCTTCAGCCTCCAGCCCTTCAACCTGAACTTCCAGGTGGTGCCCGGCTACGACTACGGGCTGCGCGTCACGCCGCGGGCCGCCGGCGAGTACCGGGTGATCTGCAACGAATACTGCGGCATCGGCCATCACCTGATGGTTGGAAAGATCGAGGTCGTGCCAGCCGGCACGCAGGCGACGGCGCCTGCCGGCACGCCGCTCGCTGCCTCCGCGCCCGGCGTCGCTCCCGCCCCCGGACGCTCGGCGGCCGGCATGGATGCCGATGGAATGCCCTTGCCGGCCGCCAAGGCCTTCACGATGGAACCCACGGGCCAGCCGGAAACGGCGCCACGGCCGATCACGGAGGTGGCGCGATGAGCATCGCCGCAGCTCTTTCCTCGCCCTTCCGCCGCTGCGAGGCCACGGGCCTCACCATCCACCGCGACGCCGAGATCCTGGTGAAGGTGAACGCGGTGGCCGCCATCGTGGCCCTGCTGATCGGCGCCGTGGCCGGCCTGCTGCTGGCCCTGACGCGCTGGCAGGCCCTGCACCTGTTGTCGGCCGTCTGGTACTACCGCCTGCTGACGGCCCACGGCCTCAGCATGCTCATCTTCTTCATCATCTTCTTCGAGATGGCGGTGCTGTACTTCGCCGGGCCCATCATGCTCGGCTCGCGCGTGCCGGCGCCCAAGCTCGGCTGGCTGTCCTTCGTACTGATGGTGGCCGGCGCCGTGCTCGTCGAGGTGATGGTGTTCATGGGCAAGGCCGACGTGCTGTTCACGTCGTACCCGCCGCTGCGCGCCGATCCCCTCTATTACGTGGGCATCATCCTGTTCGCGGTGGGAGCCCTCATCGTGAGCTGCCTCTTCATGGCCACGCTGGTGGTGGCCAAGCGCGAGAAAACCTACGAAGGCTCGATCCCGCTGGTGACCTTCGGGGGGCTTACGGCCGCGATCATCGCCATCATCACGTTGCTGCACGGGGCCATCATCTACATTCCGACCCTGGCGTGGTCGATGAACTACATGGAGATGGACCCGGAGATCTACCGCCTGATCTTCTGGGGCCTCGGCCACAGCTCCCAGCAGATCAACGTGGCCGCCCAGGTGTCCATCTGGTACCTGCTGGGCGGGCTCACCGTGGGCGCGGTGGTGGTCAACGAGAAGATCAGCCGCTCGGCCTTCGTGCTGTACATCGCCTTCATTTCGATGGCTTCGGCCCACCACCTGCTCGTGGACCCCGGCTTCGGGCCGGCCTGGAAGGTGTGGAACACCAGCTACGCCATGTACCTGGCGGTGCTGGCCAGCATGGTGCACGGCTTCACGGTGCCGGCCGGCATCGAGACGGGACAGAGGCTGCGCGGCTTCGTCAACGGAACGTTCGAGTGGCTGCGCAAGGCGCCGTGGAGCGATCCGGGTTTTGCCGGGCTGTGGTTGTCGCTGGTGATCTTCGGCTTCATCGGCGGCATCACCGGCGTGACGATCGGCACCGAGCAGATCAACATCCTGGCCCACAACACCATGCGCCTGCCGGGCCACTTCCACTCGACGGTGGTCGGCGGCACGGCCCTCGCGTTCATGGCGGTGACGTTCTACCTGATCCCCATCGTCTTCCGCCGCAAGGTGGCCTTCTGGAAGCTGGCCCAGGTGCAGCCGTGGCTCTTCGGCCTCGGTATCACGATCCTGTCCATGTCGATGACCTTCGCGGGCGTGATGGGCGTGCCGCGGCGCCACTGGGACATCTCCTTCGCGCAGGCTCCCTTCAAGTGGGAGTTCCCGGCGGCGGTGGACCTGATGATGGCGCTGACGGCCCTCGGCGGCGTGATGGCGGTGGTCGCGGTGCTGATCTTCGTGGCCTGCGCCGTGGTGTCGGTGTTCTTCGGGCAGAGGGTGGACTTCGCCAACCTGACGCCCGGCATGGCCGGAATTCCCCAGGGCCTCATCAAGCTTCCCGCCCAGCAGCACGAGGGGGAAGCGGTGGTGGCCGTCCACAAAGGGGGAACGCCCGGCACGATGGTGCTGGTGGCCGTCTTCCTGGCCGTGTTCGTCCTGTACTACTACACGAACTGGAAGATGCTGGCGGTGGTGTGGAAGGTCGGGTGATGGGCGCAAGGCAGGAAACGTCGCGGGTCGGGCCCGCGACAAACGGACGAGTCGGGCTCGTCCTGCTGGCCTGCTGGCTCTTCATTACGACAGCGTGGTGGGCGCTTGCGCTCGCGCCGGTGGCCGATCCTCCTCCCTGGCTGCTGGCCGCGCGTAGCGTCTGCTTCGGTTCCACGGCGAGCGGGCTTCCCGACACTTACGGTTGGCTCCTGCTCGCAGCCGCCCCCGGCACCATGCTGGTGGCCATTCTCGTCACCTGGTTCGACGAGCTCTGCGTGGCCCTGCGTTCGATGGCATCCGCGGCAACGGGACGCGTGGTGCTCGCCTCTTTCGCCCTGTTCGTGGTGGCGGGTACGGCCGCGGCCGCGGTGCGCATTGCCGACGGGCTGGCGGTGGAGAACTTCTCCTTCGATCCGGCCGATGTCGGAGAACTTCCCGACAACTATCCGCGTCTTTCCACTGCTGTGCCCACGCTCTCCCTGGTGGACCAGGACGGTGCGGCCTTCACCAACGCGAACCTGGATGGGCGTGTCACCATCGTGACGTTCGCCTTTGCGCACTGCCACACCATCTGCCCCGCCATCGTGCAGACCATGCGCTCGCTGGCGACCCGCCTCGGCGAGAAAGCGCCGCAGATTATCGTGATCACGCTCGATCCTTGGCGGGACACCCCGGCCCGCCTCCCGCAGATGCATCGCGACTGGCAGATGCCGGCGGCAGTGCGCGTGCTGTCGGGCGAAGTGGGCGACGTGACCGCGGCCCTCGACGGTTTCAACATGCCGTGGACCCGCGACGAGGCCACCGGCGACGTGACGCACCCGGCCCTGGTCTATGCCATCGACGCCAAGGGGCGCATCGCCCACGGGTTCAACAATCCGTCGGTGGACTGGATGGCAGAGGCTTCGCGCCGGCTGATGGCGGAGACGGCGGTGGCGGGGCGGTGAGGGTGCAGCGACGCCGGGCGCGGGTGCTGAGCGGCGCGCCGCGGTCGTGCATTGCGCCTACGCAGCCGTGCTCAGACGGATCTTGACGCCTGCCTTCGCGCAGAGGCCGACCAGATAGTCGAGGGAGAACTTCTCCACCTTGTTGCGCTCGATCTCGGAGATGCGTGGTTGGGCCACTCCGAGACGCTTGGCGGCCTGGGCCTGGGTGAGCCCTTTGCGCTCGACCCATCGGCGCAGTGCCTCGGCAACCTGGCAACGCAACAGCATCACTTCCGCCTCGTGGGGTGGGAAGCCGAGCTCGAGAAAGACGTTCTGGCCGTCTCCCGGGGTCTTTGTGCGGGGCTTGCTCACTGCCGAACTCCGATCGATCGATACCGAAGCGCTGCCAGTTCGATGTCCAGCGGGGACGTGCTCCTGCTCCTCTTCTGGAACGCGTGGAGTACGTAGACCGCGTCCTGAATCGGACTGGTTTCACGCGGAGCCGTATACGTATACCCGTATAGCGCCGTCAATGACAAGCAGGGAATGAAAGCCGGGCGTGGCAGCTTTCAGCGAATCTCGAAGCGGGTGGAAGTGGGGTCCAGGGTGGCAACCCGGATGCGGCCGTCGACGAGGCTTGCCGGACCGTCGAAGGTGAAGGAGGGCGGCGTGCCGTCGTCCGGACCGGCGCCCGCCTCGATCACCGGCGTGAATCGGATCACCACATGGTGGCTGCCTGCTGCCAGCGCGATCTCCTCGTCGACGACCAGGGGCCGGTCGCCGTGGATGCCCGAGGCCGTGTAGGTGCGATCGAGCATGGGGCGGTCGTTGATGCGGACGTCGAGGTGGTAGGGCACGGCGCGGGTCTCGCAGACTTCGGGGCGGCGCATGTGGACGGGCAGGGCTTCGAGTTCTTCCTGGCTCAGGCGGCGGCAGTCCTGGGCGGTGCCGGCGGTCGTTCTCAGCGTGACGCGCAGGATGGCGCCCTGCCTCGGATCCGACGCGGTGGTGTGGGCGGCCACCAGCAGCGCGGCGAGCAGGGCGGCGCCGGCTGCGAGGCGAAGGGCGTTCCTCGGCAGGTCACGCACTCTTGGCCTCCTCGTCGCGGGCGCACTCGGTGTCGACTCCGAGGTCGGCGGGAGTGACGTCGCGCGTTGGGGCCGGTCGGCCGGTACTCACGCCGCTTGTCTCGACACTGACGTCGGCGTCCGGCCTGTCTGCCGCACCGGCGTCGGCATTGGCGTCCGACGGACCGCCCACGTCCGCGCGTCCCGCCGTCGTACTCGGAAACCTGTACCTGTCCCGGGTTTCTCCGATGACGCGGGCGAGGGCGGGCCATTCGGCGGGGGAGAGGGCGGCGAGGGTGACGCGGCTCTTGTCGACGCGCGGGGGGAGCTCGGCTTCGCGGTCGTTGTAGAGGCGCTCGTGGAGCCACTTGGGGCCTTCGCGGCAGGACGCGCTGCGCGGCGGGCAGGTGAGCACCACGGCGGACGAAGCGCCGCTGCGCAGCGCGAGGTCGATCACCGACGTGTGCAGGCCGCCGGCGCACTCGACCACGCGTGTGGTCACGCCGGGCATCGCGGCCAGGCGCGGATCGTGAGCCAGCGCATTCTGGGCGCAGGCAAAGACGACGACGTTGCCCGCCGGCAGATAGCCGCCGGACAACAACTCATGCTCGCGACGAAGCTGCACGCGGCCGGTCATCCACGGCGGCCCCACGCCCATCGGCGCGCACGATCCCGCGCAGATGCCGCAGGACACGCAGCGATCCGGGTTCACCAGCGCGTAGAAGTCCGAGCGACGGCCGGGGTCGGGCCGCGCCACCATCGTGATCGCGTCGAAGGGGCAGTCCTTGTAGCAGGTGGTGCAGCCGGTGCAGAGGTCGGGATCAGCCCACGACGGCGCCATTGCCGGTCGCGTCTTTCGCCACCACCACGGCACCGATGCGAAGCACACGGTGGCCGCCGCCCACAGCGCAGCGTGGCCGGCCGGGCCAAGCAGCCAGGCAGCAGGCAGCCAGAAGTTGTAGATCAGGTCAGTGGGCACGTTCTTCGGGATCACCAGCAGGTCGGCCGGCGTGGCGATCGGCACCGGAAGAGCGACGCTCACCACCGCCAGGATGCCGAGCACGGACCAGAGCAGGGGCCGCGGCGGCGAGAGCACCGGCCTGGCGATGCGCGAGACGTGCAGCCACAGCACCAGCGCCAGCCCCAGGGGCAGGCACACGTGCAGGAAGAGGTTCATGAAGAAGAAGGAACTCGGCACCGGCGCAAGGCCGTCGAAGGCCCGCCCCATCGGCATCGAGAAGACCGGCAGCAGGTCGAGAAGCCGCGTCAGCTCCACCGCCACCACCTGGGCCTGAAGGTCCCAGACCATCACCTGCCCCGTCCAGCCGCACAGCAGCACGACGCCCACCAGCACCACGCCGGTCAGCCACGCCCGCACGCGCGCTCCCGAGAAGCGCCCGGCCAGGAACATCTTGAGGGCGTGGACCAGCGTCGCCAGCAGCGCGAGGTCGGCCGCGTAGGTGTGCAGGCTGCGGATCCAGCCGCCGCCGGGCAGCTCGTTCTCGATGCGCACCACCGACTTGTAGGGCTCGTCGATGCTGTAGAAGAGGAAGAGGTAGATGCCCGTCACCACCAGCACGCCGAAGGAAGCGATGGCCAGGGTGCCGCTCTGGTGCAGGGGGTTCAGCGCCGACGACCAGAGGCGGTCGGCCGCGTTGTCCACGGCCGCAACCGCGCGATCCAGGGGCGCCACCCAGCGCGACCAGGAGGCGGGGCGCCGGGGCGGGGGCGTGCGATGGGGGGAGACGTCGTCCAAGGGCCGATTCCGATGCGCAGGAAATTCATCGCACGGCCGGCGTCGGTCGCCTATGACGTTTGTCATGGAAGCCTGCGACGATCGGTCCTAGGGTCTCGTCACCGCCGCCGAAGCGGCCCAAGCGAGGTGCCAGGGATGATGTGCTACGAGCCCGAAGAGGCAGGCGTGCATTTCTGGGTGGACGACGAGGATGCCACCCGCGCCCATCTGGACGTTCGCGAACTGCTCGAGGATGGCGGCGAGCCCTACGCCATCATCATGGAGTGCGTGCAGATGCTGACCATCGGCCAGCGCCTCGTGGTGCACGCCATCATGGAGCCGCGTCCGCTGCTGATGCAGTTCGGGCGCATGGGCTACTTCACCGAGGTGAGGCACGTGGGCACCGACCACTGGGAGGTGGAGGTGTCGGCGGCCTGAGGCCGTCGGCGGCCGCGCGCAAGAGGCTGAGACCGGCTGCGACCTGCTGCGAAGGGAAAGGCCGGCTTTCCGGCTCAGTCGCTGCGGGCCAGGCCGTCCAGGGTGCGGCGGTCGCGTACCCAAAGGCCCTTGTCGTCGCTGCCCACGAGGCCGTCCTTCTGCCAGCGGCTCATGATGCGGATGACGGTCTCCACGCGGGCGCCCACCATGTCGGCGAGGTCCTGGCGCGTCAGCGTAACCGGCAGCCCGAGGCGGCCTTCGGTGCTCGTGCAAGTGGAGCAGAAGCCCTGCAGCACGCGCGCCAGGCGGTACTCCACGTCGCCGCCGCCCAGGTCCTCCATGCGGCGCTGCATGGTGCGCATGCGCAGCATGAGGTCGCGGATCAACGCGAGGGCCGCGCCGTCGAAAGCCTTCAGATAGTGGTGGTAGTCGCGGCGCGGCATCGTCAGGACCGCCGAGTCCTCGTGGGCAGCAGCCGAAGCCGGGTAGGGCTGCCCGTCAATCACCGCCACCTCGCCCACCGCCTCGCCGGTGCGGAAGAGGCCGATGATGAGCTCGCGGCCGCTTTCCAGGGAGCGGAAGACCTTCACCGAACCGCGCTCGACCAGATAGACCGTCTCCGAGTCCTCGCCCTCCACGAAGAGCACTTGGCCCTTGGGAACGCTCTTGCGGGCCAGGTGGGCGGCCAGCCACTCGTGGGCTTCGGCCGGAACGCCGCTGAAACGGGGAATACGGCGGACGATGGCAAGGTCGATCATCGCGGCGGAGGGTAGCGGGGGGGCGGGGGTGGTGCGAAGGGGGGTGATCGGCGGGTGCGCGGCCTATCGAGGGGTGGAGGCCCCGAACGGCCTGACGGCGTAGAGATCGTCTCCCCCAGGGCGACGGACCTCGTCGGATTTCAGGGTGAGAACGGCGGTGGTCTGGCCGGAGGCGGTCCCGAACTCCACTTCCACGCCCCTGGAGTTGTAGACATGGACCACCGTGCCGAGGTCGCCGGCTTTCAGTCCGTGCTCGGGTATGTCGTGAGTCAGGACGACGTCTTCCATTGGTTCGTAGGTCATCGTCGTTCTCCAGGGTAGGCGGTGACGAAACGGGGGAAGTCCTCGGCGGGCAGGATAATCCACACCGAGACGATGATCGCCGCGGAACCCGAAGGTCCATGGAGACTACCACGGACAATGTATTTGGTGCCAAAAACTGTGAGGTCAGCCCGGAGCACCGGATGCCTCAGGAGGTGGTCCTTCAGATCCTCAGCGAGGCGAGGCCAAGCCGCCCGCGTGTAGCCCAGGCTCACGAAGAACCGCCGCTTGGTCCGACCCCGACGATGGGTCGGCGAGAGCAAGTAGTCCTCGATTTTGGCCCTGTCGACCAGGGCGAAGTGGGGATTGGGAACGGGCACCCTCGCGGTTCCGGGTGGCGCCAGCGCCGGGACTGCGTCACCGCCGCCGCCTGGCTCCACCGCCGGGACATGGGTAGTCCCAATGGAGATGTCGGACCAAGACCGCAGAAGTCATAGTCGGGGAGGGGGGCGGGCTCCGGCCGGGATTCTTGCTCGGGAGGGAGCCTCGGTTATAAGTCGCGGCTGCGAGTGCGGGCTGACCTGGGCCCGGCCGCAGCGGGATCTCCGGGCCTGCTCCTCCCGAAAGGCCCCGATCCCGCGGGTCGGCCCCCGAAGGCCACCCGTCCCGCCCGGTACGCTGACGTAGCTCAGTTGGTAGAGCAGCTGATTCGTAATCAGCAGGTCGCCGGTTCGAGTCCGGCCGTCAGCTCCATGAAATCAAATACTTGGAAGCTCAGTTCGGTGCCCGCGAAAGTTGGGGTGACGCCGGGGTGACGTTGCGAGTGAACGTGGCGCGAGGTGCGGCACGGGGGCTCAGGGAATGGACGAGTGTCGCGGCGCGTATGGGGGTTATCAGCGCGAGGCGGTGGTCGCGTTGTTCGCGATGCGCGCGAAGGCGCGAGCGACCGCCACAACCGTCACAACTCTTGCGACCGGGTCGTCGGGCGATGCTCGGCGAGACTGCGTTTCGGCGCGCCACAAACGCCACAATTCGACCCCGTCCAGGAGTCGCACGAAAAGTCCCGTCCGAAGGAAAAAATCGACAAAACCCCCGTCTCGATTTCCGTCGAAAAACGCGATTTGTCCCTCAAAAACCATAGAAATCGCTTCGCGAGGCGGGCAATTCGCGGGCCGTCATCGGTGATCGAGAATCACCCCGGGCGAGCGTCACTGGTGCGCTTTCGCCTCGCGCTTGCACTGCTCGCGCTCCCAAGCGCCCGCGATCGTATCGCACGGCGAGGGGCGCATGGTTACGCGAGCGCGACACGTCGCACGCAATGCTTGGTCCTCGATGAACGCGCACGGGCCGGCGCTCCGGGTTTGGGTCGCGAGGCAGAGCGCGCGCTGGTCCGGGTCCGCGATCGTCCAGCATTGGGTGGCCGCGCGCCCGGTGCCGGGCATGAGCGCGACCGTGGCCGTGACCAGGAACGCGATCGTCGCTCGTCTCATCGCTTCCGCTCCCGTCTCCGCGGCGGCGCCGGGACGGCGGCCTCACTCGCGGAGGTCCCGAAGAGAGAAGGGTGCTCGGCGGCAATCGGGTCGGCCCTCTCCGCCTGCTTGTAGGTCAGGTTGACCCCGCGCGGGTAGTCGATGCCGCGGCCGTCGAGCAGCTCGGCCACGGTGAGGACTTGAAGGCGGGGGTACTTCCGGCGCCACCCGGGCGAGTCGTAGAAGCCGGCGCTCGCGGCCTCGGTTCGCATGGGGGCCGTCGGCGGATTCAACGCGACAAGGACGCCGATCTCTGCCCCCTCGCGGTCCAGGACGCCGCGGAGGTCGCGAAGCTGAGAGACGGTCACGTTGCCGGCCTTCACGGAAAGGACGATCTGCTTGGTCTTGGCCCCCTTCACGTCGTCGTGGAAGTAGATTCGTCCGTCGATGCCTTTGTCGGCGCCCTTCTTTTCTTCCACGGGGCGGGCACCAACGAGGCCGAGCGCCCACCACTGAAATTGATAGGGGTCGCTGCGAGCGAGCGACTCGGCGTCCGTGACGCTGACCGGCTCCCCGACGACGTCGAAATTCGCGGCGCTCCCAAAAGCGTCGAGAAGCCTATGGCGAATCAGGTTCACCGCGAGGTGGGTGATGTCGATGCCGATCCAACGGCGTTCGAGCTTCTGCGCCGCGACGATGCTGGTTCCGCAGCCGCAGAAGGGGTCTAGGACAACGTCCCCTTCATTGCTGCTCGCTCGAATGATGCGCTCCAAAAGAGCCTCGGGCTTCTGCGTGGGGTAGCCAAGTTTCTCTCGCGATCGATTGTTCAGGACCGGAATGTCGGTCCAGATGTTCTGGATCGGGACCCCCGGCATTTCGTCGAGGTATCGCTTGTACTGCGGAACGGCGCCCGGGCGGGTTTGAACCACGCGACCTTGCCGAATCAGCTCGTCCATTTTCTCTTTCGAGTACCGCCAGTATCGACTGACTCCCATCACTTCGTAGTAGGGGTTTCCCTTTGCAGCACCGCCGGGTCCGCTCAGGTCGCCGATTCGATAGCGTCGCCCGTCCGCGTCCACCCTTCGATAGTCGCGCGCGATGTATTCAGGATCGTAGGGCGCGTACTCTACGTTGAAGGTACGCACGTCGCCCTTGCTGTAAAACAGAAGCGAATCCGAGACGCGCCCGTAGTGCCTTGCGCCTTGCTTCGCGTCATTGTGGGCGCTGCTTCTCTTCCAAACGATCTCGTTCACGAAATTCTGAGGCCCAAAGACGGCATCGAGCAGGAGCTTTAAATAGTGGCTCGCCGTCGGGTCGCAATGAAGGTAGAGCGAGCCGGTGCTCTTCATGGCCCGGCATAGGTCCACGAGGCGCGGTGCCATCATGGCGAGATACGCGAGCATGTCGCTCTCGCCGAGGAAGGCCCGAAATGCCTGCATGACGAGTGAGACGCGACCGCCGGCTTCTACGACTTCCTCGAACTGGCGCGCCGCGGCCTCGTCCCAGCACCACGTGTCGTCGAAGGCTTTGATCTGCGCGTGGGCTCGGCTCCCGTCCTTCTCGGCGAAAAGGACGTTGTAGTCCTGGTCGGACTTGAACGGCGGGTCGAGGTACACAAGGTCCACCGACTCGTCGGGGACATAGCGGCGCAGGACGTCCAGGTTGTCGCCGTAGTAGAGGACGTTGTCGGTCGTGGGCTTGCTCATTCAGACGCGATCCCTGAACGCGAGAGACTGGTCGCGCGTCGTTGCCCCGGACGATTGGGGCGGCCATGTTCCTCGGACATAGACGAATCAGCCCCGACGCCGGAATGGCACGATCTTCGCGCCGGGTGTTGGGGCCGACTTCCCCGGGTCCCGCAACTGCGGTTTCGTTGGCTGGACAATCTCTGCGAGCTGCCCTTGCAGGAGCCCGAGCATCCCTTCTATGTCGCTCGGATTCAGGGCGACGGAATGCGTCAGCTCGCGCTTGCTGCAAGCGCCGGAACTTAAGATCAACTCGATTGCGGCTTTCAGAAATCGGGGTTGCTCGTGAGGGATTCGGTCGTCGAGGGGCTCGCGCTTGCGCCAGCCTCGACGGCCAGCGGCTACCCAAAGTCGTTCCAGGTCGCGTGGAGGAAGGATCGAAAGGTCGCTGCACCGGTAGAGCATTGCGACGACCGCGACGGCCCAGGTCGGCTTTAGCTCAAGGAACCCTTCCAGGGTGAGGCTGTAGATGTCACGGACGAAACTCTCGCGCGGCATCAGGAAAGCGCTGGCGAATCTGTGCGCTTGCTGTTCGACCAGCTTGTTGAGTACCGGGTCGACTATCGCGTCGGTGTCCATTTCGCGGTGGACGACCATGTGCGCCAACTCGTGCGCCGCATTGAATCGCGAGCGCACGGCCGACGTGTTGTCCGAACCCAGGACGACGAAAGGACGGTCGAACTCTTCGTCCCAATGAGAGAAGGCCGACTGTGCCGGGTTATCCAGTGGAAAATGGGCGACGATGGCGCCGTGCCGTTCCAGTAGAGCGACGAGATTCGGGGCGGGGCCGTCCGAGAGCTTAAACCATTTGCGGGTTTCTTCCGCGGCCTCCTCGAAATCCGACATGCTCGCGGTGCGCGGGTCGATACGGAACGAGGGGAAGTCGGCCTTCGGAACCTCCACGTGGGAATCCACGAAAACCGCGATGTCCCGAAGCCATCGCCGCTTCTGTCGCGCTATCGTCCGCGAAGTCTTCGTCGCGCTCGCCATCGAACGAAAGAAAAGGCCGTGCTTCTCATCCCTGTGTGGCGGACGTCGGAAAAACTCCGGCGGAACATTCAGGACGTCGGAGGCCCGCGCAACGAGTTGCGGGGCCGGTGTCGTCGAACCGCTCTCGTACTGAGAGACGGCTTGGCGCTTCACCCCGAGAATTTCCGCGAGGGTCGTCTGTGTCATCCCTCGCGCTTCTCTTACCTCGCGGAGACGTCCCCCAATGAATCCAGGTGTTCCGAGTCGCATTCGTTGGCGCCGCCCTACTCTTCGTCGTCGGTCTTGCGGATCGGACGGAGCTGCGGGACGAGGTCCTGCTCGTCGTTGGTTGCAGTTCCGTGCCCGAAAATCTCGACTGCAAGGTCAGGAAATCTTGCGAGCAGGTCGATGGTCAGAACGTACGCGGTACACTCACCATTGGGAACGGCCAAGTGGATGGCGGCCGGCACGCCCCGCCGATCGTCCGTGGTGTAGAGGATGATCCCGTACGGCTCCCCGTCTTTCGGGGTCGGGTCCGGCTTCACGAAGAGTTCCAGGTTCGCCCCTTCCGCGTAGCTCGCGCGGAATCGAGCGTCGCGGACCAACTGATTGGGACAGTTGACGTGGGAGACGGTGAGGCTCGCGGCGCCGGCACTTCCGGCGATTCGAGCCAAGGTGTGGTAAGCGGTCCTTCGGTTGTTCGGGCGGGCCGCGGCGCTCACTCCCGGGAACGTGTTGAGGCGGGCGCGCCAGTCGCGCTCGATATTCGCGCGCCGGACGTGTGCGACTACGTCGTGGTACTCTGCTTGGGAGTAATTCTCACGGCAGAACAGGTGGGCGGAGCGTGTCGCCTTTGCGATCACCCTGATCGTGTCGCGGAGGATCTCGTCCCCGATTCGTCCGTGGAGTCGTTCGCGGAGTTCCCGTTCGGATGTCGCCATCTTTTGTTCTTCCTTCGCCTCGATAGGCTGGGCAAGTTATCCGTCGAAAACGGCCGTCTTGTCAAGTAATGCGGCGGGCGGCGTGCGACAAAGGAACGGGCGTCGCGCTGCCTGGTCCCGTCGCCTGGCCACCGGCCGGCGATCCTGAGGGCCATTGCGTAGCCATTCGAGTAGCGCCCTGAGGCCCCTCGCCCTCTACCCTCCATCACCGGCCCTGCGAGCTTGGCTCGCCGAGGCCGTCGTCCCGGCTCCCTACAACGGGCAGGACGTAACGCGACAACCCCGGCCCCACCGCCGGCAGCGCGGGGGCCACGAGCAGACCGTGGCCCAGCTCATGTCCTCGTGGCGGGCCATGTACGCGGCGGCACTGCGGCTCGGCCGGTAGCGTTTCACGTCGGCGAACCCCGCCGCCCGGTCCGCCCACCGCCAAAGCCCCGCGAGGGTCTTGCAGGTTCCTCCCGCCGGTCGCAGACCCGGCGGAAGGGCGAGCAGCGCGTGGAAGTGCGGGGAGCCGTTGCCCTGGTGTCCGAACGCCCACGCGATTCGGAAATGCGCCCTGGCCACGTCGCGCGCGTTCTGCCGAGCCCACCGCCGGAACACGGCCCCGGCGTGCGCGTCGGTGATCCGGACGCGGAACGTGAGAGTGCAGAAGTGCGTCCAAGGGGCGAGGTCGTGCGTGAACGCGGTGGCGGCCTCGCGGTACAGGGCGAGCGCGGCCAGCGGTGCGCCGTAGCGGGCACTCGCGTTCGGGTCGTGAAGCGGCATCCTCCTCGGGTGCATGTCGGTCTCCCGCGGCAGCGCTCGGGCGCTGCGCGATTCCGTGCGAGGCCCCTCGTCCGCACGAGTGGCGGCGGCGGCCCCGGCAGTGGGCGAGCCCGCTCGGAATCATCCTGGCGACGCCCGGGGGCGCCGCCTCGTCGTCGGCCCTCGGGGCCGTGAGCCTCGGGGACGGATTTCTTCAAACGGGATTGCGCCGGCTCAGTCTCAGCGGATCACGCCGAGGATCGTCGCCGGTGTTGGCGCACGGCTACGCGCGCGGTAGGGTTTCGCTGTCCGCCCAAGGACGGCGACGCCTACCGGTGTCGCAGCGCAACGCCGACCCCGTTTCCGCGGGGTCGGCGTTGTTGCGTCAGGACGTCGCGGTCCTCGCGAGGTAGTCCAGCAAGCCGCGTTCGGGATAGCGCACGGCGCGACCCAGGCGGACGTGGGGCAACCGGACATGTCCAGTGCTCCGCCACGTGTGGAGAGTGCTTGGCGACAAGCCAAGCAGGGTCGCGGCTTCCTTCGTTGACAGAAGCCGGTCGGCCGGCTTTCTGTCGTCGTCGATGTTCGAGGGGCGTTTTGCGTTCACGTTGGCTCCTGTGACCACCTGCGCGGTAGTTCTTGTTCCAGCGAAACTTGACCATCGACGCGGGTGCGCGTCGAGCCCGACCCAGCGTGAATTGGCGCAGAGGTCCTAACTCGAACGACGCGCCGACGAGTTACGTAAACGTAAGTCGCGAAGATGCCGAATCATTCGCGACGATTTTGGCCGCACGAGCGCGGAGAAGAGCGGCAAAATGTTTTTGCACAGAATTTCGACTTTTCGCGAGAAATTGCAGATAGCGTAACTGTAACTTCGATGGTGTCGCGGTAGTGCGCGATATCACGCGAGAAAACGCGATGTGCTACGAAATGACGCGATCAGCGAAGCGCGCAACACGTCGCAGGACGAGAGCTTCGCGGGTCGTGTGTTGCCGGTTTCTGCAACTGCGCTCGCGAGCGGAACAAAAAATGTCGGTCGAGAGCGACTAGCGAGACGCGAACGCGAAGCGTCGCGAGTCAGAACGCCTTCGGCAGTCCGGCCTGCTTCAAGACACCGTTCGCGGTGTGGCGCGACTTGATCTTGGTGTCGACCGTCACCTTGCGGCCGTTGACCGGGCTGAACCAAAGCTCGTGGTCGCCCTTGGCCTGGCGGGCGAGGTAGCAGCCGTTTTCAGAGAGGACTTTTCGGACCCGCGGTCCGTAGTCGGGCACGCGGCACCAGTCAGTGCGCGGAGACGCGCGCGACGTGCTCGTGCATCACGCAGAACGGAACGTCGGGGAGGCCGTCGGTCGCGTCGAGCTGGCCATTCTCCACGAGCAGCTCGGGAAGGATGCGTCCGAGCTTTTCGATCAACGCGGGGATCGTGTCGGCTTCGGTCGCGAGCCCGAGCACTTCCTCGCTCGTGGCCACCCAAACCTTCGCCTCGTCGTCCCAGTCGGCCCGAATCGTGAACTTCCGTGGCATTGCGCCTTCTCCCGTGGGGCCGTCAGCGCCGACCCTGCGTACGGATTGAAAGTAGAGCAACCGCGGTCCGGATGCCACGAGCTTCTCGCCGAGGCGCTGGCCCGGAGTCGGCTGGGGGATACCCCACGCCGGCCGGCCCCGTGCCCTCGTGGCGCCCCGGAAGGGCCGTGGAAGCCCTCGCGGCGCCGGCCTCGCCGGGTCACGCCGCGGTCCGCTCCCGGTCGTCCGTGAGCAGCCCGGCCGCGAGGAACATCGCGTCGGCGGTGGCTTCGACGGACCGGCGCAGCGGGTCCAGGTCGAATCGGGCATAGACGGCCGTGGCCTGGGGCGTGGTGTGGCCGAGGGCGCGCCCGACCATCGCCAGCGAGGCGCCGGTGCCGATCTGCCAGCTCCCGAAGGTCCGGCGGAGGTCGTGGAGCCGGACGTCCCGAAGCTCGGCCCGACGGAGCAGCGCGATCCACCGGCGCTTCGGCTCGGCGTAGTGCTGCCCGGGCTCGCGCCCCGGGAGCACGTATTCGTCGCCGTCGCGGCGCCGGTCGCGGAGGAACCAAACCACGGACGGCACCAGCGGTACGACATGGACGCGGCCGTTCTTGAACTCGGCGGCCGGGATGCGCCAGACGGGCGCGTCGGTGTCGATTCCGTGGATGTCCCGCCAGCGCATCGCCAGCACGTTCCCCCGGCGCTGCCCGGTCAGCAGCGACAGCAGCACGAAGAGCTGGAACGTCTCGTCGGTTTCTTGGGCGAGGGCGCCGATCAAGCGCTTGATCTCGTCGGGCATCAGGAAGCGGTCGCGGGCCAGCTCCGGGAAGCGCCGGATGCCGCGAGCCGGGTTGGTGTCCATAAGGCCCCACGAGGCGGCCTTTCCGAACATCGCCGACAGCAGCGCGAGCGTCCGGTTCGCGGTGTAGCGGCCGTGGTGCTCGCCGATCCGCGCGTGGAGCCTCTCGACGTCGGCCCGGGTGATTTCGAGGACCCGCCGGTTGTTCCAGGCTGATAGGTAGAGTCCGAGCGCCTGCTTGTCCCTCTCGGCCGTCCGCTTGTGGACGTAGGCGTGTTCGGTGAGCCAGCGGGCGGACAGGTCGGCGAAGGTCGGGGCCTTGCGGTGCCGGCGCCCGGCCTGCGTAGGGTCGGCGCCTTTCGCGAGGTCGCCGAGGATCGCGGCGGCGCGGCGCCGGGCCTCGGCGAGGGTGACGGTCGGGAAGGGGCCGATCGTCGCCCGGACGGGCCGCGCGGCGGTGCCGCGGGGGCGGGCCATCACGAAGAACGTGCGCGTGCCCGACGGGCGCACGCGAACGGCGAGGCCGCGCGTCGTGGCGTCGTGGTAGACGACGTCGCCGCGCTCGGGTTTCGGAAGCCGGGTCAGTCTCGGTTCGGTGAAGGGGAAGCGGTTCGGTTCCACGGTGTTCCTCTCGTGTCGGGGTGACGCCGGGGTGACGCGAGAGCGCGAACCCCAACAAACGCCAGCGAGAGCGACAGAGCAGCACCGAAGGAAAAACCGCAAGGACTTTCGACGGTTACAGACAACGAAGGAACGCGGAGCAATTTCGGCGAACACCGTGGAAGGGGTCCCGGGTGCCATTCGTAATCAGCAGGTCGCCGGTTCGAGTCCGGCCGTCAGCTCCATATTCACCCCTGTCTCGGGTCGCTCACCTCGTCATAGGATCCCTCTCGGCCCTTGTGCCGGCGTCGATGCGCGCGCACTTCTCCGTCCTTGCAAGTGAGGACCGTGGGGAAGTCGCGATCATGGCCAGGCGCGCGAGGACGTGGTTCGGACCTCGCCCCATGTCGCGAGCACGCGTTGACCGGACATAGCCTGGGGGCTATATGAAGAACCGGGAATTCGAGTTTGATGATGGATTCGCGCTGGAATTCCGCGACGCTTCTACCGCCAGCTCATCTCTCGGGCGGATCGCCGCTATTCCAACCACCTGCGGCGCCTTCGCTCGTCGAAGCGGAGCACGTGACATGGCAACGAAACTCAAACAGGTCCTCGTTCAGCTCTCGCCCGACCGCCGGAAGCGAATCGAGTCGCGCTACCGCGAGCTGAAGCAGGAAGTGGAAAGCCTGGGCGAGTTGCGGCAACTGGCCGGCAAGGTGCAGGCCGATGTAGCGGTCGCGCTGCGAATCAAGCAGCCCTCCGTTTCCAAGATAGAGAAGCAGGCCGACATGTACCTGTCTACGCTGCGCACCTACGTGGAGGCGATCGGCGGGACGCTGGAGTTGACCGTGAAGCTGCCGAAGCAGCCGGTCCTGCGGCTGCAGCATCTCGGCAAGCTTCCCAAGGGACCGTCCGTCTCCACGAAAGCACGGCCTCGCGTCCGCAAGTCCCGCTCCGAGGGATAGGAACCCCGGCAAACACCAGCGATAGCGACTGGTGCCCCGGTTCGTCAGCTGGCCCCCCGGCCGACCGACAACTCCTCGAACCGCGCAAGCGCCGCTTCTAGGTCGTCCACTTCGTAAACCTCGAGGAACCTCGCGATCCCGTCCGCGAGCAGGAGCACGACGAGGAAGTCGCTGGCGAGCTCCCCGCCGTCGAGCACGGTGCCCGAACGCTCTCCCGCGAGCACGCCGCCGTGGGGTGCGGATACGAACCAGATCCAGCCCAGCTCGAGGCGCGACTGCGGCGCCAGTTCCCAGAGCGCGGTTACGCTGCGCAGGTACGCGTCGCGGCCCTCGAGGCGGCCGAAGCCGGTGCGCCGCCGATCGTTCGCAACCATGTCCTCGGCAAAGCGGGCGCGCAGGATCTCCAGCTTCTTCCCGTTCCAGGCGTCGGTGATCTCGCGTACGTTCGCGAGCGACGCTTTCTCGGGCTCGATCGTCCCCCAGCGGGCGAAGGCCTCGCGCTGAGCGGCCGTGGCGTCGACCACGTCGAAGAGTACGAAGGCGACGGGACGGCCGTCCTCGTCCACCTCGATCACGGAAAGGTACTCGATCTCGAAGCGACCGTCCGGCGGGCCGCCGCTCCACAAGGTGCGGCCGACGGCGACGCGGTCGCCGAACCCTCCGATGGCCTTCCAGTCGAACGAGGCCTGGTTCGCGGCATGCTCGCGCAAGGAGGCGATCATCAGCTCGCTGTCGCCGCGAATCAGGACGAGCCGGCGACGGTCGTCGAACACGAAGCCCGGGGCCAGGGTGGCACACACCGCGTCCCAGTTGCCGGTGTCGAATCCCGTGTCGTAGGCAGCGCTCCAGTGCTCCATGCCCGCGATCGCCAGGTTGGGCTTCAGGAGGGCCGCGATCGAATCGGGAGGAGAGGGATCCCCGGCGGCCGTCGAGACAGCCGCCGGCGCGAGCGCAGCCCCGTCGATCTCGGCGAAGCGGGAGCGCGCCCTGTCGAAATGGCGCAGGTCGTAGAAGTCGAGCTGCTGGGCCAATCCGTCGGGGTCGAACTCGACCACCCACAGGAACGAGCTCTCGAAGACTCCGCCGTCGTGCGTGCCCGTCCACAGAATCTCCGCGAAATTCCCTCGCTTCGAAGTGCGCAGGTGCACGGCCCTGGTCTGCGCGTCGGAAGCGAGATCCACCATCGCCCGCATGGTCGTGACAAAGGCCTCGGGCCCCTGCAACTCGCCCCAGCCGACGAGTCGGTGATCGCGGGCGGCCAGCGTCGGCGAGAACATCGTGGCAAGGCTGTCCCAGTCGCGTGCCGCGAGCGCCGCCGAGGCCGAGGAGTCCAGGTGCCACGCGTGGGAACCGTGCGCGACTTCGCATTGGGCCTGCCAGCGCGATTCGAGTTCTGCGTGGGCAGTGTCGAGGTCGCCGGCCTCGAACAGCACGATGGTGCGCATGCGCCCGTCGTCGTCGGTCTCGATGACACTGAGATGGTCGATCTCCAGGTCGCCACCTCCTTCGGCCGCGTTGGCCAGGAACAGGAGTCGCGAGAGCGAGAGGCGTTCGCCGCGCGTGGCGATGGTGGTCATGGACCAGCGCGCATTCGGCGCGTCGAAGAGCACGCGGTGCTGCTGGAGGAACTCTTCCCTTCCCAGCCGCATCCGCAGGAGAGCCCGACGGTCGTCGAAGTCGAGGCCGGCGGAGATGGTGTCGGCAAGCCCCTCCCAGTCGCGCGCGTCCGTGGTGCGCGCAATCCGAGCCACAGCGCGTGTCGCGGCGTTGGCGAAGGGTTCCTCGTCGGTTGTGATCTCGGCAAAGCGGGCGAGCGCGTTGTCCACCTGGTGCACTTCATAGACCTCGAGGCGTCGGCCCAACCCCGCGGCATCGAGCTCGGTCACCATCAGGAAGGAGTTCTCGAACGCACCTCCGTCCCGGGTGCCGGCCCGGAACACCTCCGAGACGATTGCCTGCCTCGACGTGCGCACGTGCACGATCCTGGTCGCCACGTCGGGAGCGAGATCGCTGAGCAGTCGCAAAGCCGCCACCAGCTGGTCGCTCCCCTGGAAGGAGCCAAAGCCGACGAGTCGCCGATCGCGGACGTTCACCGTTGGTGCAAAGTGTCCTGTGTAGCGCTTCCAGTCGCGCGCTTCGATGGCATCGTAGGTGCTGGCCACGTGACGCGCCGCCACGGGGCAGCGCGCCGCTTCGCTGCCGGCTTGCCAAAGGGCATCGAGCTCGGCGTGGGCGGCCTCCTCGTCCTCGAGGTCGAAGAGCACGATGCGGCGGATGCGACCGTCGGCATCGACCTCGTGCAGTGCGAGGTGGTCCTCCATCTCGAGAGGGCCGCCTCCGTAGGCGGCCTGGCCCTCGAAGCGATGAAGGTTCAGCGCCAGTCGCTCGCCGCGTGTCGCGCGCAGCACGGAGGTGAAGACGCTGGCCGGCACGTCGAAGAGCACGCGGAACTGCTCCAGCCACACCTCGCGCCCGCAGGTGTTGCGCGTCAGGCGCCGACGCTCGTCGAAGACGAGGTCCGGCGCGGCCAGCGCTTCGATGTCGGCCCAGTCGCGCGAGTGGAAGCTCTGGAAAAGCCGTGTGTCTGCCCGCGACGCGGCGTTGGCGAAGGAAGGAGCCGCGTCGCCGTGCTGGTCGTGGCCAGCCGTGGAGCCGACCAACTCGTCGAAGCGCGCGAGTGCGGCGGCCGTGTCGCCGGGATCGAAGATCTCCAGGCGCACCGTGAAGCCTTCGTCGTCGAAGACGTACAGGTTCAGCAGCACGAACTCGAACTTCCCGCCGCTCGTGCGGTCCGTCCCGAACAAGGTCTGGTGGACGAGGATCGCGTCCGGAGCCAAGGTGAGCACCTCGTCGTAGCGTCCGCCGGAGTCGTCGGCGAGACCGAAGTGGGCCCGCCAGTGGCGCAGCCACTCTTCGCGATTGCGCGCCGGCCAAACGCCGAGAAGACGATGGTCGACGACCTCGACCGACTCGGAAGTCGTTGCCCCGATGCCGTCGATGTCGATCGGCCCCTCGGTAACCGCCAGCGCCCGGGCAATTCCGCGCGCGCGACGAGCGGCGTCGGCGTCGTCCTGCCCTTCGGCATGGAGTTCGTACATGCGGATGAGGGCTGCGCCCAGCCTGTCCGACGAAAACAGCTCGAAGCGCCGGATCCTGCCGGCTGCATCCGCCTCGGTGAGCACCACTTCGTTGATCTCGACGGAGCCGAAGGCCGAGAGGTGGTTCTCGGCGAAACCCTCCAGGGCAATGGTGTGCCTGCCGACGGCCAGGTCGTTGCCCAGGGTGGCAATCTCTTCCTGGCGACGATCCATCTTCGTAGCGCGGAACATCGACCGCCAGGTGGCGACCATGCCTTTCAGGCCGTAGGTGGTGCCGGTGGTGTGGTGGACCACCTCGATGTCCGGGCTCATCGCCCGCTGGAGGGCCTCCAGGTCGCGCGCCGCCTCGGCCTCGCGGAAGCGCCGGAGGGTCGCGGTGGCGGCGTTGGGCGTCGCCGGCCGGCGGATCAAGGGCTGCATTGCGGGATCCGCGGGGCATTCCTCCAGGGGCGCCTCGGCCTCGCACGCTGGCTCCGAGGGGCCGGCCTCCGACGTGACGGGCTCAGGTTCACTGCGGCGCGCGCGCCCGGCGAGCACCGTGGCACCCTTCGCTTCCCACAGATCCACGGCGCGCCGCTCTTCGGCGTCGGCCTCGTCAAGGCGGCCGCCGGCGCGCAGCGCTGCCGCCAGGGCGAGGCGGGCATCCGCGTGGTCGAGCAGGGCGTCGGTCGCCTCGGCGATCGCGACGGCGGCCTCGGCCAGCGCGATGGCGGCCGCGTGGTCGCCGCGCCTCGCGAGGGCTTCGGCGCGAACGCCGCGCCACGCGATGGCTGCCTGCAGGTCGTCGCCGGCGAGCATCTCGCTCTCCTGCGACAGCGCTTCGGCCTCCGCCGCGCGATCCTGCGCGAGCAGCGCACGGCCTAGGAGGGCGGCGGCGCGGGCGGCGTCGATGCCGAGCCCGAGGTCGCGCAGGCCCTCGTATCCGCTGCGCAGCGTGCGCTCGGCTGCGGGCGCATCACCCTCGAGAAGGTCGATGCGTCCGGCGAAGACGTCGGTCTCGTGGAGGCGGTGGGCAATGCCGAGCTCCTCCACCATCGTGCGCGACGACGCGAGCATGCGGCGGGCCGCGTCGATGCGACCTCGTAGCGCTTCCAGCACGCCCTGGCAGCTGAGCGCCACGGCCTCCACGGCAGGGGCTCCTTGCGTGATGCGCAGCACGCGCACCACGTCGAGACAGCGACCGCTGGCGCGCGTGACCGGGCTGGGGCCCCACAGCGCGGCCAGCGGTGCGCCGGCAAGCACGGCGTTGGCGCGGCGCCGGTCGCCGGCACGGCGCGCGGCGGCCAGCGCGAGGTCGAGGGCGGCCTCGCCGGCGCCGATGCGGCCGAGGCGGGCGAGGGCCTGCGCGTGCACGGAGTGCGCCTTCGCTTCGCCGGCGGCGTCTTCCAGTCTCGCAAGTTCTTCGGCCGCGGCGCCCACCTGCGCGGCGGTGGCGTGCAAGGCCGCGGGCGCGGTGAGCACGGTGAGCTGGCCGGCGAAGCAGGTGTGCCAGGCCCGCAGGCGACGCGCGGCTCTGCGCTCGTCGTCACTCGCAGGTTCGGCAGCCGCAGCCGTGGTGCCGGGGTGCGCGGCACCGCCGGGCTTGTCGTCGCCGTCGGTCCCGGTGGCGTCCGCGTTCCCGGCAGTTTCGCCGGCGACCTCGTCCCCCGCGCCGGTCTGCGCGGCTGCAGACGCTTGCGTCGCCATGCGGTCGAGCTCCGCGATGGCGTCGGCGGCGGCCGCGACGTCGCCGGCGGTGAGCAGCGCTTCGCAGCGATCGAGCAGCAGGTCCGCGCGTTCCCGCGCCTGCGGTCCCAGAAGCGCCAGCGCGCGTCCCAGCAGGGCCGCTGCCAGCGAAACGTCGTCGCGCGCAAGGGCGCGGCGACCCGCCGCGGCGAGGCGTCGCGCAGCCCTCTCCCCGAGCGCCGTCGCCGCGGCGTCCGACGGCCCGAGTTCGAGCAGCAACTGGTGGGCCTGCTCCAGGTGGCGGCCGATCGTCTCGTCGTGTTCCGGTGCGTCGCCGAAGCGGCCCTCGATCCAGTCGGCCAGTTGCGAGTGCAGCTCGGCGCGGGTGCCCTTCAGGAGACGGCGATAGGCGGCGTCGCGGATCAGCGCGTGGTGGAAGCGCAGCGCGGGTTCGCCGAGGAACCATCCGCTGTCGCGCTCGATCAGCTCGCTGCGTCGCAGCGATTCGAGGCGCGCGTCGAGCTCGCCGCTGTCCGCGTCTCCCGGGCGACCGAGGAGCGCCGCGAGGGCGCTTCGCGAGAAATGCCGACCCACCACGGCGGCGCGCTCCAGTACGGTGCGCTCCTCGGGTCGCAGCCGCTCGATGCGCGCGGCCAGTAGCGCGTGGATGGTCGGCGGCATCTCCAGAGCCGCAAGGGCGGCGCCGGCTGTCCAGCGGTCGCCGTCGCGCGCGAGGGCGCCTTCCTGCACCAGCATGCGGACCAGTTCGCCCACGAACAGCGGGTTGCCCTCGCTGGTGGCGAGCACCTTGGCGGCCACGGCCGCCGGGAGGTCGGTGGCGCCGATCACGCTGGCGGCCAGCCGCATCGCGGCGCCCGCGTCGAGGCCGCCCAGCGTGACGACGTGGGCCACCACGCCGCCGGGCGTCACCAGCGACGAGCGCAACTCGCGCAACTCGGGCCGCGCGCCCACCAGCACGAACAGCGGCACGCCGCTGCCCCACTGCACGAGGTGCTCGACGAGATCGAGGAGCAGGGGCTCGGCCCAGTGAAGATCGTCGATCACCAGCACCACCGGCTTGCCGGCTGCGAGCGCGGCCAGGAAGCGTCGCACCACGAAGAACGTCTCTTCGGGACTGGTCGCGGCGCCGCCGAGCAGGCCGTCGATGCCTGCGGCAATGCGCGTGCGCTCGGCGTCGTCGCTGCCGCCGGCGAGCGCCGCTTCCACCGCGTCCCGGAGCGGCTGGCCGGCCACACCGTCGGTCAGCCCGAGCAAGCCGCGCAGCGCCTGCGCGAGCGGCGCGAAGGTGGCGCCTCCGGCGGCGTCGCAGTGCGCCGCCAGGATGGTGGCGTCGTCCGCATGGCGGCGCGACAGTTCTTCGATGAGGCGTGACTTGCCAAGACCGGGCGATCCCACCAGCACCGCCAGCCGCGTCGCTGGCGTGGTGACCGCCGTGTCGAACACGCCCTCGAGGCGGGCCAGTTCGGCGTCGCGCCCGACGAAGGGCGCCGCGATGGCGCCGGCCGGCGGGTCGAGGGAAACGAGGCGATGGGCCGCCACCGCCTCGGCGCGGCCCTTGAGCGAAACGGAGCCGAGGGGCTCGAGGGTGACGCGGGTGGAAACGAGTCGCCGCGTCGCTTCCCCGAGCACGACGTCGCCGTCGCGTCCCTGCTCCTGGAGCCGCGCGGCCACGTTGACGGGATCGCCGACCACGTCGTCTTCGCCCGCCGCGACCACCACTTCGCCGGTGTTGACGGCCACGCGCAGCCCCACTGCGCCGAGCGCCTCGCCCTCCGCGCGCACCAGGGCGCGGAACGCGTCCTGCATGGCGGCTGCCCCGCGCACTGCCCGCAGCGCGTCGTCCTCGGTCACGTGATGCAGCCCGAACGCAGCCATCACGCCGTCGCCGAGCAGTTTCACAACGGTGCCGCCGTGGGACTCCACCGCGCGCCGCAGCGCCAGGTAGTAGCGCTCCATCAGGCGGTGCGCCGACTCGGCGTCGACGCGCTCATGCAGGGCCGTCGACCCGGCCAGGTCGGCGAAGACGATGGTGACTACCTTGCGGGCGCCGGCGTCGCCGGATGCACGACCGGTGGGCGCGCGGGCGCCGCCGGTCGACGAGGTCGGCGTGTCGGTGCGGGTCCGCACCGGTGACGCGGCCGCGAGTGGCTCACCGCACTCGCCGCAGAAGTTCTCGCCCGCTTCGCAGTCCGCTCCGCAGGCGGGGCAGGGCCGCGGCAGCGCTGCGCCGCAAGAGACGCAGTACTTGCGCCCGGCGCGATTGTCGTGGCCGCAGGAGGGACAGTTCATGCCGCGGGGGTGGAGTGCAAGAAGGGCTCCGTTTCCTCCGCTGGCGTCGGGCGGGTTCCTTCTGGAACCCAGTCTTCCGACCGATGCCGCGCGGCCCGCGAATGTGTCCGGGGGCCGCGACTGACGCAAGGCTTGCGCGGCCGTGCGACCGCTGCGCAGCTTGCTCCTGTCGCTGGCCGCGACCGAACCGCTTGAGCGATCGCCTGCTCCACGGCTAGGATCGCTCCCACCCATGTCACTCATCCGCCGCTCCCTCGGTTCCGCCTTCCAGGCCACGGGTCGCTTCGTGCTGGTGATCGCCGCTGCCGTGGCCGCCGGAGTGGCATTCAACTGGGCCATCCTGCTCGGTGCGACCGGCATCCCGGCCCTCGAGGCCGCTTCGCTGTCGGGGGGCGCGGGTTGGCTCTCTCAAGGGGCGTTGTCGCTGGTGCTGGGCGTCGCGTTCCCTGTCGTCTGGCTGCTGGCTGCCCAGCCGATGGCGATCATGTCCAGCGCGCGCCACGTCTACCGGCGGCACAAGGAAGACGTGTTCTCCGGCATCGCTGCTGTCCTTCGCGCCGAACTCGGTGAGGCCGACGACGCGAGGGCGGCGCAGTGGTCCGAGCGCTACGAGGGTCTGAAGAAGAGCCTGGAGGAGAAGCAGCCGGCGCTGATCCGCCCCGTCGTTCGCTTGGCGATCCGCTTCTCTCCCCTGCCCGAGGTGGAGGAGAAAGTACGCAACGGAAGCGGGCCGGTGCCCGTGCGCGTCGCGCGCGCCATCGTCGATCAGCTCGAGGAGCACCTGGCCGAAGGCGCTTCGCTCTGGCTGTGGATCGTCTTTGCGCTCAACGTCGCCGTGATCGGCTCCGTCGTGATGCTCGGGGGCTGACCGGGCCGGGCGGTTTCGTTGCTGCGCGGCGACGCCTTACGCGTACTTGTTCAGTTCCAGCCTGGCCACCATTCCGCGGTGCACCTCGTCGGGCCCGTCGGCGATGCGCAGCGCGCGGGCCATGCCGAGCAGGTACGTGAGCTCGCGGCCGGCCATGCCCTCGCCGCCGTGGATCTGGATGGCAGCGTCCACCACCTTCTGCAGCACGTTGGGCGCGACCACCTTGATGGCGGAGATGTCGGTGAGCGCGCCGAAGGTTCCGTACTTGTCCAGGGCCCACGCGGCCTTCATCGTGAGCAGCCGCGCCTGGTCGATGGCCATGCGGCTGTCGGCGATGATGTCGCGGTTGCCGCCAAGGTTGGCCAGCGGCTTGCCAAAGGCCACGCGGCCGAGGGCGCGGCGGCACAGGCGCTCGAGAGCGCGCTCGGAGGCGCCGATGGCGCGCATGCAGTGGTGGATGCGTCCGGGGCCGAGGCGGCCCTGCGCGATCTCGAAGCCGCGGCCGGGGCCGGCGATGATCGCCGACTTGGGCAGGCGCACGTCGTCGAACAGGATCTCGGCATGTCCGTGCGGCTCGCCGAGATGACCGAAGACGGGCAGCATGCGCAGGATCTTCACGCCGGGAGAGTCGATGGGCACCAGCACCATCGAGTGGCGGCGGTGGCGGTCGGCCGCCGGGTCGGTGACTCCCATGAAGATGAGGAACTTGCAGCGCGGGTCGCCGGCGCCGCTGGTCCACCATTTCTGGCCGTTCAGCACCACTTCGTCGCCTTCGACTTCGCAGGTGGCCTTCATGTTGGTGGCGTCGCTGGAGGCGACGGCGGGTTCGGTCATCGAGAAGCCCGAGCGGATGGTCCCGTCGAGCAGCGGCTTCAGCCACTTCTCCTTCTGCTCGTCGCTGCCGTAGCGGACCAGGACCTCGGCATTGCCGGTGTCGGGGGCGGCGCAGTTGAAGACTTCGGGGGCGAGGAAGCTGCGGCCGGTGATCTCGGCGACGGGCGCGTAGTCGCGGTTGTCCAGGCCCGCGCCGTACTCGGCCTCGGGCAGGAAGAGGTTCCACAGGCCGATGGCCCTGGCCTCGGCTTTCAGCTCCTCGACGATGGGCGGCACCTTCCACTGACGCCAGTCGTCGGAGCCGGTGAGCTGGTCGAGGTAGGTCTGCTCGTTGGGCACCACGCGCTCGCGCACGAAGCGCTCGGCGAGGTCGATGTAGGTCTGGGCTTTCTCGGAATGTTCGAAGTCCATCGCGGCGGCCTCCTGGGCGGCGCGGCAGACTATCGCGGATGCTTCCGGCGGCAAGGCGGGCGCGCCGAAACCCGGGACAGGTACAGGTTTTCGGCGGAGCCGAAAACCTGTACCTGTCCCGGGTTTTCGTTGGCAAGGCGGGG
>JBHEPB010000073.1:0-7488 GCA_046260515.1 Binatia bacterium
CCCGCCAATTCCGGATTGCAGTCGGCCAGAGACACCGCTTCAGCGGTGCCAACAGGCAGCAGCCCGGACCCGGGGTCACGCCGCAAGCCCGACCGATACCCATCGTTCGACCCCTAACTGAAGGAGATCCTACATGTCCAAACTTACCGTTCTCGCCATTCTGTCCGTCCTCATCCTTTCTGCGGCGCCCGGCGCCGAGGCCCGCAAGAATCCCGGCAACCCGATGCCGGCTCCCGAACTGCTGAGCGCCGACATCCTCGCTGCCGGCGACTCCGAGTGCGACGGCGACGAGCTGACCACCGACGACGTCTGCGTCCGCGTCATCTTCACGAAGGTGTGCACGGCGACCAAGTACTCGGTGGATCTCGAGAAGGGCTTCGACACCGACGCTGACGGCTGCGTCGACCTCACCATCGACGACGACGCAAGCGTCGCGGCCGAGGAGTGCACCGGCGTGCTCAACTGCGACGGCAACACCCAGGAGTGCCAGACCGCCGACGTCGCCATCGGCACCACCACCTACTGCGTGGACGACGGCGACCTCACGGTTGACTGCGAAAACGATCCCGAGGACGTCCTCGTGAGCTACCTGTCGCTCGACGCCAAGGTGAAGGGCCTGAACCCCGCCCAGAAGGGCCCGAAGGCGATCTCGCAGAGCACCCAGTTCTCGAACACGCTGAGCCCGGACATCAACGACGAGTGCATCTGAACCAAGCCGCAAGGCTTCACTGAATCGAGCCATCAGGCTCGAGGGCTGAAACGGGGAGGGCCGGTCGCAAGACCGGCCCTCTTCTTTTTGGGCGACGCCAGCGTGTCCGCGGACCGTTGTGCCGGCGGAAGCCGCCCGCCGTCCGGCTCAGTCCTTCAGCGAGAAGGGCGTGAAGTCGGTATCGACGTCGTACCAGTCCTCGTTCTCGGTGCGCTTGAGGAAGCCGACGGCGGCGTACGTGAGGGGCGTGATGAAGGCCTCCCAACCCACCTTGAGAAGGTAGTTGAACGTGATCACCGAGACCATGGTGGTCGGGTCCCAGATCCCCCAGAAAGCCAGGGGGTAGAAGATCACGCTGTCCACGGCCTGGCCGGCGGCGGTGGACCCGATGGTGCGCATCCACAGGAAGCGCCCGCGGCTCCACACCTTCATCTTGGCCATCACGAAGGAGTTGGTGAAGTCTCCTGCCCAGAAGGCCAGGATGGAGCCGGCCACGATGCGCCAGGTGTTGCCGAACACCACCTGCAGGGCCGGGTCGATCACCGCGTTGTAGGCCACGCCCGGGTCGGCCGGCATCCTCAGCACGATCTGGCTCATGATGGTGGCGAAGATCATCGCGCCGAATCCGGCCCAGATCACCTTGCGGGCGCGCGCGTAGCCGTACACCTCGGTGAGGATGTCGCCGAAGATGTAGCTGATGGGGAAGAAGAGGTTGCCGGCCCCGAAGGAAAGGCCGCCGATCTGGCAGACTTTCCCGGGGCCGATGATGTTCGAGCAGAGCAGGACGGTGACGAAAGCCGCCATCACCAGGTCGTAGTACTTGTAGTGCCTGGGATTGCCCGGCGATGGCGTCATCCGATGCCCCAGCGCCTCGCTACCGTTTCATCATCCGAGCGCCACACTCTGGCGTGGATCTCGTCGATGAGGTCGGGGTCGGTGAGGATGACGCGGCGGGCCCGGGTGTCGGTCGCGTCCGGTCCCTCGGCGACGATGCGGTCGAGGAGGACGCGGCGTGCCTCGCGGATGGCCGACTTCAGGCGGCGCCGGGCCCCGAGGGTGGAGCGGTGCACGGCGTTCATGGCCGGATCGGCCACGGCCATGGCGAAACCGTCCTGCCAGGGCGCCGGCAGCGCGGCGGCGCGGGCCTTGGCCTCGGCCATGTTGGCGTCCAGATCAACGAGTTCCCGCGGCGGTTCGACTTCTTCCGGGATGACGAAGAGCCCGAAGCGGCGGGCGCTGTCGCCGAGGCGGATCTTGCTGACGAGGACCGACACCGGGATGGACAGAATGAGTGCGCCGACCACCGGCATCACCCACCAGAAGTAGTCGGGGCTCAGGCGAAAGAGCAGGGCCGCCCACACGCAGGCGAACAGGGTGTCGAGGCCGTGGTGGGTGATGGCTTCCTTCCAGCTCGTCTCGGCGTCCTCGCGGGGCTGCGACTTCCAGCCGACGGTGCGGCCGAGAAGGTTCGTGATGACGAACCTGGTGTGGAAGAGCATGCGGATCGGCGCGAACAGGCTCGACAGCAGGATCTCGATGGGAACGCTGAGCAGCAGTCGCGCGCCGCCGCCGAAGAGGCGGGCCTGGCCTCTCACGAAAATGAGGACCACGCTGAGCACCTTGGGCAGGAAGAGGATCACGCAGGTGACCGCCAGCAGCATCAGGGCCCAGTCGGGCCTCCACACCGGCCACTGGGGGAACAGCGTGCGCGCGTCGGGAAAGTAGTCCGGCTCGGTGAGCGCGTAGCGGACGGCCTCGGCCGTGGACAGCAACAGGAAGCTGAACCACAGCAGGGCCGATACGTACGACAGGGCGCCGTTGAGGAAGAGGGCGCGGTGGGCGCCGAAGAGGCCTTCGGTGAAGAGCAGGCGCACGTGCTGGAGGTTGCCCTGGCACCAGCGCCGGTCCCTCTTCATCTCCTCGAGCATCGACGAGGGCGTCTCCTCGAAGCTGCCCGGCAGGTCGAACGCCAGCCAGATCGACCAGCCCGCGCGACCCATCAGCGCCGCTTCCACGAAGTCGTGGCTCAGGATGTCGCCGCCCAGCGGCGGCTTGCCCGGTAGCGGCGGCAGTCCGCAGTGCTCCATGAAGGGCGCCACGCGGATGATGGTGTTGTGGCCCCAGTACTGGCCGTCGCCGAGCTGCCAGTAGTGCAGGCCGGCGGTGAACATCGGCCCGTAGGCGCGGCCCGCGAACTGCTGGACGCGGCCGAAGATGGAGCGGCGGTACACGGCCGTCGGCGCGGTCTGGACCATGCCGGCCGTCGGGTGTTTCTCCATCAACTGGACGAGGCGCTCCAGGCTCGTGCCGCTCATGATGGAGTCAGCGTCGAGCATGATCATGTAGCGGTACTTGCGGCCCCAGCGCCGGCAGAAGTCGGCCACGTTGCCGCTCTTCCTTTTCAGGCGGATGCGGCGGCGGCGGTAGAAAATACGTCCGAAGCCGTTCGTCTCGCGGCACCAGCGCAGCCAGGCCTCTTCCTCGCGGATGCCGGTGGCAGGATCGGCGCTGTCGCTGATCACGAAGAAGTCGAAACGCTCGCCGCTGCCGGTGCGGTCCAGCGACTGCTGGATGGCGCGCAGGCCGGCGAACACACGCTCGACCGGCTCCTCGCAGATCGGCATCACGATGGCGGTGCGCGCCGACTTGTCGATGGGCGGATAGCTGGCGCCGTCGGCAAGGTGGGTGATCTTGAAGCGCTCCTCGCGCCTCAGCAGCGTGTAGAAGCCGTAGAGCGCCGTCCAGAAGCCGATCGAGATCCAGCCGAAGAGAGCGCCGAAGAAGACGACGATGAGCAGTTCCATCACGTTGCCGCCTTTCTGGGGCAGCACATCGAGCATGAACTGGCTGGCGATGATGCTCGGAAGGAGGACCAGGGTGCTGAGGATGCGGCGGCGGCGCGACGCCCGCCGCGTCCACGCCAGACCCTCGCGCTGCTTGCGGGCCAGGGCGCCCGGTTGGCCACCGCCGGCCACGTGGGCCTCCTCGGCGACGGCGTTCTCGTCGGCTTCCAGAAGTTCGGTGCGGGGGCGCAGGAAGCGCCTCTCGAGGGCGGCGCGCGGCATCGCGCCGCGCAGGATGGGCGGCATGGTCGCCACCTGAGCCTCGGGAGCGGCCCCACCGCCGGCGGCCGTGCCGACCCGCCACGCGGTGAACTCGTCCACGCTCTCGCAGTGCCTGGCTGCCCGCTCGGGGAAGCGCTCCAGCAGGATCTCGCGCAAGGCCTTCAGGGCCTCGGCGTAGGCGTCGTCGCCCTGCTCCCAGGCCTGGCGGGTGACGGCGCGGGAGACGGCTTCGGAAGCGAGCCCGGCGCGCGCAGCTTCGTCGAAACCGAGGTGGGCCAGGTAGAGGGAACAGCGCCTTTGCACGCGGCGCCAGTCGTGCAGCAGCCTCTCGGGGGCGGAGGCGGCGGCGGCGGCGAGAGCGGCGATGGGAGGCAGCGCAGCAGCCGCGTCATCGCCCGATTCCGTGTTGACCGCTTCGGTCATGGATTCCTTGCTCGCGGTCACGTCGCGGCTTCAGGGGATCAGCGAGTAGGACCAAGTTTCGGTGAGCGCCGCGCCGGCCTTGTCCAGGTAAGCTCTCAGTTCGATCGGTTCCCGGTCCGCCGGTTCCAACTCGAAGCCGAGGCGCCAGCCTCCCGTCGAAGGGTTCTTGATCACGTACTGCGAGACGATGCGGCCCTTCTCGTCGCCGCCGGCTACGTTGACGACGGCCCTCAGCACGTCGTCGGCGGGAATCTTCTCGAGCTGCTTGCCCTCGAAGTCGATGATGAAGCGGTGGTTGCCCGGCCTTGGGCCGGCCTCGCGCCGGGTGGCTGTGACGCGGCCGGCCGGCGGCCTGGTGGCATCGTCGCCGTAAGCGGTGAACTTGTAGCTGAAGGTGATGGGCTCGCCGAGGGGCGGCTGGTTCTCCGGCACCCAGTAGGCGTTGATGTTGTCGTGGATGTCCTTGCTGGTGGGGATTTCCACCAGCTCGACGCGGCCGGGGCCCCACTGGCCCTTGGGTGTGATCCAGGCGCTCGGCCTCTTCTGCTGGTTGGTTTCCAGGTCCTGGTAGCTCACGAAGTCGCGGTCGCGCTGCAGCACGCCGAAGCCGCGCGGGTTGGTCATCTGGTAGCTGCGCACCTGCAGGGTCTCGGGGTTCTCCAGGGGGCGCCACAGCCACTCTCCGGTGTCCGAGTGCAGCAGCAGGCCGTCGGAGTCGTGGACCTCGGGGCGGTAGTTGTCGAAGCAGCGCGTCGAGTTCTCGCCGTACAGGAACATGCTCGTCATGGGCGCGATGCCGAGCTTGGCGATCTCGCGGCGGCGGTAGAGTCGGGCTTCCACATCGACGACGGTCTGGGTGCCGGGGTAGATGACGAAGCGGTAGGCGCCGGACAGGCTCGGGCTGTCGAGGAGACCGAACACCTCGATGTCGCTGGCGGCCTTGACGGGCCTCACCAGCCAGAACTCGCGGAACCAGGGGAACTCCTCGCCCGAGGGCGAGGCGGTGTCGATGGCCAGGGCCCGCGCCGACAGGCCGAAGCCCTGGTCCTTGCCGATGGCGCGGAAGTACGTGGCGCCCAGGAACACGATGACCTCGTCCTTGTAGGCCGGCGCTTTGATCGGGTACTGCAGGCGGAACCCGGCGAAGCCGAGGTCCTGAGGCACGCGGCTGGCGATGTCGTTCTTGCCGTAGTCGAAGTGGCCCGGCGAGAAGGCGATGGGCCGCACGCCGGTGGAGTCGATTTCGCTCAGCGCGACGATGCGGTCGTAGTAGAGGCCGGGGTGGAAAAACTGCACCTCGAAGGGCAGGGATCGGTCGCGCCACAGGGCTCTCTCGGAGCGGAAGCGTATGTCGCGCCACTGGTCGTAGGAAAGTTCGACCAACCATTTGGGCACGGCCACGACGGGATCCTGGTAGGGCTTGGCGGCCAGGGCCTTGGCCTCGGCGGCGACGTCGTCCAGGTTGAAGGCGGACGCAGAACCCACGGAGAGGATGCAGGCCGAAACGGCCGCGACGAGCGCTGCCGCCTTGAAGCGGGCCACACGCACACCCCCCGCCGACCCTGGCCGACGTCCAACCGATCCTACTACCGCCATCCGATCCTCCTGGTAATGCCGACGACGCCGGCGCGGGAAAGGCCCGCTCCCTCGCGTCCAGCCGGCGGCCCGCCCCGGCCGGCGATTATTCAGTAACCACGCCCGCCTGACAAGGAATGCCGCAGGCACAACTGGAGAAAGCCCGGGGCCCGTTCACGCACCTTCGTGCACGAGCCTTGGTTTGAACGGTGACCGGGGCTTCGGTACTCGCTCTTCACGATGTCCTTACGATCGGCTGCCGCCGTCGTGGCCACCCTCCTTCGCCTTCCCCGTCTCGTGCTCCTGCTCGTGCCGCTGCTCGTGCCGCCGACGTCGCACGCAGCGCGGGGCGACGGCATCGACCCATCCATCCTGGCTCCCGGGCTGGTCCAGGCCCGCGAGGCGGTGGATCGCCTCGGACGCCTCACCGACGAAACCGAGGCCATCGGCACGGCCCTGTTCCGCGTCCACAACGAGTTCGGCGAGAAGAGGGCGTCGTCCGCCTCGCCGCCCGACTGCACCGCCGCCTGGATGCTCGACCTCGGTGCCCGCTCCAGGGAGTTCGGCCGCGCCTTCCGCGATGCCGTCCAGAGCGCCCGCGTCCAGGCCCGCCGTGTGGAGAACATGACGGTGGAGCCCACCGTCCGGCCCCTGCTCGATCCGGAGACCAACCACCGGGTGCTTTCCTTGCTGGCCCGCGTGGACGATCTCGTGCGTCGCTATCCCGAAGCGGCGTCCTGGCAGGAGCGCTACGTGGAGCCGCTGCTCGACGACTGCGAGCCGGTCCTGGTCCCCGCTCCCGGCTTTGCCGATGCGGCGCCGGAGGCCTCGCCGAGGGAGGTCGCGGCGCCTTCGCCCGGCCAGACCCGCAAGCCGAAACTGATTGCGGTGCTGGCCTTCGGCGGCGGGTGGCTGTGTCCGGGAGCGGTCCCGGCGGCGGGCGTGATGCTCGTGTCGGGGGAGATCTGCTACTCGGACAGCGAAAGCTGCGACTGCGATCCCGCGCCGGTGGCGCCGGCCACCGTCCTCGGCCCGGAGACGAAGGCCGGATCGGCGAACTGAAGCCTCTCCCTGGCCTGCACCGCTTCGTCGAAGCGCCCGAGCTTGTCGAGGATGCTCACTTCGAGGGCGATGCCTTCGGCGAGGAAGCGGTCCTCGCGCAGCAGGGCCCTCACCTCGGCCAAGGCCCTGTCGGGCTCGCGGGTCGAGTGCATTTTGGCGGCCAGCAGGCGGGCGTCGTGGTCCGGCATGCGCAGGAGGCCCGGCGGAATCGTGGCCGGCTCCTTTTCCAGTGCCGCCCTCAGCCTCAGGCGGTTGGCGAGCGCGTCGCTGCCGGCGATGGAGGCCTGCTTGGCGGCTTCTTCGAAGCGGCCGATGCCGGCTCCGAGCGCGATCACCATCTGCTTGGCCTCGCTGGCCGCCCCGCGCGCCTCGAGCATGGCGAGCAGTTCGAAGGCCTCCTCGAAACGGCCGTCTCTCAAGCGCAGGGCGATGTGGCGGCGCACCGGTTCGGGGTCGTACTCGGCGGCGGATTCCCAGTCGGCCACCAGCTTCTCGTAGTCGGGGCCGGGGCCCATCTTCTCGGCGATGCCGACACGCAGGCGCGCGACCTCCGGATCACGGTCGAAGCGGTCCGGAAGTTCGTCCACCAGCTTGAGGGCCTCCTCGGCCATGCCGGTGGCGAGGTAGGCCTCGAGGCGCGGCACCACAAAGCGG
>JBHEPB010000107.1:0-35797 GCA_046260515.1 Binatia bacterium
CGTCCACGCCGACGTGTCCGCCGAGGCCGACGTGAAAGCGATGATCGACGCGGCGCTGTCGCAGCACGGGCGCCTGGACACCATTTTCAACAACGCCGGCTTCGGCGGCACGGCCGGCCCCATCGCCGAGATCCCGGTGGAAGAGTTCGACGCCACCATCGGCGTGCTGCTGCGCGGGGTCTTCCTCGGCATGAAGCACGCGGCGCCCATCCTGGCCGCCCAGGGTTCGGGCACCATCGTCAGCACCGCCAGCGTGGCGGGGCTGCGCGCTGGCTACGCGCCGCACGTCTACAGCGTCGCCAAGGCCGCTGTCATCCAGCTGACGCGATCGGTGGCGATGGAACTCGGCGAGAAGGGCGTGCGCGTCAACTGCATCTGCCCCGGCGGCATCGCCACGCCGCTGCTGGCCGGCGCTTTCGGCAACGACGACAGCATGGACGAAGGTGCCCGCCTCGAACTGGTCAAGCAGGCCATCTCGGTGTTCCAGCCGCTGCAAAGGGCCGGATTACCCGAGGACATCGCCTCGGCCGCCATGTGGCTGGCCAGCGACGAGTCGTCCTTCGTCAACGGCCACGCCCTCGTGGTGGACGGAGGGCTGACGGGCGGGGTGCTGTGGTCCATGCAGCCGCCGGTGATGCGCGAACGGCAGTCGCCCGCCGCGCCGAAGCGGTGACGCACAGCGCCTCCACCGGCGCGGCGCTGCGCGCACTCTGCGTGTTCTGCGGCTCCGCGGTCGGCGCCCGGGCGACCTACACTCGCGCCGCCGAGGAGCTGGCGGGCGAGCTCGCCAGGCGCGGCACGCGTCTGGTCTACGGCGGCGGCAACATCGGCCTCATGGGCGTCATCGCCGACGCTGCCCTCGAGCGCGGCGTCCACGTCACCGGTATCATCCCGCGCGGGCTGGCCGAGAAGGAACTGGCCCACCACGGCGTCAGCGACCTTCGCGTGGTGGACTCCATGCACGCGCGAAAGGCGCTGATGGCCGAACTGTCCGACGGCTTCGTTGCCATGCCCGGCGGCATCGGCACCTTCGAGGAATGGTTCGAGGTGCTCACCTGGAGCCAGCTCGGGATCCACCGCAAGCCCTGCGGCCTCCTCGACGTGGACGGCTATTACGGCGACCTTCTTTGCCTGCTCGACCGTTCGGTGGCCGAAGGCTTCCTCAAGCCCAAGCATCGCGCGAAAGTACTGGTGGACGCCGAAGCGGCGGGCCTGCTGGATGCGATGGAACGCTGGGAGCCCCTGGTCGAAGCCGCGGTGCTGGGGAAGTTTCAGACGTGAGGAACCGCGCCGCGGCCCTTCTGCTCGCCTTCGTGTGCGCGGCGGCGCCCGGCCTCGCCCTTGCCGAGGTCAACGAGAAGATCCGTGCCGTCCTGAGTGCCGCCGACGAGGATTCCCCCGACCACCTGCGCGAATTGCTGCTGGCAGGCGGGCCGGTCAACAGCCGCGGGCCGCGCGGCCAGACCGCCCTGCAGGTCGCTGCCGCGCGCGGACAGGCCGAGAGCGTCGAGATGCTCCTCATCGTCGGCGCCGACATCAACGCGATCGCGGCCGGCGGCAGCACGGCCCTTGGCTGGGCGGCGCGCAAGGGCCACGAGACCGTGGTCCGTATTCTTCTCGACAAGGGGGCCGAAATGGATCTCGGCCTCGAGCCCGCCGACGCGCCTTTGCCCCTGGCCGTCGCCGCCGGCCACGTCCGCATCGTGCGCCTTCTTCTCGAGCGCGGTTCCAAGGCTTTCGTCGAGCCTGGCCTGGCAGCCGCTTCGCTGATCGCCGCGGGAGACAACGGCGATAGCGTGATGGCCGCGATCGTCGTCCCGCCCTGCGCCGGTCTTCTGGAAGGCTCCCCGGCCATGCTCCACGCCGCCGCGGACGCCGTCGCCCGCGCCCGGCCCGAAGCCTCGGCCACCATCGTCCGTCTCCTCGGCGAGCCCGCGACGAAGCGCCGCTTCCACAGCGCCCTGCTCATCGCGGCCGCCCGGCGCGACCGCAACGACCTTGCCGCCCAGGCCATCGCCAACGGCGCGGACGTGAACACGCGGCATCCGCGCTTCGGTTCGGCGCTGCGCAACGCCGTCGCCCACCGCAACAGCGACATCGTCGGCCTTCTCGTTTCGGCGGGCGCCGACACCACGGACGACGACATCCCCGAGGAGAAGCTCGTTGAGCTTGCCGGCGACGCGATCGCGGAGCGCCGGCGCGCCGCCAACCTCGGCGGCGGCGCGAGCGCAGGGCGCGGCAGCGCGCCCGGCGCCCTCGTCCTCTTCCGCGCCGCCCAGCGCGGCGACTTCGCCGCCGTGGAGAACCTGCTCGGCAAGGGCGCCGATCCCAACGCCACTGTCGAGCGATGGGCGGGCGATGCCGGCTGGACCGCACTGATGGCCGCCGCGGCCTCCGGATACGCGGAAGTCGCCGAGCGCCTCATCTCCGCCGGCGCCACCGTGGACCAGCGCAATGGCGCCGGCCGCACCGCCCTCGCCTTCGCGGCCTGGTACGGGCGATCCGCCGTGATCGCCGTGCTCCTCGAAGCCGGCGCCGACCACGAGGCCGCCGACCACCTCGGCCTCACCCCGCGATCCATCGGCGAGGCAGCCGGCGAACCCGCTTCGATCCAGATGCTGAGGCGAGCGGCGTCGAGGAAGGCGCCGTGAAGCTGCTCGTCGCCCTTGCCCTCACGGCCCTCGCGGTAGCGATGTGCGTGGGCCACGGAGTCGCCACCCGCCCCATCCGCGGCGACAACCAGCTCTACTTCTTCCAGACCGAGCGCTGCGCCTCGGGCGTGCCGCCCCACGTCGCCCACCTCGAAGTGAAGACGCAACTGCCGACGATGATCGGCGCTGCGGCCCTCGTGGTGGGAAGGCAGTTCTCGGTCCACGACGTAACGTCCGGACGCATTGCCTGCGTGGCGGCTGCTGCCGTCGCCGTCGTTCTCGGCTGGCTGCTGGTGCTCGAGCTCACGGGCAGCATGGCGGCGAGCCTCGTCGGCGGCGCCGCGATGCTGTCGATCTTCGGGCTCTTCATGGAGGCGGCCAGCGGCTTCCAGCCCAAGGTATTCCTGCTGCCCTTCCTGCTGGGCGCCCACCTGGCCTGCGCGCAGCGCAAGGACGCCGTCACGGGAGCAGCCGGCGCCGCGGCTTTCCTGTGCTGGCAGCCGGCCGGACTGGTGCTGGCCTCCTGCGGCCTGGCCACGTTGCTCGACCGGCAAGTGACCTGGAAGCGGCTGCTGAAGATGGTGGTCGGAGCAGCCGTGGTCTTCGGCGCCTACGAAGCATGGTTCGCCTGGAACGGCGCCCTCGCCCAGCAGCTCGACCAGGAGTGGGTGCTGGCCTTCGGCGCTCCCCACAAACCGACGGTCTGGGCCGAAGCCGCCTGGTTCGTGCTCACCGAGGCCCAGGCCCAGCTGCAAAGGCCCAACGGCTTGCCGTCGGTCTTCGTCGCCGCGAGCGCGCTGCTGTGGCTGGGAATTCTGTTCTCGCCGCAGCGGGCATTGGCCGTGCTGCGCGAGAGACCGGGCCTCGTGGCGTTCTGGCTCGCCGCGCACCTGACGACGCTGTTCACCCTCTACGACCACCAGGCCCATCCCGACATGCTGCTGGTGCAGCCCTACTTCGCCGCGGCCTGCGGCATCGCCTCGGGCTGGCTGTTCCGCGTTCTCGTCAAGGCGCCGGGCGGACGCCACCTCGCCCTTGCCGCGACGACGGGCTTCGTGATCCTCGGTCTTCTCGACGCTCGCAGCGACGTCGCAAGGTCCATCACCAGGTCCTACGACCTCGAACACCAGTTCACCCAGGGCCGCCTCGCCTCGCTCTACCAGGACCACCGCCTCAGCATCTGGGCAGTGGGATCGGTGCACCTGCTGGCCCTCAACCGCCTCGACAACTGGGTGCCCGTGGGCAACGTCGGCCACGAGACCTCACGCCTGGACATGAAAAACTACCGCCCGCTGCGAGACGGCGTGATGCCCGAGATCATCCTCGCCGGCCGCGGACTGAAACCGGGCATCGGCAGCTGGCTGACGAAGGAGTACGTGGAAATCACGCCGGCGATCTACGCCGCCGACCGCATCCGCGTCTACAGCCGAAGGCGCGGCGAGCTGCCGGGTTTCGAGAAGACCACGGCGCCGAAGGCGGTGGCGCTGCCACGGAATCCGGGGGCTTCCGCGCCCAAGCCGCGGGGGTAGCCCGCTGAAAAGTGACTACGGCGGCACGCTCCACAGCACTTCCGTGTGCAGTTCGCCCAGCCCCGAGCCCGCGTCCGCAACCACCGTCCATTCCCCGCTGTCCTCGCGCTTCCAAGCAAACTTGCGCGAGGAGGCGAAGGGAAAGACCCAGCCGTCTACCGAGCCTGTCGCCTGCAGGGCCACCGAACGCGCGCCGTCGTTCTCGAACTGGCCGCGCAGCTTGTCCCACACTTCGCCGGCTTCGCGGCGAATCGCTGCCGAGTCGGTGAGCGGCAGCATGGTTTCGTAGCGCAGCGCGATACCGGGCACGGCCTTGGTGCCCGCCGGCGCGAAGGCGAGCAGGCGCACCTTGCGTCCCGAATCGAGGGGGACCAGCAGCGAGTCCAGGTCGGGGCCGCCGCCGGGGGACAGGGACGCGTTGTGGGCGTTGTTCTCGAGAATTCCTTCGAGGTCCATGCTCGCACCCTCTACGCCAGCGACGACGGCAGCGGCGATGGTGTCGTGGTACCAGCGGCCTTCCTTCGTGCCGGCGAACTCGATGTAGGCGTCGAGGTCGGCCAGGTCGAGGTCGCGGGTCCGCGTCATCGTCGCGGCGACGACGACGGGCGTGTAGGCCTCCGCGGTCTGCGGCCTTTGCCTCTCGCGCTCGACGACAGCGCCGAGGGCCGCCAGGCTGAGGGGCGCGGTGCGGGGACGCGAGACGTTGACGAGACGGGCGACCACGGTGCCCACGGTCGCCGTCAGCTCGAGGGTCTTCTCCAGGGCGCCGGTCGCGGCAACGAGACGCTGGAGGCGATCGGCACGAATCGCGGGAACGCGGTTGTCGCGCACTTCGGCCACGGTGGCGTAAAAGGCGCCCTCGGCCGCCTTGTCGCTGGTCCAGGCCGTGGCTTCCGCGAACTTCACCTCGTAGCCGAGGGGACTGCGCAGCCACTCGAGGGCCTTGGCGGCCAGCGCGGGATCGGCCTCCGCCGACTTCTTCAGGCTGGCGTGGACGAAGGGCGCCATCCTGTCCTCCGACAGCGTGGAAACCAGCGTGGCCTGCAACACCCGCCGGTCGCTTTCGCGAACGCTGCTCCAGTGCGGCACCAGCAGGCGCATGGACTGGGGGCCGAGACGGCGCATCTGCACGCGGGCCGGCGACAGGTTGAAGAGCTCGTCCGAAGGGCTGAGCACCGCCAGGGCGGGGCCGGGCGAAGGCGCCCGCCGCGCGGCCGGCGTACAGGAGGAAGAGAGCAGCAGCAGGGCCGCAACGGTAGCCGCGCCGCAACGGGCGACGAGGCCGAGGACGGGAGGCTTCGACATCGCAGCGAAGCCTACTTGCGGGAATCCGGGCTGTCGAGTCGCGGTGAGGAGGCCTGCTCGAGGAGGAAATCCGTTTTTCGCCGCAGCAGGTCCACCGTGTTGCGGTTGCTGCGAAGGGCGGAGAAGTCCTCGCGCGAGGCGAAGCGGGCGTCGCGGGCATCGCCGCCGGCCACCACGGCGCCCGAGACGTACTCGCAGACGAGATCCACGATGGCGTAGTGGAAGCGCACGCGGCCGTCGTCGTCGCGCACCACCGCGTCGAAGGCGTGGATCACCGCGCCGGCGCGCACCACGAGGCCGGTCTCCTCCAGCACCTCGCGTTCGGCCGCCTCGGCCAGCGTTTCGCCCAGTTCCACGCTACCGCCGGGCAGGGCCCAGGTGCCTTCGGCCGGCGCCTGGCCGCGCTCGACGAGCAGCACGCGGCCCTCGTGCAGCACGAGGGCTCCGACGGCGACACGCGGCGCGTCCGGGTACTCGGAGGCCACGTCAGTAGCTCTTGGGAAGGTCGAGCACGTGCTCGGCCACGAAGTTGAGGGCCATCTCCTGGGAGATGGGCGCGAGCCGCATCAGGCGGGCCTCGCGCCAGTAGCGCTCCACGTTGTACTCGCTGGCGTAGCCGAAACCGCCGAAGGTCTGCAGGGCCCGGTCGCAGGCGCGAAAGGAAGCCTCGGCGGCGCGATACTTCGCCATGTTGGCCAGGGGCCCGGCGGCCTCGCCGCGGTCGTAAGCCCAGGCTGCTTTCTTCCAAAGCAGGTCGGCCGCCTCCAGTTCCGAGTGCGAGTCGGCCAGGGGATGCGCAATGGCCTGGTTCTGACCGATGGGACGACCGAAGACGATGCGCTCGCGGGCATAACGGGCCGCGCAGTCCACGGCGCGGCGGCCGATGCCGACGGCCTCGGCCGCGATCACGATGCGTTCGGGGTTCAGTCCGTCCAGCAGGTGGTAGAAGCCGCGCCCCACTTCGCCCACCACGTCGTCGTCGGAAACGTGGAGGTCGCGGATGAAGACCTCGTTCGAGTTGACCGCGTTGCGGCCGAGCTTGGGGATCTCGCGGATCTCGCAGCAGCTGCGGTCGAGGTCGGCGAGGAACAACGTCATGCCGTCCAGGGGGCGGAACTCGTCGCGCGCGGTGGTGCGGGCCAGCAACAGGATCTTCTCGGCCTGCTGGGCCTTGGTGTTCCAGACCTTCTTGCCGCTGACCACCCAGTGGTCGCCGCGGCGCTCGGCCATGGTTCGGATGCGCGAGGTGTCGGTACCGGCGTCGTCCTCGGTGACGCCGAAAGAGACGTGGAGGTCGCCGCTTGCCGTGCGCGGCAGCACGCGCCGCTTCAGCTCCTGCGAGCCGTGATGGATCACCGGCCCCAAGCCGAAGATGGAGAGATGCAGCGTCGAGGCCGCGTTCATCGCGCCGGCGCTGGCGGCCACCGCGTGCAGCAGCGTGCCTGCCTCCATCACCCCGAGGCCCGAGCCGCCGTACTCGCGGGGAACGAGGATGCCGAGCCAGCCGCCCGAAGCGAAGGCGCGGTAGAACTCCCAGGGGAACTCTTTGGCCGTGTCCTTGGCGCGCCAGTAGTCGTCGTCGAAGGCGGCGGCCAGGCGTTCGGCCTCGACGCGAATACTCTCGATGTCGTCGGAAGGCGCGAAGTCCATACGATGCCCAAAGGAAGGAGAAGGGTGCGGGGGCGGCGCGGCCAGAAGCGCCGCCCCCGCTTCCGTCAGGCCAGGCTGACGCGGATACCGCGTTCGCAGAACACTGACGGAATGTCGGCGGCGAGGAAGGCCGCAGCCTCCTCGTTGCCGCGGAGAACCGCGTCCATGTGGGCAAGTCCCAGGGAACGGTTGAAATCGTAGGCGTGGGTGCCGGCGCAAAGCTCGCTGGCCGGAGGGATGAGCTTGGCGATGTCCGCGAACGGGCCCGGAGGCGGCATGGTGCGGAACATCTCGTGGACCGCTTCCACTTCGTCGCAGAAGTGCATGTGGTCGGAGTTGCCGAGCACGAACATGCGCTTGGGGCCGCGCGTGCGCTCGAGCAGGCCGCGCATGCCGGCAAGGGGAAGCAGGGTGTCGTTGTCGGCCACCAGGTAAACGGTGGGCACGTCGCGGTCCCAGTCGAGATCGAGCGAGTCGATCAGTTTCTGGGCCGGCATCGACGTCGCGCCGCCGGCCGGGGCCAGGGCCAGGGCCGCGCGAATGCGGCGGTCGCGAGCCGTCACGTTCAGCGTGGTCCAGCCCCCGAAGCTGTGGCCGGCCATGCCGACGCGCTCCGCATCGAGCGAGGAGGCGGCGATGCCGAGGTCCCCGGCGAGAAGCCGGTCGAGCACGAAGATGGCATCCAGGGGTCGGGCGACGATGACGTCGTCCATCATCGTCTCGATGTCGGGCATCGGCTCGCCCATCAGCACCTGAAGGGTCACCTGGGCCATGTCGATCACCGTGTTGCCGGTGTGGTCCATGGCCGCCACCACGTAGCCGTGGCTGGCAAAATGGGTGCAGAGGAAGGTGGACTGGCGGCGGTGGCCGCCGAAACCGTGGGAGAACAGAACGACCGGAAAGCGTCCGGTGGCCGCCTCGGCGCCGCGCACCGCAGCCTGGCGCTGGGGCGGGAAGCCCGGCAGCAGGTCGTAGTGGTCCATGGTCTCTTCGGCGGTGTCCTGGCCGGCGTGGGCGGCCGTGGCCGGGTACCAGACCTCGACGGGCAGGTAGCGGGAACGCGATGCGTCGGAAGTATCGACCGTGCGCACGCCGACGGCGTGAGGGCCCCGCGTGAAAGGGTCGTAGCTCATGGGCAGGGACTCTAGCGCGATGGGCTCGCAGACGGGAACCGCCGGAATAGAGATGGAGCCGGACGGCTTGGCCCGTCCCCGGCTGGCACCCCAACGGTCAGACCCGCCTTGACACCACCCTCGCCCTTCGGGGACTATCCCCTGGTCCAGCAAAGGCGGAGCGGGAGGTCGCGCCGCCTTTGCCGGGAAGAAATCGGGCTCCCGACTGATCCGTCGGGCCCCCTCGCACGTATCAAAACCAGCCACGGGCGCGCGCCCCAAGACGCGCCAACAGATCGGGGGTACACCACCATGCAGAGAATCGTAGTTGCCGGGATATCCGCCGTTTTCCTCGTCGTCGCCGGAGCCTCCGGGGCCTTCGCCCACGAGGTGACCACCAAGAAGCTCCAGGTGAAGGAGCACCCGGACCCCGCCAAGCGCAAGATCCAGGTCTTCTCCAAGGACCCGACCGTCCTCTACGGCGACGCCGACGATCCGGCGACCAACGGCGCCTCCATCCACGTCTACAGCGCCACCGACCGCGAATGCCTACAGCTGCCCGCCGGCCCCGAGTGGACCGACAACGGCAAGCTGTGGAAGTACACGAACAAGGTCACCAAGAACCAGGTCCAGCTCGCCAACGGCAAGCTCCAGGTGAAGATCCGCTCCGGCGTGGGGTTCACCCTCGCCGACGATCTCTCCCAGGGTGCCGTGAACGTCGTCGTCCAGCTCGGCCCCCTCGGCGACGCGCTCTGCATGAGGTGCAGCGCCCCGGTGACGAAGGACGACGAGAAGCAGTTCCTCGGCAAGGACTGCGCGGCCGCCGAATGCGACGCGGAGCCGTCTCCCTGCCTCCCGGTGGCAACGACAACCACCACCACGTCCACCACCACCACGACGATGCCCCTGCTGCCGGCCACCGTGCTGAAGGCCCTGCTGCCGGCCGTCAACGGCGAGTTCAACTACAAGGTGACGCCGGGCCTGGCGGGCGCCGAACTGGAGTGCGAGGAGACGGTCCCCGGAAGCCACGTCTGCACCGTCACCGACCTGCTTGCCGCGGAGGCGGCGGGAGACCTCGACAACATCAAGGATCCCGTCTCCAACGCGCTGGTGACGAGCTTCTGGGCCATCGACCCGGCCGAGCCCGCCCTGCAGCAGTGCAACAGCACGACGGTGGGCGGCACGCGCTGGTTCTACAACACCGCCCACATCGATTCGGGCGGCAACGTGTTTCCCCTGACCAACGCAACCGGGGACCTCGGCGCGCTGGATGAGCACGGCGGCGGGACGGGTTCCAGGAACTGCAGCCAGGTCCGGTGGATCGGCTGCTGCCAGTAGCAAAACCGGTGGGGGCGGCGCGGCGGCGCCGCCCCCGCCGCCTTCCCCCTCTCCAACCCTCCTTTGTCTGCTCCGGCGCCGCTTGCGCCGCCTTTCTCGTCGCCAGCGTGTGCGCCGCTTCGCCGCCGCCCTGCGCGCAGGTCGCCGAGGGTTGGTGCCTGCATCTGCGCATCGCTGGGGACGTGCCGGAAGGCGAACTCGGCTTTCGCTTCGGGGAGCCCCTCGACGTGGACGGCGACGGCGTCGCCGACATCGCCGCCGGCGCCCGCTTCAAAGTGGGGGAAGGCATCTCCAAGGACGGCGTCGCGGCCGTGTGGTCGGGGAAGAACGGAGCACTGCTGCGACGGTGGGAAGGCCAGCTGCGCGGCGCGCTCTTCGGCCACTGGACGACGGCCCTGCCCGACCTCGACGGCGACGGCCTCGCCGACGTGGTGGTGGCCGCGCCCCAGGCCCGGGTCGAAGGCGCCACCCACGGCGTCGTCTCGGCTCGCTCCGCAGCATCCGGCAACGTGATCTGGCGACGCTTCGCACCCCGCGAAGAGATGCTCGGCTGGGACCTCGCGCCGGCCGGCGACCAGGACGGAGACGGCCGCATCGATCTCTTCGTAGGCGCTCCCTCCCAGCAGGGAGGACGCGCCTACCTTCTGAGCGGGGCGACAGGCGAGATCGTGCGCAGCTACGCGCCGCCGCGAAAGCGCGAGTTCTTCGGCTGGAGCATCGCTTCTGCCGGCGACCTCGACGGCGACGGACGCGCCGACCTGCTGGTGGGCGGCCAGCCCGAGGGTGGGGACGAGGGCGGAGCGCCGAGCGAGGTGTACCTGTTCTCGGGCGCCGGCGGCGCAGAGATTCGCCGCTGGAGCGACTCGGACCTCCAGGCCAGTTTTGGTGAAATGATCGCGGGGCTCGGCGACCTGGACGGCGACGGGCGCGGCGAGATCGCTATTTCCTCCGCCCGCATCGGGCATCCCGAGGACACCGAGCCCGGTAAAGTGCAGGTTTTCTCCGGCGCCAGCGGCGCCCTGCTCCGCCAGTGGAAAGGCCGCCAACCCCGCGAACGCTTCGGACGCATGGTGATCGGCGCGGGCGACGTGGACGGCGACGGCACGGAGGACATCGCCATCGGCGCGCCCCGTCACCAGGCCGGGAAAGCCGCCAACACGGGACGCGTGGAACTGCGCTCGGGCAAGAGCGATGCCGTGCTCGCGGAGTGGTTCGGCGACGAAGCCGAAGCCTGGTTCGGCTGGCACATGCGCCGCGCCCCCGACCCGGAGGGCCGCGGCCGCCCCGCCCTCCTCGTCGGATCGCTGCGCCGCAGTGTGGGCGGAAAGCCCGGCGTCGGCGTAATCGACCTCGTCGTCCTCAAGAAGGCCGCTGCCGTTCCTTAGCGCGACGGCTTCACGCCGGGCTAAGGAACCATCACTCGCGGCGCGCGTCGCATCGACATCAGGTAAACGCGAAGCGCGCCTTGCTCCTCCCTCTCCAGCGCGAAGAAGGCCGCGCGCGACTTCGCGCCCTCGCCCCCGTGCCCGGCGATGGCGTAGTCGAGGCTCGGTGCGCGGCCGTCGTGGAGGTAGGGAGCCGAGTCGGCCACGCCCCACAGGCGCGGCGTGAGGTAGAGATCGCGCGCGACGCCCAACTGCTCGTGGCGGGCCGCGTTAGCGCGGCCCATATCGTGGCGCTTGAGGTCGCTGAAGAGCCACACCGGGTAGCCGCCGAGAGACGCGTCGTAGTCGAGGGCCGGCCGGCGCATCGTGCGCGACAGGTCGACGGGCGGCAGACCCGGGATCTCCACGAGGGGACTTTCCAGCACCATGCGCGGAAGATGGCAGGAAGCGCAGCCGAGGGCGTGGAACTTCTCGCGCCCGCGCGAGAAGTCCTCCACGAAACTCGTCGTCGTCGGAGCCAGCAGTCCCTCGGCAGCAGGCGCGAGAGCGAGGTCCTGCACCAGAGGCTCGATGATGGGAAGCTCGAGCAGGGCAAGATGGACGGTGAGCGCCGCCAGAGCGCGCCGGCCAAACTCGCCCTTCCTGCCGTCGCCGTCGGGATCCAGCGGATCCGGACCGCGACCGGCCGCGTCGCCGAGGCCGCCGGCCACGAGGTCGTCGGCCTGGATGCCGAGGTGACCCTGGAGGGCCTCGGTGGTGAAGGCGGCGATGTCGGGACGCGTTCCCTTCCATCCGAAGGGCTTCACCACGAGGTCGGCGTCGATGCCTTCGATGCCCGAGGCATCCGTCTCGCCCTTCGCAGTTGCCTTCAGCAGGCCGAAGTCGACGCCCTTGGCCCGGAGGCGGACTTCGGCGGCCTTCCCGTCGCGCGCGGCCTGGGTCACGAGAGCGTCGCGCTGCGCGTGAAGTTCTCGCGTCATCTCGCGGGCCAGGGCCTCTACCACGCCGAGGGCCACGAGAGCCTGGGGATTGCGCGCGTCCCCGCTACCGGGCCGGAGACCGTCCCCGGAAAGAAATGCGTTGTCAGTCTCCGCACCCGCACCGTTCGGGCCGCCCACCCAGTGACAGGAGGGACACGAGATGGTCTCGGGCGCACCGAACAGGCCCTCGTGCACGCGGCGGAAGGGGCCTTGGGGCCGCGTGGCCGCATCGCCGCTGCCGAGGCCGTCGGCGAAGCCGAACTCATGATCGAAGAGCTGTTGGCCGATCTCGGCGATCTCCGAGAGGCAGGGACTTTCGAAGGCAGAGGCGATGGTCGCGTCGGCGCCGGCCGCTTTTCCATTCGCCGCTGGTTCGGCCTGGAGGGCACGCAGAAAATAGCCGGGCGAAACGGCTTCGCGCAGGCGCAGTTCGTGACGGTACTCCGCGGCCCGGTAGGCCTCGCGCGCAGCGTCGAGGCTGAGAGGCGCCGGGCGAACCAGGGGCGGACAGTCCGCGCGCCACTCGGGCACTTTCGGCGGCGGCGGCCCGTTCGAATCGCATGCCGACAGCGCGACCGCGAGCAGCCCGGCGAGGACTCGCACGACACGGCCGCGGCCGTTCGCCGGGCCTGGTGCGACGGCGTTTCTCACGGCACGAACAACTTCGGCTGGCGCGACAGCGAGGTGAGAAAGACGCGCAGTCCGGCCTGGGCTTCGCCGTCGAGAGCGAGGTAGGCATCGCGGGAGGCGGCGGCTTCACCGTCGTGCAGGACGATGGCTTCGTGCACCGTGGGCGCGCGTCCGTCGTGGAGATAGGGCGCTGTTTCGGCCAGCCCCCACAGCGGTCGCGTGAGGAACATGCGCGCGGGAATGGTTCCCTCGTCCGACGGCGAAGCCAATGCCTCGCCCATGTCGTGGCGGCGCAGGTCGCTGAAGAGGTGGACGTAGTAGTTGCGCGTCGAGCCGGCGGTGAGGGGTTCCACCTTGGGCCCCTCGCCGTCGCGAGCCACGTCGATGATGAAAGCCGGGGGTTTGCCGGGCAGTGCGGTCGTCACGTCGAATCGGGGATCGACCAGCGTAAGGGAAGGCACGTGGCAGGCGGCGCAGCCGATGCGTTCGAAACTCGAGCGGCCGGCGGCAAAGAGGTCGACGAGGCCGGCGTCGCGGGGAGGCCTCACCACCGGCACTTCGAGCTGGGCAAGGTAGCCGACCACCGTGGCCAGCATCCCTTCGTCGATCTCCAGCGAAACGCCGTCGGCGTCGAGGTCGGCCCAGGGGCCCTTCCCGTAGGCATCGGCCGTGAGGGAGCCGTCCTTCACCGCCAGGTGGATGCGTTTGGAGAGGAGGCCCTGGTGGATGTGGAGGGACTCCTCGATCATGTCGCGCAGGGTCGCCTGGTGGCCTTTCCAGCCAAACGGCCTCACGACGAGGTCGGCGTCCACTCCCTTCACGCCAATCGTGTCGAGTTCGCCGCCGGGCCCGGCGACGATGCTGCCGAAGGACACGCCTTTGGCGACGAGGGGTTCCTCGACGCGCCGGTTCTCCGTTTTCGCGCGCTCGCGGACGCTGGCGGCGGTGGCGCGCAGTTCGGCACTCATTTCGCGTGCGAGCAGTTCGACGGGTCCAAGGCCGAGGAGGTGCGGAGGATTCCTCTGGTCGGCGCCTCCGGTGTCCTCGCCGTCGCCGCGCAGGAATGCGTTTTGGCTCTGGGTGCCGGCGCCGTCGGGGCCGCCCTTGGAATGGCAGTTGGCGCAGGCGAACGCGTCGGCGCCTCCGGCCCTTCCGCGGTGCACGCGCTGCAGGTTGGGTGTGTATCCGATGTCGCCCGCCGGCCGCGGGGCCGCGCCCCAGCCGTTCTCCGGTCGGAACAGGTAGGCAAACAGCTCGTCGCCGACGATGAAGAGGGTGTCGATGCCGAGCTTGCGATTGTCGAAGTCGGCTTCGTTCAATCTCGCATGCTCGATGAGCTCGCCGGGATCACGGGCATCGAGCATGCGGTCGAAATCCTCGCGGCGACGCAGCTCGATCGCTTCCGAGAGCAGTTCCATCAGCACGGTGTCGTCGGCGATGTGGCGTTCGTCGGGGGCAGCCGTACGGCTGCTCCTGCCTTCGCCGGGCACTGCCGCCGCGCGCGCCTCGCCCCGTTCGCCCGGCGCGGCAAAGGCCAGGGCGAGAAGAAGCAGGCCGATGGCCGCCGCCATGGACTTCGAGGGGCCGTGTTGCCTTGGACGATGCTCGGTTGCCGCTGCCATGGAGACGAACGGGGAGTCCCCTCGTTCGCGGAGTACACGTCAGCGACAGCCGTTCTGCAAGCCGCTTTCAGCCCGCTACAGCGGATCGCACTGGCACACAAGGGCGCCCGGGTCGCACTCGAAGCCCAACGGGCAGGCGATCGAGACTCGAAGCAGATGCCTCTTCAAAAAACTCACTCCAGGGTCAGGTTCTGACCCCGTGCGTCGGTAGTCCTCCCCAGCGTGGCCCTGGCCCTCTCCATCGTCCCCGTCCCCGTCGCACCGCCGTCGGGCATTCTCCGGCCCCCTGTCGTATCTCGACCGCCTCGCCCGGCTGTACTCAGGGGCGGCGCCCGCCTACTACCGAAATCCCGACTTCCAGGGAAAGCTCGCCATCGACCATCGGTCCCTCAAAACTCACCGAGCGATTCCAAGGTGCACCACCCTACGTTTGCCGCCATTGACTACGAGACGGCAGACCGACGCCCAACAAGCGCATGTGCGCTAGGCCTGGTCGTGGTGGAACGTGGGGAGATCGTCCAACGCGTCAAGAGGTTGATCAACCCGGGCGAGAGTTCCTGGACGTTCTCCCCTCTCCACGGGATTGGTCCCGACGAGGTGAGAGACGCTGGATGCTTCGCAACGGTCTGGGATGCAGTCTCCTCGAGTTTGGGAGCTGTCAAGTTCTTCGCTGCGCACAATGCTGGGTTCGATGAGCGTGTCCTGTACACCTGTTCCCAAGCCGCTGCGCCGCACTATTCAGCGCCACTTTTCGTCTGCACGCTGCGGCTGGCGAGCAACCGGTTGCGGATCCGACCAAGTGGACTCGCCGTCGTAGCTCAGCGGCTCGGGATCCCCCTTGTACATCACGACCCCCTGTCCGATGCGGAAGCGGCAGCGCGTATCACACCGGCTCCCCCGCGTCCGCGGGGATCGCCCGTGATCACCCACCTCCAGGGCCATCGAATCGAAGGCTCCCCCGCGTCCGCGGGGGAGCCCGGCGTCACGACCGGCGTCACGACCAGCGTCGCGTCCAGGCCTGCGGCCGGTTGGCACAACAATTCCGCTTGCCCTTGTTCACGGGATCAGCAATGTTCACGCACCCGTGAACACTACCAATACCGTGAACTTGAGAGGTCTGTCAGACGCAGCTCTGGAGATGACCCTTGTGACCAGGCTTGAGGAACTTCTCGGCAGTGTGGCCTGGCTGAAGGGCTGGCAGGTGCGACGGGTCGGCGACAAGGCGGGTGCGGAATTCGACCTTCTGACCACCCTGCCGATGCCGGGAGGCGGCCAGGCAGCGCTCTGCGTCGAGTGCAGGAAGGAACTCCGTCCCAGTGTCTTCCGCTCGCGGGCCGACAGGACCTTCTCTCCGGGCGGCCGCTCCAAGGTCGTCGTTCCGGTGCTGGCAATGCCGTGGGTATCGCCTCGCGTGGCGGAGTTGTGCGCGGAGCACGGATGGAGCTGGTTCGACTTGGCGGGAAACCACCGACTGGAGGTGCCCGGCGTACTGCGTCTCGAGCACACAGGCAACGAGCCGGTACATACCCGCCCACGCCCCACGGCGAACCTGAGCACCCCGGAGGCGGGACGGGTCATCCGGGCGCTGCTCCTGCCCGATCACGCTGGGAAGCGTTGGACCCAGCGTGAGATGCAGACGCATTGCCAGCCGGCGGTGAGCCTCGGGTTGGTGAACAAGGTCGTCCGACGCCTGCGCGACGAGGCATTCCTGACGGTCGGGAAGGACGGTGGGTTCCGAGTGAGCGACCCCTTGAAGCTTCTGTTCGCGTGGCGGGACGTCTACCGCTTCGACCGTCACGATCGGCGCGGGTACTTCACGCTGCTACAGGGAAAGCAGCTCCGAGGCACGTTGGCCGAGCTCGGTTTGCGAAGTGGTGGCCATGCGGTCTACGCGGCGTTCTCGGCGGCGGACTTCCAGGCACCGAACGTGCGGCAGCCGAAGACTTGGCTCTATCTGCGCGACACGGACATTCCGATGTTCGAGAAGCTCGTCGAGGCCAAACCGGTGGATTCAGGGGAGAACCTCATGATCCTCATCCCTTCCGACGAGGGCGTATTTTACTTGGCCGACGGCGGCACGATGGGGGTCGATCGGTTGGCCTGTACGAACGAGATACAGACCTATGTGGACCTGAGCCACTGCGGCGGCCGCGGTGCGGAGGCGGCCGAAGCGCTGCTGACCCAGCGTCTCAAGCCCGCGTGGAGATCGATGGGGCTGGAGGCATGACACCTGCTCCGCATAGTCAGGGCGAATACGCCCTCCGCCAGACCGAAGCGGCCCGACGCGTGCTGGTGGATGTGGGGCAGGTGCTCGCGTCGTTCGCCGACTGCCTCGTGCTCGTCGGCGGCTGGATTCCGGATCTGCTTCTTCCGGATACTGATCCGCCGCATGTGGGAAGCATCGATGTCGATTTCGTGCTGGACGCGGCGAGGCTGAACGACGGACGCTATGCCGCACTCGTCACCCTGCTGTTGGAAACGGGGCGCTACCGTGCCGGCGAGAAGACGTTCCAGCTGGTCGTGGATGTCGACCTCGAAGACGGCGAACCTCCCCTGCAGGTTGAAGTGGATTTTCTCGCCCCGGACGACGTGAAAACGGAGAAGAACAACCCGAAGCTGATCGGAGATTTTCGTGTTCTGAAGGTCGAGTCCGCTCGCGAGGCGTTTCGCAACCCGCAATCCCTGAGGCTCTCCGGGCGTAACGTCCGCGGAGCAGAAAATACGGTCGTGCTCCAGGTCGTGTCGATCGCGGATTTTCTCGTAATGAAGGCCCATGCGATCGGCCGGCGCGACAAACCCAAGGACGTGTACGATCTCTGCTACTGCCTCGAGCATTTTCCTGACGGAATGGATCCGCTCGCAGCCGATTGGAAGCTGCGCACCGACAACAAGACCGTCGCCAAGGCCGTCGAGATTTTGCGCGAAAAGTTCGCGGCCGTGGAAACCTACGGTCCGCAGCAACTCGCCGTTTTCCACGCTGCGCTCGATGCCGAGACGCGCACCATGCATGCACGCCGCGCCTTCGAACTCGTGCGGAAGTTCCTGAGCCAAGTGTGATCATCGCATGCGGCCCACGCCGACACCGAAGACCAGCTTGCCGAGCAGCCCGGCATCGGACTGCTCGGCGCGGTTGGCTGGCAGCCAGTTCCGGCGATGGAGGAGACCTGTCCGGGAGCGGGATGCAGGGGTGTACGCGGCCGGGGCGTGAGGGAACGGGCAGCGTCACCGGGGCGGCTCTCAGGTCGTCGCCCGCAGGAGTGCCTCGTTGATCACCGTCTGGTAGCCAACCTTGCGACGCTTCGCCTCGGCTTTCGCCCACAGGAGGATGTCGGGATGCAGTCGAATCGACACGGGCTGATACTTGGCCGCGCCCTTCGGAGGGCGTCCACGTTTCGGCCGCGCGGCGCCCAGTTTGAGTTCGATCGCCTTGCGCGCAGCCTCTGTCTCGGCGGCCGATCGGCGCCGGGCCTTCTCAAAAGGGAATTCCTTTGGCTTCTTCATAACGCTTCCGCTCCTGGCGACTCGCCGGCCGCGCGCTGATCAGTCGGTGGACATCCCCTGGCTGACGAACCGTGAACACCACCACCAGGACCACGGTGTCGGACTCGCCGATCAGCCACTCCCGACTCTCCTTGGCGGTCGAGTGGGCGGGGTCGGGCGCCACCAACGCATCCGGGTCGTCGAACGCAGTCATGGCGTCCTCGAACCGGATCCCATGCTTGCGGAGGTTGGAGGCAGCCTTGCCGGCGTCCCAATCGAACCGTATTTTCAGTATATACCTAAAACAGGGCGCCTCGTCCAGCTCGGAACAGGCGCCTGCCGCACGACATCCGGTCCGAAACCAGTCGACGCAGGCGGCAGGATGGAGAAGCTGGCGCCGTGGGTGAGTTGCGCCGTGCAGCGGCCTTCGCGGCAGGCACAGCGGCCGCCGCAATCGAGGGTTCCCGGCCGGCAGTCCATCGTGCAGTAGGAGCTCCGGCACCAGGGGGCCGCCAGGCGGTGAGCGCAGGCCTCGGCGTGGCAGCAGGAGTTCTTCACGCATTCGAAGTCGAACCAGCACGACTCCGACAGCGGCACCTGCGTCGCCAGGGGCTGCGCGATCCGCATCGCGAGGAAGAGGACGAAGGCGACGGCAAGGAACGACAGCGTGCGAACGACCACGGTTCTCCCTTGTTCCTTACCTTCCGAGCGGACCGGGCGCTGGCGCATCGATGGGACATCGCCCCCAGAGGTACCGGACGCCCGCCATGCCGCCCGGAGTCCGGCCAATCCCGGCGCCAGGAACACGAGAGCAACCAGGCCCGACTCCCAGAAGATCGCGGCGTAGGTGGGCGCTTCGCGGCATACGCCGCCGCTGTCCGGCGCATCGCAGAGCACGTGGGCGATGGCGGGCGCGGCCAGCGCGTTCCACGCGACGTGCTGCACGATTGCCGACGCCATCCCGACCGAAGGCGCCACCCACCGCCTGCCGGACGCGGCGCGCCCCGCCACCCAGCCGAGGCCCGCTCCGGCGCAAGCCGTGAACACGACGTGAGGCGCCGCTCCGACGATGCCGCGCAGATGAAGGGCCCTCAGCAGTCCCGCCTCCCCGCCCTGCAGCATGGAAAGCCCGAGGTAAAGAAGGTTCTCCGCGAAGACGAAGCCGACGCCGACCAGCGCGCCGCACACGATGCCGTCGCGTGCGCCTCGCAGTCGGCCGCCGCCGAGCAACAGCAGGAGTCCGAGGGCCTTGGCGCTTTCTTCGAGAACAGGCGCGACGAGCAGCGCGGTCAGGGCGCGGTCGTCCCCCTCGGTCACCGCATCGATCCATCGCCGGGCCGACTCGTTGCCGATGGTGGAGATCCAGGCGGCGCCCACCGCTCCCCACGCGAGCGAGAACGCGAGAGTGCCGAGGGCTCGGCCGCCGCCCCGCTGCGCGAAGACGATGATCGCAGCCAGAAGCAGGGCCGGGACAGCAGCGGCCCCGAGGATCAGCGACGGAGTCCCGACCAGCAACTCTGCCGTCCACGCGGCCGCCGGCATCACGAGCAGCAGGCCGCCGATTGCGCTGGCGCGCCTCACTCCGTCGTTCACCGGCCGTCGCTCATCCGAGTCCGAGAAGCGGCTTCTCCCTCAGCACCCGCCGCATCGCCAGTCGCGCCGTCACGGCCGCGACCAGCGGCATCACCACGGCCACCAGCAGCAGCGGCAGCCAGGCCGGCTGCCACGGCACTTCGAGAACCCCGAGGGCGATGGCCGCGGCGCCGGCCACACCGATGGCGATGCCGACGGCCGCGGCCACGGCGCCGAGTACGGCAAACTCCACCGCGACGCTCGCGCGAAGCAGGCCGTGACGGGCGCCCAGCACCTTCATCAGGTTGAAGTCCCAGCGCCTTCTTTCGGCCTCGTCGCGGGCGATGGCGAAGACCAGCAGCAGGCCGACGGCCAGCGCGGTCCACGCCGTGGCGGCCACGGCCCAGCGCAGCTGCGAGAGCAGGGTGAGCGCCCGCTCCACGCCGCGGGTCACGTCGATCATCGAAACGTTGGGGAACTTTTCCACGATGGAGACCTGGAGGCGGTCGCGATCCTCGCGAGCGAGCGACGGCACCGACGCCAGGAACACCGACGGCGCGTCCTCCAGCACGCCCGGCTGGAAGGACACGAAGAAGTTGGGCTGGAGGCTGGTCCAGTCCACTTCCCTCAGGTTGACGACGCGGCCGTCGATGGGAACGCCCTGCACGTCGAAGCGCAGGCGGTCGCCGAGGCCGACGCCGAGACGACGCGCGAAGTCCTTCTCCATGGAGATCTCCGGCAGGGCGCCGGAATCCGCCTGCCACGTTCCGGAGAACGGCGAGCCTGCCACCAGCTTCTCGGTCGTGTGGAGTTCGCCCTGCCAGGTGAGATTGTAGTGGCGGGAGCCGAGGCGCTGGGCTTCGGCAGGATCGCGCGGAGCGCTTTCGTCGCGGAGGTCCCGCGAAGGCCCTTCCGCCGGGACGTCCGCCCCGCCCACCGCTTTGTCGTTGATCGACACGAGCCGGGCACGAACCATCGGCGCCAGGCGCTGCCAGGCCGTGCCCGCCGCGGCGAGGTGCTCGCGCAGGGGCTCGGCCTGTTCGGGCTGGATGTCGAAGAGAAAGAGGCTGGGGATGACGTCCTGGCCGGGAGGATGCAGCTGGTTCATCAGGATAGCGCGCATCTGCGGAGGCAGCACCAGCAGCAGTGCGGCCAGCGTGAGGGCCACGAAGGCCGTCCTCGACTCGCGCCGCCGCGGCGACAGGCGCCGCAGCGCCAGCCGCACCGAGACGCGCGAACGCGATCCCGCGCGCGCCACCAGAGGAAGCAGCAAGCGCCCCGTCGCCGACGCCAGGGCCAGCGCCACCAGCAACCCGCCCGAGAACCACAGCCCCTGGCGAAGGTCCCCCACCCTGGCCACCGCCAGTCCCACCACCAACGCCACCGCCGGCAAGGCCCACAGCACGTCGCGCCGCCCGCGCCGAAGCCCGAAGTGCAGCTGTTCCTGGAAGAGTTCGGACACGCGCAGGGTGCCGAGCCTGGCCAGCAGCGGAAGGCAGGACACGGGCCCCAGCGCGATGGCGACGACGAAGGCGACGAAGGCCTCGCGGGCGCTGACTCCAAGGTCGAGTTCGGCCGGAAGCAGATCCGACAGCAGCGCCGCCACCGCCGGCAGCATCAGCGTCACGAAGGCGACGGCGACAGCGGCAGCCAGGGACGCCAGCAAGGCTACTTCCATCAACAGCAGGGCCTGGCCGCTGCGGCGCGTGGCGCCGAGACTTCTCAGGATGGCCAGGTCCGCCAGGCGCCGCCCGAGGAAGGCGTGGAACAGATAGGCCGAAGCCACGCCCGACAGGGCCAGCGCTACCAAGGAAACAAGGCCGAGATAGCGCGTCACCCGCGAGTAGGCGCCGGTCATCTCCTGCACGGCCTCGTCGTGGCTGGTCACGCGCACGCGCGCGTCGCTGCTGGCGCCGCGCATCGCACGCGCCGCAGCGTCGGCGTCCGTTCCGGCGGGAAGCGCCGCCAGGTGCTGGTACTCGATGCGGCTACCGGTGCGGATGAGGCCGGTCTCCTCCACCAGGGCCCGCGACACGTAGAGCCGCGGCGCCAGGGATGCGGCGCGCACCGAAAGGCCCGTGTCGCGCAGCAGCGTGTCGGTGACGCGAAAGGTGCCCGTGCCCACGCGGATCTCGTCGCCAAGCGCAATGCCGAGCTGGTCGAGTAGCGAGGGATCCGCCCAGGCCTCGGCGCCCTTCTCCAGGCGCTCGTGGGCCGCGGCGTCCGCCGTGCCCGCGCCGGCCAGCACGATGCTGCCGTGAAGGGGAAAGCGGCGGTCCACGCCCCTCAGTTCCACCAGTCTGGCGTGCGTGCGGCCCGAGACCATCGAGTAAAGCTGCACGAGGTCGGTGGAAGAGGACGCGCCGGCTGCTGCATCCATGGCCGCGACTTCGCCGGCGGCCAGCGCCCGCGTCGAGCTCACGCGCAGGTCGCCGCCCAGCATCGAGCGCGAGCGCTCGGCCAGGGTGCGGGTGACAGAGCCCTGGAGGCTGTCGAGAAGAAGAGCGCCGGTGAGCCCGAGGGCCAGGTTCACCACGAAGAAGATCGAAAAAGCCTTCTGGTGGGCCAGGTCGCGCAGCGCGAGGCGAAGCAGGATCACCACGCAGCGCTCCCGGCGGCCGTTGTGCGGAACAACCGCTTCAGCACAGCGCGGTCGCGGCGGCTGCGCCGAGGGCCGCCTGCAGGCCGGCGCCGTCGTCCTGGTGAAGTCGGCCGCCGCGCAGCACGAGGGAGCGGCCGCAGCGCGCGGCCAGCGCCGCGCTGTGGGTCACCAGCACCATCGTCGTCTGCGAACGCGCGGTGAGTTCGAAGAGCAGCTCGATCACGGCGCGGCCCGTGGTCTCGTCGAGGTTGCCCGTGGGCTCGTCGGCCAGCAGCAGGTCGGGCCGGGTCACCAACGCCCTCGCAATGGCAACACGCTGCCGTTCGCCGCCGCTCAGCGTCCCCGGGAAGTGGTCGAAGCGCTTGGCCAGCCCCACGGCTTCGAGAGCGGCTTCCGCCCGCCGCTCGGGGTCGTCGCCGTCGCGAAGCTCGAGCGGAAGGCGAACGTTCTCCAGCGCCGTGAGCGAGCGGATGAGATGGAAGTGCTGGAACACGATGCCGACCGTGCGCGCGCGAAAGTCGGCGAGGTCCTGCTCGCCGGCCGAGGCGAGTTCGATGCCGGCCACTTCGAGCTCGCCGGAGGTCGCCGAGTCGAGGCCGGCCAGCAGCGCGAGCAGCGTGGACTTGCCGCTACCCGATTCGCCGGCGATCGAGAGCGTCTCGCCGCGCCGCACTTCGAGATCCACGCCGGACAGCACCTCGAGGATTCCCGCGCTGGTCGCGAAGCTCTTGCGCAGCCCCGCGGCCCTCACCACGAGGCCGGAAGCGGGCCGGACAGTCACGGTGCGGCGACCGGCGCCGACGCCGTGGCCGCGGCCAGCAGGGGCTTCAGGTGAGTGAGCACGGTGCGGGCCACCACCGCGTAGCCGTCGGCGTTCGGGTGGATGCTGTCGGGCAGGTTGAGGTCGGCGTTGGCGGCGACGCCGTCGAGGAGGAAGGGAACGAGGGCCACCTTTTTCTCGGCAGCCAGGCTCGCAAAGGTGGCCTCGAAGGCGGCGGTGTAGTCGGCGCCGTAGTTGGGCGGCATCTTCATGCCGACCAGCAGCACGGTGATGCCGCTGCCGTGGGCAAGGTCGATGGCCGCGGCCAGGTTGCGACGGGTTTCCTCCGGAGCGATGCCGCGCAGGCCGTCGTTGGCGCCCAGCGCCAGCACGACGACGTCGGGCTTCTCGCGAAGCTGCCACTTGAGGCGGCCGACGGCGCTGGCCGAAGTGGAACCGCTGACGCCGGCGTTGACGACTTCCACCTGGGGCCAGCCGTCCGTCCGCAGAGCAGTCTTCACGAGTTCGGGCCAGGCCAGTTCGGGGGCCAGCCCGTAGCCCTCGGTCAGCGAGTCGCCGAGGCAGACGATGCGCGGATTGCCGCGGGTCGCATCGGCGGCGGCGTGTAGAACGCCGGCCGTCGTTTCGGTGGCGAGCGCACGGGCGCTGCCGAGAGGAACGAGAACGGAAAGCACGGCCACGAGCAGGCCGGCAACAGGAAGGCGGAACATGCGCGGAGGCTAGCAGCGACCCGGCGCAGGAACGAGACAGCCGCGGAGACGGGCGCGTGCGGCTACTTCACCCGCCTCTGCCGCACGGCCGTCGCCAACTCCTCGAGGATGGGCACGGTCGCCTCCCACGAGATGCAGGCGTCGGTGATGCTCTGCCCGTAGGTGAGCGCCTTGCCCGGCACCAGGTCCTGGCGCCCTTCCACGAGGTGCGACTCCAGCATCACGCCGCAGATGTAGGGGGAGCCGGATGCCACCTGGTCGGCCACCTCGGAGGCCACCTCACCCTGGCGGCGGTAGTCCTTGCGGCTGTTGCCGTGGCTGCAGTCCACCATCACGCGTTCGGCCAGGCCGGCGGCCTTCAGCTTGGCCACCAGGGCCTCGATGGCGGCCTGGTCGTGGTTGGGGCCGGCCGAGGAGCCGCGCAGGATGACGTGGCAGGCGTCGTTACCCCGGGTCTCGACGATGGCCGACAGGCCCTGCTTGGTCACCGACAGGAAGTGGTGGGAGCCGGCTGCCGCGCGGATCGCGTCGATGCAGATCTGGACGTTGCCGTCGGTGCCGTTCTTGAAACCGACGGGCACCGACAGACCCGAGGCCAGTTCGCGGTGGATCTGGCTTTCGGTGGTGCGGGCCCCGATCGCGCCCCAGGCGATGAGGTCGGCGATGAACTGGGGGCTGATGGTGTCGAGGAATTCCGAGCCCGCCGGCAGGCCCATCTCGGCCAGTTCGAGGAGGAGCTTGCGGGCCGTCCTCAGCCCGCGATTGATCTGGAAACTGCCGTCCAGGTCCGGGTCGTTGATCAGGCCCTTCCAGCCCACGGTGGTGCGCGGCTTCTCGAAGTACACCCTCATGAGGATGCAGAGCTCGCCGGCCATCTTCTCCCTCCAAGGCAGGAGGCGGCGGGCGTAGTCGAGGGCGGCCTCGGGGTCGTGGATGGAGCAGGGGCCCACCACCACCAGCAGGCGGTCGTCGCTGCCCCGCACGATGCGGGTGGCTTCCTCGCGGGCGGCGGACACCACGGCCGAGGCCCTCTCGCTGACGGGGAGTTCCTCGAAAAGGATCGCGGGCGGGATCAGCGGGCGCAGCCCGGCGATCCTCAGGTCATCGGTTTGGTGAAACATCGCCGGCAGGAGTGCGAAAGGCGGAGGAGGAAGTCAAAACGGGGGGCCGCGGAGGCCGGGGACGAGGAGGGTGCTGGCCGGGGCCGATTGGCCCGGGCAGGCGGAAAGTCAGGTAAAAAAGCCGCTCCGCGTGTGGAATGGGGGCCGGCAGACCCCCATTCCACGACGCTTCGCGGTCACCCGTCGGACCTCAGACCTGGTCCTTGAGAGCCTTGAGCGGGCGGATCCGGACGCCACGCGACGCCGGCTTCGCCTTGATCATGATCTCCTCACCGGTGAAGGGGTTGACCCCCTTGCGGGCCTTGCGCGCCGGCTTGTTCACCGCGGTGAACTTGGCGACGCCGGGCAGCGTGAACTTGCCCACGCCCTTCGGCTTGAGGTGACGAACGATGTGGTCGCTCAGGGACTCGACCACTCCCGCCACCTGGCGCTTGGGGAGTTTGGTCGCTTCCGCGATCGCCGTCATCAGTTGGCTCTTGGTCATCGCCGCAGCGATGGGGGACGTTTTCTTTGCCATGCCTCCTTCTCCTTCTCCGGGCCCGGGCTTGGTGCCCGGAAACCTGGAACCGGACCTTCGTCCGGCTGGTCTGGACGGGCCATTGCCCGCCCCTGTTGGGTTCGCGGTGTTTCCGCGTGGATCCGATCGGTGGGGCTCGGTCGCCCCGTGAATCGCAGGGGAAACGGACTTCCTGCCTGCGAAGCGCGTATATTGCGGCAAAAAAATCCCTACAGTCAACGCGGGGGGCTGTGCAAACCCCTATTTTTTAGCTGTCCGGCGACGCCCTTGGAGCGATCCCCGCCAGCGGTCCCTGGGACTGGAGGCATCCTCGCCCAGGGACACCTCGGGGGCGTCGTCGTCGCCGAAGGCGAAATCGCGGGCGGAACGGGCCGAAACAGCGGCGGCAGCGGAGGCCGCCCGCCTGGCCGCGGGGATGTCGCCGAGCATTCCGGCGAGTTGCGCGCGATAGGCTGCCCATCCGCCGACGACGAGGGCCGCCATGCGCAGCGACGCCGCGCGAATCCATTCGTTGGTGAGGGAGATGACGACGGCGGCGTCGCGCTCACCGAGGGAAGTCGCGCCGAAGAGATCGCGCTCACACGGAAGGATATGCAGGACGGTGACGGCGGCGAGGCCGCCGGCGCCGCAAAGCGAAAGCGTGAGCCACCAGCGGCGCCATCCCCGTTCGAGGAGTCCCGATATCCACGCCATCGCCGTTGCGACGACGGTCACTGCGCCCAGGGGCTCGAAGAGCGCGGACGAGTCGGGCCTCGATGAAAGCGCCACCCATTCGCGCACGCTGTCGGGCGGCGAGAGGCTCCACAGCGGCGCAATCAGCGCCGCTTCGTAGGCGGCGGCGCCGAGCAACAGCGCGTAGCCCAGCACCGCCACGGCGCCCCAGGCCCTCGACCACCAGTTTCCCTCGCGAACAGCCACGGCCGCCGAGTATAGCGCGGACCGCCTTCGTCCGCGCAACCCGGTCATGCTACTCGGGCGGCATGAGCAGCAAGGAATCTCCCGCTTTCGAAACCCTGCGCGTCGAGATCGACGGCGACGGCGGCCTCGGCCGCCTCACGTTGGCCCGCCCCGACCGCCTCAATGCGATGGGCGCCACCATGCTGCGCGAGCTGGCCTCGGCGGCGCGCTGGTTCGACGAGCAGCGCGAGGTGCGCGTGGTCATCGTGCGCGGCGAAGGCCGCTGTTTCAGCGCCGGCGCTGACCTTCGCGATCCGCCCCTGCTGGACGGCCTGCCTTCGTCGGGAAACAGCTGGATCCACCGCCGCGAAGTGGGCCAGTACGGCCTGCGCATGGCGGATGCGGTCGAGCAGATGCGCGCGACCACCATCGCGCAGGTGCACGGGCACTCGGTGGGCGGCGGCGTCGTGCTGATGGCGGCCTGCGACCTGCGCGTGGTGGCCGAGGACACGGTGATGTTCATCCCGGAGATCGACATCGGCATCCCGCTGGCGTGGGGAGCCATCCCGCGCCTCGTGCGCGAGATCGGTCCGGCGCTGACCCGCGAACTCGTGATGACGTGCCGCCGCTTCAGCGCGGCCGAGGCCAAGGCCGCCGGTTTCGTCAATCGCGTGGTGGCGGCCGCCGACGTCGAAGCCGAGGCCGAGCAGCTCGCGCGCGAGATCGCCGCCAAGCCCTCGGTGCCGATCGTGATCACCAAGGAACACGTCAACTCCGTCGTGCGCGCGATGAGCAACGGCACGACGAGCTTCGCCGACGGCGACGCGCTGCTGGGTTCGGTGCAGGATCCGGAATCGCTGGCGGCGATGCGCGACTACGTCGCGACTCGCCTGGGCCGCAGCAAGTAGTTACTCGGCGGAATCGGGAGCGGGCTGCTTGGGCGTCGGGGGCTTCGCGTCGCCGGCTTTGTTCGGGCCGGCCTTTTTCCCTGCCGGTTTTGCTACCGCCGGGTTACCGCCGTCGCGAGTGGGCCGGTTGTTGACGGTCTTCTCTTTGGCCGACTTCGCGGCCTTTGCTTTTTTGGCTTGAGCCTTGGCCGCCCTCTCCGAACTCGGAAGGTGGTAGTTCGCGCGCACCGGCGGCGGCACCAGGCTGGATTCCACCTCCTCGAAGCCCGACGCGGATTGCTTCGAGGTGAGCCACTTGTCGCCGCGCCTCTCGTAGTAGGCGCCGTCGAAAAGAACCGTGTCGGGCTTTCCTTCGAGGGTGAACAGGCCCGACCTCTCCTCGAAAACGAGAACCTCGCCTCCCGGAAGCGTCACCTTGTCGCCAGCCGCTGGCTTGGGAACGGCTTTGCGAAGCGGCGGCGGCACCGCCTTGTTGGAAGCGGGCGACCAGGGGCCTTCCTCGGTATCGCCGCCAAGCCAGATGCCGCCCTCGTAGCGGTAGTAACGCGCATCGACGAGGAAGATGCCCTTGAGACCGACCACCTTGTAGGCCTTGAGGAGGGGTTCGTAGACCGCCTTCTGGCCCGACGGCAACGGCGTGGTGACGGTGTTGCGAGGCGGGAGGGGGCGCTGGGCGGCGACCTCGGGAACTTCCTTCACGGCGGCCAGTCGCCAAGGGCCCGCGATGGCGTCGGCGGTCTGCCACAGCCCGTTGTCGTACTGGAAGAAGCGCTCGCCGGTCCAGTAGGTGCTCTCGCGCCCCGGCACGCGGTAAACGCCGGTGACCTTGTCGTAGACGACGAGGGTGCCGTCCTTGGCGGTGGCCCTCGAACCGTGGCGAAGCTCGACGGCGGCGGCTTCCTCCGCGAAGGCCTGGCGCGCCGCCGCAGCGGACGTCGCCTGGAGAGCCAGCAGCGCCAGACACGAAACGAAAGCGGCGCCGAAGCGCCGCCAATCGAAAAGGTTCACCACCGGAATCCCCTATACACGGCCGACGGCTCCGCGTCCCTCGTCGGACGGGAGCAGCCTTTCATCAGTAACGCAGCGGTCCGTCGGGCAGCGGCGCGGGCTCCGGCTGGGCGGGCGCGGCGCCGTCCGCAGGAGGCGCAAATTCGGAGGAGGGGAACTGGTAGGGGCTCGAGGTCGAGAAGTCCTCGTACTGCGCGGCTCCGTTGGCTTCCACCGGCAGCGGCTCGCCGTTGTAGGCCGCTTCGGCGTCGGCTGCCGCCTGGTCGAGGTCGAGGTTGGGATCGATCAGCGTGTCGTCCGAGGGAGTGATCTCCTCGTCGGGATTGTCGGCCGCGGCCAGGAGCACCGAGTTCGTTGCCCAGTGCTGCTCGTACCACGGGCCGTAAGGCGAAGGGCCGGACGTGGAGCCCTCGGCAAGAGGCAGAACTTCGGGCAGCGCGCAGCCGCCGAGCCCTGCGACGAGGGCGCCTGCGACCAGAAGCCCCAGCATGGATCCGCGCATCGAACTCACTCCTTGAGGACAGCCGGCGTTGCCGGCAACCCCGCCTAAGTCCTCCGAAACGAAGGACGACGCAAGCTCCGGCCATCTTGGAATGGGGCCACCCCGCCCCCCGGCCGCAGACAACGACGGGGTCATCCTATAGAGAGTTGGTCATGTCAGTAAGAGTCGAACGCCAGGAAAATATCCTCACCGTCATTCTTTCCCGGCCCGAGCGGCGCAATGCCGTGGACCGGGACACGGCCGCCGCCCTGGCCGAGGCCTTCCGTGCCTTCGAGGCCGACCCCGGGGCCCACGCGGCCGTCCTCTACGGCGAGGGCGGCAATTTCTGCGCCGGGGCCGACCTGAAGGCCGTGGCCGTGAACGGGGGCAACCGGGTCCAGGTAGGCGGCGACGGCCCCATGGGTCCCTCCCGCATGAAGCTGTCGAAGCCCGTCATCGCAGCGGTTTCGGGCTACGCGGTGGCCGGCGGCCTGGAACTCGCCCTGTGGTGCGACATGAGGGTGGCCGAACGCAGCGCAGTCTTCGGGGTCTTCTGCCGGAGGTGGGGAGTGCCCCTGGTGGACGGCGGCACCGTGAGGCTACCCCGCGTCGTCGGCCAGGGCCGAGCCATGGACATGATCCTCACCGGTCGCCCGGTCGGAGCCGAGGAAGCCCTGGGCATGGGCTTGGCCGACCGCGTGGTCGAGGACGGCCGCGCCCGCGAGGAGGCCGAGGCCCTGGCCCGCCAGATCGCCGCCTTCCCCCAGGCCTGCCTGAGGGCCGACCGCGCCTCGGCCTACGCCCAGTGGGACACGGACTTCGACGCATCGATGCGCGTGGAGACCGAGGGCGGGCTCGAGGTGATCGCGAGCGGGGAGACGGTGAGCGGCGCGATGCGGTTTGCGGGTGGGGCGGGGAGGCACGGGAAGTTCGAGTAGGGGCGGAGTGACGAAGGATCGCTGCAGGCCTACTATCGCCGGCGGGAGGGTGCGGTCGTAGGGAGCGGCACACAGCTAACGGCGCGAGCGAACTTGGGGCGATTCAGGAAGCTTCGATCCAGCTTCGCGCCGCGGCGATCTTGCCCGGAGGCTGTCCTCGCAGCTTCTTCAATCGCTCGTGTAGTGTTCGAGGCTGCACGACGCGTCTCTTGAGCAGCTCGGCGCAGAACTCGCGGTCCTTCGGGCGCCCGGCCAAGGCTTTGGAGATCCAGAGGTCGTGAAGTTCCAAGCACCAGGCGGTGACACCGTTGGTTTCCGCAGTAGAGAAAGGAACCAGTCGTTTCCGCCATCCGGAAGGAAGGATCGCGGTCTTCGGCTCGACGCCCTGCGCGTAGTAGCCGTGTGTCGCCTGGAAGTGCGACGCCTCGCCGATGGACCCGTCGATGAGATCGGCCATTCTTCCGTCCTTGTCGCTGAGGGCGGCGATGTCGGTTTCGATCGAACGGTTGACCGCCGGGAAAAGCCTGTCCAGCGAGGCGTGTGCAGCCTGGCTCCCGATCACGAGCACTTCGTTCACGCCCAGCACAGCAGCGGCAGCGCGCACGGTGTGAGCGAACTGGCTACGGTTCATCCAACAGTCTCCCGCTCCCGAAACTGCTCGAGGATCTCGAGCCGCTCCCTGGCGTCCAGCAGGCCGGCGAACGGGGTGACTTGCCTCATGTCGCGAGCGGGAGTTCCGGGATCCAGGCAGAGGCAGACGAGGTCCTCCAGCGACAGACCGAGCCACTGTTCCCACCGATCGAAGAGAGGGCTTGCATCGGGATGCTTCCTTCGAAGCATCTCGAGATTCGCTCTCGCCTTGTTGGTCACGATATGGGGAGAGCTTTTCAGTTTCTCGACGAGGGCGCGGTGGTACGCCAGGCTTCTCCGGTCCTCCCGGGTCAAGGGCGGCGCGAACTCGATCGTGGCCTCGAGGCCGAGGGATCTCGCGAGTCGTTCGACAGTACCCAGCGTGGGAGATTTCGTGCCGGCCTCGTAGGAGGCGATCGTGGGCTGGGACGTTCCGGCCAGCTGGGCGAGCGCCTTTTGGGTCACTCCAGCCTTCCGGCGTAGGCGGCGCACCGGGTTCATCCCTGACAGGTATATCCGATCAAATATCCCCACTCCACCGCCGAAAGCGCCCTCGCACCCGCTACTCCCCGCCGGTCTTCTTCCCCCCGTCGCTGAAGTCCTCGTGCAGGCCGCACTCGCGCTTGAGGCCGAAGAAGCGGACCTCTTCCTCGGTGACGCCGTCCACCAGCTTGTGCGAGGTGTGGGTGTCGCCGATCGAGATGTAGCCCTGCTCCCACAACGGATGGTAGGGCAGGTCGTGCTCGAACATGTAGTCGAACACCTTCTTGTCGTTCCAGTCCACGATGGGATGGACCTTGAGGAAGCCGTTCTGGATGCCGAGCACGTCGAGCTTCTTGCGCGTGGACGACTGGGAGCGGCGAAGGCCCACGATCCAGCCCTTGGCCTGCAGCTCGTCGAGGGCCCTCTGCATGGGCTCCACCTTGTTCATCTGGTTGTACTTGGTGATGCCCTCGACGCCCTGCTCCCACAGGCGCCCGTAGCGGGCCTCCTGCCAGGCGGACGACATCTCGCTGCGGTACACCTTGAGGTTGAGCTTCAGGCTCTCGGCCAGCTCGTCGATGAAGGCGTAAGTCTCGGGGAAAAGGTAGCCCGTGTCGGTGACGACGACGGGAATCTCCGGCCAGATCTTCACGCAGAGGTGGAGGCAGACGGCGGCCTGGGCTCCGAAGCTCGACGACAGGATGATGTTGGGCTGGAGCTCGCCGATGGCCCACTCGAGACGCTGTTCGGCGCTCTTGTACTCCAGTTCTTCGTTCAGGTGGTCGAGGTCGAGGGCCTCGATGTCGAACTCGACGCTGTGGGATGCTGCCGGGGATTCGCTCACGATTCGCGCACGATGAGGCGGAAAACAGGGGGAGTCAACGAGCGCGCCGCGGCCCGTCGTCAGTCCTCGTCGCCGGCGAAGCCCGCGGCGAGGCCCGCCGAACGCGCGGCCTCGAGTTGCTCCTCGATGACCTCGGCCACTACCACGGGCGCATCCTGCGAGATTCCCTCGCAGGCCGTCGCCGCCTCCTGCCAGGCCCGGGGCGAGCGCAGGTTGGCCGGCCACCAGGGAAAGGCCCGGCACTGGGCCGGCCTGTCTTCGTAAACCGTGCAGGTCTTGCCGGAAAGGAAGACACAGTCGCCGCCGGGGCCGTCGAGCAGGGCGTAACGGCCTTCGAAACGGCGCAGGTAGCGACGCCCGAACTCGTCGGCCGCGATGGCGAAGCGGGCGGCCAGCGCGTGGATCTCGTCGCGGCTCACCCACACGTAGCCGTCCCCGCCGGTGCAGCAGCGCCCGCAGCCTGTGCAGGCAAAACGAAGGCCCTCGGCGTACCAGGCCCCGGCGCCCGTCCCCTCGTCGTGCTTCGGCATCAAGCGGTTCTTCTGTTGTGATCGCAGGTCACGGTCAAGGCAGGGCCGGACTTGTGTCGAGGCGGCGCGACCGTCACGTTTCCACGCGGTGGCCGGACGACCACCGGCGGCCCTGCTCGATCACGCCCGACTGGAGGATCCCATGACGACCCCGCTCTATGCCCTGATGGGCTTCGTGTTCTGGACCGTGTTCCTCGTGATCGCCATCGGCGTCGTCCGCGTGGGCCAGGTGGCCTCCGGCAAGGCGGCCGTCAACGGCTTCCCCGCCGGACAACCCCACGGCACCGACAGCTACTGGCGCATGAACCGCGCCCACATGAACTGCGTGGAGAACCTTCCCCTGTTCGCGGCGGTGGTGCTCACCGGACACGTGAGCGGGCTGACCGCCGGAACCTTCGCCACCCTGTCCCAGGTGTACGTGGTCGCGCGAGTGGCCCAGACCGTCATCCACGTGTCCTCGGGAAGCGCGATGGCCGTGAACCTGCGCTTCGTGAGCTTTCTCGTGCAGGTGGGCTGCCTGCTCTGCATGGCGGTGATGGTGGTGACGCGATAGTCCGGCAGCCGAAAAGCCCCGTTGCGCGAGTCGCACAATAGTGCTACCTGCTGGGGCATGGTCAAGGAACTCACGCTGAGGCGCGTCGGCGGCTCGATTGGCGCCACCCTTCCCAAGGAGATGGCCGACCGCCTTCACCTCGAAGCGGGCGATCGCGTGCTGGCCGTGGAAACCGACCGCGGCATCCTCCTGACCCCCTTCGACCCCAAGATCGAGGAAGCCCTCGCCATCGCCAGGCGGGTCTCCAAGCGCTACCGCAACGCCCTGCGCGAACTCGCAAAATAGCCATGAGCCCCCGCAGGGAGCCAACCTGGATCGACCGCCTCGTGGTCGATGCGATGCAACTCGAGCAACTCCGCGAGCACGGCGGGCTCGCGGGCGTCCGCGACGAGAACGCCCTCGAGTCCGCCCTGAACCGTCCGCGACACCGGTGGCACTACGAGCCGGAGGTGGACCTGCCGGCCCTCGGTGCCGCCTACGGCTGGGGACTGGCCCGCAACCACCCCTTCCGAGACGGGAACAAGCGGATCGCCTTCCTCACCATGATCGTCTTCCTCGAACTGAACGGGCTCCGCCTGGAGGCCGAGGAGGAGGACGTCGTCACGCTCATGCTCTCGGTCGCCGAGGGCACTTGCGCCGAGGATGCGCTTGCCGACTGGCTGCGCGAGAGACTCGTTCGCGTGTAGCAGAGCGCCGCTCAGCGAAAAAGAAAAAGGAAGCGCACCAGCTCCAGCCGGTTGCGGTCGATCTGCACGTCGCCGCGCGCGAAGGCGGCGGTGGCGTTGCGCTGGCCGGTGAGGATCTCCTTCCAGGTGAGAGAATCGGTGGTGACCGTCATGTCGGCGTCGTCGGGAAGGCGCGGCTCCAGTTCGACGACGTTATTGCGAAGCCGCATGCCCCACTCCTCGCCCACGTCGGGAAAGCGAAGCGCGACCACCAGGCTCTTGCCCTCGGCCTTCTTCGGGTCGAGCCTGATCACCATCCCTCTCAGGAAACTGGAAACCGGAAGGCGGCCCAGCAGTTCGGGCGGCAGACGGGTGAGGTCGGGCGCGCCGATGGCCAGTTTTTCCTCGGCCTCCAGGGCTTGGGTCAGGTAGTAGTTGCGGCCGTTGGCGCTGGTTTCGCCAGCCGCCAGCATCCTCAGCGAAGAAGCCCGCACGCGGGCGGCAACGTCGGTGAACTCGCCGAGTACCGCCAGGTGACCCGCCAGTTCGAGAGCCCAGCGCGGGTCGCCGGCTTCGAGCGCCGCGTTGGCGCGGTCGCGCAGGGCCTCGCTGCCGCCGGCCAGAGCCGTCATGCGCTCGGCGCGTGTCCTTCGTGAGAGCGGCGAGAGGTCGGCGGCATCTCCCCCGAACCATCCGAGGTAGGCGTCGAAGATGCCGCGCACCGACCAGTCCACGCGCCCGTACGTCTCGGCCAGCCAGGGCCTGGACGCGAGCTGTTTCGGAAGGCGCACCTCCTCGACGATCTCGTCCGGCTCGAGGCCCCGGTTCATCGCGCGCAGGGTCTGGTCGTGGACATACTGGATGGCGTCGCGGTAGTCGGTGAGGCGCCGATGGATCTCGTCCTCGCCCGCCACCGGCAGGGTGTGGCCGGGGACCAGGAACGCAGGCTTCAGGGCGCGCATGGCGTCGAGACTCGCCACCCATGGCATCACGTCGCGCGTGGTCGTGCCGCGGATCGAGTAGAGGTTGGGAAAGGAGTGGTAGTAGTTGTCGCCCGAGACCAGCACGCGCTTGTCCGGCAGCCACACCGCGATCTGGTCGGGAGTCTCGCCCGGCAGGTGCAGCAGCACCATGCGTACCCCCGCCACCGTTACCTCGAGGCGGTCTCCTTCGAAGGTGCGGGTCGGAAGAACGAGAGAGGGCGTCGTGGTCGCGTCGTTCACCAGCCTCGGCCCTACACCGCAGTGCAAGCGCTCTCCCTCGGGAAGCAGCGTGCCGAACTGGCGCATGCTGCGCTTGTAGGTGATGGCCCGGGTGGCAGTGGCCAGGCGGCCCACCTCCTCCTGGAAGCTCGCGTGCGCGATCACCAGGGGATGATCGTCGCCGGCCAGCACGCCGGCGCCGAAGATGTGGTCAGCGTGGTTGTGCGTGTAGACGATGGCGGCCACCGGCGCGCCGCTGATGGCGCGGAAGGCCTCCCGCACCGGCTTGGCAGCCTCCACGCTCTCCATCGTATCCACGATGACGACGGCGTCCTCGCCGACCAGCAGCACGGAGTTGGCCAAGCCGAAGCCGACGGCCACGTGGACCCCTTCGGTCACCTGGAGGACGCCGCGGGGAAACTGCGCGGCCTGTTCCGAGAAGCCGGGCGCGACTTCGGCCGGAGCCGGGGCGCCGCCGCCGGGCCCACACCCCGCGGCCGACACGAGCAGCGTTGCCAGCGACGCCAAATGGACGAGCCCGATCCGCGGGCGGAGAAATTCGGAGCGGGAACCGGGCGCTGGCATCACGACGCGCGAGGATATGCCGGATCCCCTCGCCGTGACCAGCGCCTCGGCCTGCGGTGCTTTGCTTTGCTTGCCCGGGCCCCTAGTGTCGGACCATTCGCTGCCGGAGGGAGCCCCGATGAGCACCGCTGCCACTACCGAAAAGTTGCCCTTCTTCCTGCGCGGCAACTACGCGCCCGTGGACGAGGAGCGCACGATCACTTCGCTGCGCGTCGATGGCGAGATTCCGCGGACCCTGGCGGGCAGCTACCTGCGCAACGGCCCCAATCCCCGCGACACGACGCCGCCTCACTGGTTCTTCGGCGACGGCATGCTGCACGGCATTGCCATCGAGGACGGACGCGCCCTGTGGTACCGCAACCGCTGGATCCAGACGCGGCAGCTGCGTGAACACGCCCGCGTGATTCGCCCCGACGGCACCCGCGACCTGACCGCCGGCCCCGGCAACACCAACGTGATTCGCCACGCCGGACGCATCCTGGCCCTGGCCGAAACCAGCAAGCCCTGGGAGGTCACGGACGAGTTGGAAACGGTGGGCAGCTACGACTTCGACGGACGGCTGGCCACCGGCATGACGGCCCATCCCAAGGTCTGCCCGACCACGGGCGAGATGCACTTCTTCGACTACAACTGGTTCGCGCCCTACGTCACTTACCACTGCGCCGACGCCGCCGGCCGCCTCGTGCGCAGCGTTCCCATCGAGGTCCCGGGCCCCACCATGATGCACGACTTCGCCATCACCGCGGGGCACGTGCTGATCATGGACCTGCCGGTCGTTTTCGACGTGGAGCGTGCGATGCGCGGCGTGATGCCCTACCGCTGGGACGACGCCTACGGCGCCCGCGTGGGCGTGATGAAGAGGGGCGACGACTCCGGCACCCTGCGCTGGTTCGACGTCGATCCCTGCTACGTCTTCCACCCCATGAACGCCTACGACGACGGCGATCGTATCGTGGTGGACGTGGCCCGCTATCCCGAGCTCTGGCGCGAGGACTCGGGTCGATTCGACCTGGCCAGCCTGCATCGCTGGGACTTCAACCTGGCCGCGGGCGGCGTCCGCGAGACAGCCCTCGACGACCGGCCCATCG
>JBHEPB010000110.1:0-3178 GCA_046260515.1 Binatia bacterium
ACTCGAGGCACTCGCGGGTGAAGTTGAGGGCCTCGCGGCCGGTGATGCCCTGCACGATGAAGGTGAAGTCCTTGTGGACGAGAATGGACATGAGCGAATCTCCCGTATCCCTTGCCGCTTCAGGCCTTGACCTTGGCGACGGCCCGCTTGGCGGCCTCCGACAGGGACACCTTGCGGTCGCAATACTCGATTCCGTACTTGTCGAGGATCTTGAAGGCGTCGGCCTCCCAGGCGCCCGGCACGCGGAAGATCGTGATGGTGTCCTTGGGAACCTTGCCCATCTCCAGGATCCCCTTGATGACCCCGCGGGCAACGAGGTCGGCGCGGGTGTTGGAGACCACGTTGGAGATCACGCAGATCTTGTTCACGCCGGGCTTGGACAGCACCAGCTTGGTCAGCTTCTGGGCCTTGCCGACGCTCGGGTTGCCGCCGATGGCGACGTAGTTGGCCGGGTTGCCGCCGTGGCGCCGGATGGCGTCGAAGGTGGTGATGGAACCGCCGCCGGCGCCGATCACCAGGCCCATGTCGCCGTCGAACTCGACCACGGGCGAGATGATGCCGCGCGGATCCTCGTCGTCGATGCGCGTCGCCTCCAGCTCGAAGGCCGTCGGCGGCCGCGTGCCGCGCGTGTCGGGGTCGCTGATGCCGAGCTCGGAAAGGATGGCCTTCTGGCGGTCGATGCCTTCAGCCTCCATGTCGAGGTGAGCATCGAGGGCCACGAACTTGCCGTCGGCCGTGCGCCCCAGCGCGTTGATCTCGGCAAACGTGAGATCGTAGCGAAGCAGGATGTCGGACAGGGCCGTCAGCACAGCCGTCGCGCGGTTGAGATGGGCACTGGCCACGCCGAGGCCGTTCAGCAGTTCCTTGGCACGATACGGAGAAACCGGCGCCAGCGACGAGTAGTGGCGCCGGCGCACGTGGTCGGGCTGTTCGGCGGCAAGGTCGTCGATGTCACGGCCGCCGAGGTCGGAAGCGGTCATCACCGGCAGCTTGGCGGCGCCGTCGTAACAGACGTGGAAGCAATACTCCTGAACGACGTCGAGCTTTTTCTCGACGAGGACGCAGGGCGGCTTGTCGTGACCGATCTGGATGCCGAGAAGGCGGGCGGCGGCCTTGCCCGCGTCGGCAGGGGTGGCCGCGATCTCGACGGCCCCGGCCTTGGAACGGCGCCGCGAGAGAACCTGGGCTTTCACGTAGACGGGCCCGCCGAGTTCGGCGGCCGCCTTCTCGGCCTCGGCGGCCGTCGTGGCGGTCGCACCCGGAGGTGTGGGGATGCCGTGTTTGGCCAGGACGCGCTTGGCCTCGAACTCGTAGAAATGCATGTTCTCGATTCCCTCCTGCTGGGACGCCGGGAGTCTATGATCGGGAGGCAGAGGTGTGGCAAGGGGCGGGGCACGCCGCCCCCCGGCCCCTTCCGAGTCGAACGGGACTCAGAACCCGTAGGCAGTCTTCAGGTCGGCGTCCTTGGCCGCGAGCATGCGGGCGAGTTCGACCATGACCTTGCACTGCTTGTAGGTGGCGTCGTCCTGCATCTTGCCGTCGATCATCACCGCACCCGAGCCGTCGCCCATGGCGTCGATGACCTTCTTCGCCCACAGCACTTCTTCCACCGGAGGGCTGAACACTTTCTTCGCGATGTCGATCTGCACCGGATGCAGGGACCAGGCCCCCACGCACCCCATGAGGAAGGCGTTTCGGAACTGGTCCTCGCAGGCCACCGTGTCCTTGATGTCCCCGAAAGGGCCGTAGTAGGGCAGGATTCCGTTGGAAGCGCAGGCATCCACCATGCGCGCCATCGTGTAGTGCCACAGGTCCTGCTGGGCCGTCGGCCGCGCAGCCTCCGGCGCGGCCGGGTCGGGATCGGTCCTCACCACATAGCCCGGATGGCCTCCACCCACGCGAGTGGTCTTCATGCGGCGCGAGGCGGCGAGGTCGGCAGGTCCGAGCGAGAGGCCCTGCATGCGGGGGCTGGCCGAGCAGATCTGCTCCACGTTGGCCACGCCGGTCGCGGTCTCGAGGATGGCGTGCACCAGGATGGGCCTCTTCACTCCAGCCTTCGCCTCGAGCTGGGCCAGCAGCTGATCGACGTAGTGGATGTCCCAGGCGCCCTCCACCTTCGGCACCATGATGACGTCGAGCCTGTCGCCGATCTCGGTGACAAGTTCGACGAGGTCGTCGAGGACCCAGGGCGAATCAAGACTGTTGATGCGGGTCCAGAGCTGGGTGTCGCCGAAGTCGTTGGCTTTGGCGATGTCGATGAGGCCGCGACGGGCCGCCACCTTGTTCGCCGTCGGAATCGCGTCCTCGAGGTTGCCGAGAAGCACGTCCACCTGGCGGGCGATGTCCGGGACCTTCGCCGCCATCTTGGCGTTGCTGGCGTCGAAGAAGTGGATCATGCGCGAGGGCCGGAACGGGATCTCGCGAAGGGGCTCGGGAGCGCCGATGGCGAGGGGTCGGAAGAAAGGCTTGGGACTGCGCATGGTGGCTCCTTGGTCGGCGGTTCAGCGTCGAGGCGACGCCGATATACGCGATGCAGGCAGGGGTGTCGACGAGGGGCGGAAGCCCCTCGTCGCGGCGCTTCAGTCGGCTACGGCCGGGGGCGCCGGGGGCGCGACCTTCTCGCGGGCGGCATCCAGTTCGGCCGCCCTCAGGTTGTCGAGGGCGCCGGGAACCGGAGGCGCGGCAGCCTCAGGCGGCGGCGCAGCCTGGACCGCATCGTGGAAGTGCCCGTGCTCCTCGTTCCAGACCTTGCCGGCGCCGCCACCCGTTGCGCCCGGCTCGGCGCCGGAAGCATCGTGGTAATGGCCGTGCTCCTCGCTCCACACCTTGCCGGGGCCTCCCGCGCTGGGTTCGGCACCCGAGGCATCGTGGTAGTGACCGTGTTCAGCCGACCACACCTTCGTGGACGAAGGCGCATCGAAGAACAGCGCTTTGGCCCATACGACGAGCCCGCCCACCAGCATCAGCCCGGCCGCCACCGCGGCGACGCCGAAGAAACGGCTGGCCGTGTCCTCTGCCGCGGTATCGACCGCGCCGCAGCACTTCTTGAACTTCTTCCCGCTTCCGCAGGGGCAAAGATCGTTGCGCCCCGCCCTGGTCCCGATTCCCGTCGTAGCCGTCATGATGGGCGGGAAGCTAGCACAACGCCGCCGCCAGCGAAGCCTCACATCTGCCGTCC
>JBHEPB010000115.1:0-25536 GCA_046260515.1 Binatia bacterium
GCCGAAGACGGACAGGACAAATTCCTGGGCGACTTCGTCGCCGCGTGGGAGAAAGTGATGAATCTGGGACGTTTCGGCGCCTAGACCTCGAGTCGTGCAGCCGGGACCCGAAGCGGGTTCCGGCTGCACGACCGCAGTACGCCCTCCATCCGCTCACCCCGGCCCGCTTCTCTTGTGTCGCCGGCTACAGAATTGCAGCCGTCGTGGGTCCCACTCCACGTTCCATCCTCCGGGCGTTCGCCCCGCGCGGGTCGGCTCGCCGGCACATGTTCCTCTCACCACAGCTGTCCCGCCCCGCCGCCCTCTCCTCGAAGCCTCCGGTGACTCCCGTCACCGGATACGGTGCATTCCTCGCGGATCGCGCAACGGAACATTGACGGCCGGTCATGGAAATCGGACACGGGACCACGCGACACGTTGCCGCCCCTGGAAGGTTCGACGTCGTCGCGTGGCACAACGCCACGAAAAGGAAGGTCGCCCGTTGTCCCGGTCCACGCTCCTCGGATTCCGACTCGCCGAATCTCGTTCGTCGCGGTTCAGGCGACCGGGACGAGCACCCCAACCATCGTCACCCGGAGGGATTTCACCCATGCGTCCACTACGATCCACCACATTCTGCGCTGCCGCGTCGGGGCTGCTCCTGCTGCTCCTGGCGGGCAACGCTTCCGCCCAGGGCACCTGTACCGCCAACTTCAACAACGACATCGGTCCTGTGATGAGCCCGCCGAACGGATCCGTGCAGTTGGTCTCCGGTGACTGCACCGGCGTCCTCGGGTGCGGGGACTACTTCGACATCCGGCTGGCTGCCGGTGACGCCCTGCATGTCAGCCTCTGTGACCCGGGTGCCGCGTCCTGGGACACCTCTCTGCACATTCACAGCGGTGCCGGGTTCGCGAACCTCGACGGCTGCTCGGACGACGCCTGCGGGTTGTCCAGCGAACTGGACTTCGTCGCCCCGTCGCCGGGGGTCTACCGGGTCCAGGTCGGAGCCTTCGGAAGCGGCAGCGGGAACGCCTACGAGCTCGCTTACTCGGCCCCGGTTACCAGTGTGGTCTGTTCATCCGCGACCGACACGGACGGGGACGGCGTTGCGGACGAGTGCGACAACTGCATTTCGACGGCCAATGCGGGCCAGGCCGACTGCGACGCCGACGGCGCTGGGGACGCCTGCGACGTCGAGACCGAGAGCGACGCGGACGGCATCCCCGACGCCTGCGACAACTGCCCGGCCGACGCCAACCCGGATCAGCTCGACTGCGACGGCGACAGTGTCGGCGACGCCTGCGACACGGAAGCCGATACCGATGCGGACGGCATCCCCGACGCGTGCGACAATTGTCCGGACGACCCCAACACCGACCAGGCGGACGGCGACGGGGACTCGGTGGGCGACGTCTGCGACACGTGTCCCTTCGTCACCGACAGCGACGGCGATGGGATCTGCGACACGGCCGACAACTGCGTGTACACCTCCAACGCCGGCCAGGAGGACACCGACGGCGACGGTGTCGGCGACGCCTGCGACAACTGTCCGGCCGACTCCAACTCCGACCAGGCCAACGGCGACGGGGACGCCCTCGGCGACGTCTGCGATCCGTGCCCGCTCGACGTCGACTACGACGGCGACGGCGTCTGTACCACCGACGACAACTGTCCCTTCGACGCCAACGCCGGCCAGGAGGACGCCGACGGCGACGACGTTGGGGACGCCTGCGACAACTGCAACGGCCCCGGCACCGACGACGACGGCGACGGCGTCTGCGACCCGGCCGACAACTGCCTCTCCCTCTCGAACCCGGGCCAGGAGGACGCCGACGGCGACGGCGTCGGAGACGACTGCGACAACTGCCCCAGCGAAGCCAATGCCGACCAGCTCGACTCCAACTCCAATGGGCTCGGGGACGCCTGTGACGTCTGCCCCCCGGAGGGCGGCGCCATCGTCAGCAACGGCACTGTCCAGCTCGGTGTCAACTGCGAAGGACACCTGAACGTGCCGTATCCCGGGGATCCTCGCGGGATTGGATTCCTGGGCCTGCGCTTCGTTCCCACGGGCGGCGCCTCCACCGAGCACGGCTGCCAGTGCGAGGGCTGGGGTGTGGCGGACAACGTCTCCAGCGTGGCCGGCTACGCCAACGTTTCCACGGACGGAGGCGCCGTGAACCTCAGCGTCGTTTCTTTCGAGTCGACGGCCGACGCCGTGGCCTCGACCGTCGAGGTCGGCGAAACGTTCCGCATCACGCACACCTACACGCCGACGGCGAACCCGCACCTCTACGAAGTGCTGGTTTCCATCACCAACATCGGCACGGAGGCCGCCGAGCTCCTGTACCGCCGGGTGATGGACTGGGACATCGATCCGACGCCCTTCGACGAGTTTGTCACGATTGACATGGGCTCGGCTACCGACCTCTACCGTACCGACACGAACGGTTTCAGCAGCAGCAACCCGTTTACCTTCTCCAGTTACCAGCCCGGCCCGGTCGCGGACGCGGGCCCCGACGACCACGGAGCCATGTTCGACTTCAATTTCGGAGCCCTGGCTGTCGGGGAAACCCGGTCCTTCCGTACCTTCTACGGGGCGGCGGCTACCGAGGCCGACGCCTTGCAAGCCCTGGCCGAGGTGAGCGCGGAGGCTTTCTCGCTCGGGCAGCCGAACGTCGAGAACGGCCCGGAACAGGGACTGCCCAACACCTTCATCTTCGCCTTCAGCGGCATCGGCGGAACGCCCGTGTTCTGCGGCAACGCAGTGCTGGACCCCGGCGAGGACTGCGAGGACGGCAACACCAACGACGGCGACGGCTGTGACTCGAGCTGCCATGTCGAGACGATCTGCGGCGACGGCTGTGTCGCCGCCGGCGAAGCCTGCGACGACGGAAATGCGGTCGGCGGCGACGGCTGCAGCGCCGCCTGCCAGGTAGAGTCCTGCCACGAATGCTCGACCGGCGCGGGCGCAACGACGTCGACCACGCTGGAAGGCGGGGCCTGCGACGGGCCTTCGGTGTGCGCCCCGGCCAACTCGGGCGGCTCCTGCAACGACGGGAACCCGTGTACGACTGGTGACACCTGCGTGGACGGCGGCTGCGTCGGCAGCGGCGCCCTGGCTTGCGATGACGGCAACGCCTGCAACGGGGCGGAGACGTGCAACCCGGGCAGCGGCTGCGTGAGCGGCACCGCGGTCGTCTGCGACGACGGAAGCCCGTGCACACAGGACTCGTGCGTCCCGGCCACCGGCGAGTGCGAGTCGGTCGTCGCTCCGGCGACCGGATGCCGGGCCGCGGCCTACTCGGGCCTGCAGTTCGGAACCGCAGGAGGAGGAAAGGCGCGCTGGAAGTGGCAGAAGGGAGCGGCCACCAGCTGTGAGGACCTTTCCCAGCCGGACCTCGATACGGATCTCGACGTTTGCGTCTACGACGGGGTCGGCGCCGAGCAGTACGTGCTGGCCAGCAGCTTCCACATGGAAGCCAACCCCGGCTGGCAGTACAACGACAAAAAGTGCACCTGGACCTATCGCGACAAGGCGGGAACGAGGGACGGCGTGCGCAAGATGCAGGCCAAGTCCGGCGAGGAAGGACGCGCATTCTTCGCCTTGGGCGCCAAGGGACCGGAGACGCCCCTGCCGGTGCCGGTGGCGGCGGACCGCTTCCTGAGCATGAACCCAGGCGTGACCGTGCAGCTCTTCAGCAGCGCGGGCACCTGCTGGGAGTCGGAGTTCACCGAGGCTTTCAAGAACACCGGCGCCAAGTTCAAGACGGCCCGGAAGATCATTGTGACGCCCTGATGCCGTGCAGGAGCGGCCGGCGGGGGCTTCCCGCCGGCCGCTCCCCTCGCCGGACGAAGGATCGGAGGCTGCGGGTTTGATTCGGCGACGCCGCTGCGGTTGAGCAACTGCCGATGGCTACCGACGAATCCTCGGGCGGAGACGCCGGCCCGCGGGAAGGGAAAGGACGGCGCAGCACGTCTGCCGGTGCCGCACTTTGCGGCGTCACGGATGTCGGCCGCGTTCGCGATCACAACGAGGACGATTTCCACGTCTCCCCTGACGGGCCACTACTCGTCGTGGCCGACGGCCTCGGCGGCCATGCCGCCGGCGAAGTGGCCAGTGCCATGGCCGTCGCCTTCATGGCCGAGGCTCTGGACGCATCGCGCCTGGCCGCAGTGGCAGGCGATGCCGGGCGCATCGAGGCCCTGCTCATCGACGCCTTTCTGGAACTCCAGGGCCGCATGCTCGCCGAAGCCGGCGCCCAGCCCTCCTGCTGGGGCATGGGCACTACTCTCGTCGTCGCCCTCGTGGACGGCGGCGACCTGCACGTCTGCCACGTCGGCGATTCGCGCTGCTACGTCCGCAATGCCGGCGGGCTGCAGCAGGTGACGAGCGACCATTCCCTGGTCGGGGTGCTGGTGGCGGCCGGCGAGCTCACTGCGGAAGAGGGGCGCGTGCATCCGCGTCGTAACCAGGTGCTGCAGGCCATCGGTCTTCCCACCGGCATCAATCCCGAGATCTGTCGCGCAAAACTCGCGCCCGGCGACCGTGTGCTCGTTTGCTCGGACGGCCTCTGGGAGGAACTCGACGACGAGGACATCTGCGCCATCCTTGACGGTGCAGGCTCGACGGCCGAGCGTGCCGCGCGCCTCGTGGACGACGCCAACCGGGCCGGCGGCCGCGACAACGTGACGGTTGCCCTCTACGAGCACGGCCCCGGGCGCCCGTAGGCACCCGGGGCCGTCCTGCTCAGCGATCGCCCCCAAGGGTCGATCGCATTGCCGCTACTGGCAGCGGCAAGTCGGGCCGACGGGACTGCTGAACGGCAGGCAGTCCGATCCTGCCGGGCAAACTCCGCCGCAGACGCCGGTGTCCGCCAGCGCGCACGAGGGCGGATCGCAGTTGCAGGCGCCGCTGGCGTCCACCTTGCAGAGCTGTGCGACCGGGTCAGGGCAGGCGCCGTCGTTGCACTGGCCGTCGGCGTTGCTCCCACAGGGCGGCTGGCCGCAGCCGCAGTTGCCGTCCACGTCGAGGCGGCACAGCGTGCCGTCGGGGCACACGCCTCCACAGGCTCCCGTGAGCGGATTCTGATCACAGGGCGAAGAGATCGGCGGGCCGCAGCGACAGTCGTTGTTCGGACCGAGCGCGCAGAGGTCACCGGCGATGGGGCAGTCGCCGCCGCAGGTGGGCACCGAGCCGGGCACCGGCGCGCAAGGCGTCGTCGCCCGTGCGCAGGTGCACTCGTTCGGGCTCTTCAGCACGCACTTCTCCGCGCGGTTCGGGCACTCGCCGCCGCAGGTGCCGGTTGCGGTGTTGATGCCGCAGATCGGCGGAGGCGGCGGACCGCAGGCGCACACCTTGGCGCCGGTGCTGCTCACCGTCAGCCGGCACAGGGCAGTCGGGTCGGGGCAGGGGCCGCCGCACTGTCCTTCCTTGTCGGGCTTGCCGCCGCACACATCGTCGGGAGGCGGCAGGCACTTGCAGACGTTGTCGGTTGCATCGATGCGGCAGTGGTCGGCCCGGTCGGGACAGACGCCGCCGCAGAGCTTGCCGTCTTCAGTGCCGCAGGGCGGCGCGCCCTTCTTGGCGGGAACGTAGATCTTCGCCACTTTGTAGCGGCGGTGGCGGTGGGTGCCGAACTGGTCGATGACGACCTTGTTGGACGGCTGCAGCTGCTTCTCGCACTTCACGAGGTAGCCGATGTAGTCCACGGACAGGGGCGGCCCGACGATGTCCGCGCGCGGCGCCGCACCGGACGGCTCCACGTTGAGCTTGGTGGACGGCACGCAGAAGTCGGTCACCTTGACCAGCGTGCAGCGCCTGGCCGAGAACTCCGGCTGGAGCTCGGCGAACATGTCCACGGCCGCGGCCACCTGCAGCTTGTCCACCACCTTGAAGCAGGTGAGGTGGTCCAGCCGCGCGGATGCCGCCCCCGGGGCGAGGACGACCGCCGCGGCCGCCAGGAACGGGAACAGGAATCTGCCGAAAGTGTTCATGAGCCCTCCTGAAGCGGGTGGGGTATGACCTCACCCACGTGAGGAGAGCGGGCGAGAACCCTTCGCGCCCGCGACACTCGCTTCTGCGCGGACCATGCGCCCGGCGCCCCACGCCTGTCATCCGGACGGGAGACGGCGCAAGAACGATGGGCGGGTGCCGGCGTGGCGTCGCGAGGAAAAGTGAACGAGCTCGCAGGGAATCGCCGGCCGCGGCGAAAGACGTCGCGTCGCGTGCCGTCCGAGGGTGGCTTCTCTCGATCGGGGGAGACGCCGGTGGTGCCCCTCGACAGAGCGAAAGCGGGCCGGATCACTGCTCAGTCGTCGTCGTCCTCCTCTTCTTGCCCGTGGCCGCCCCGGCGCGGCACGTCGACCGCATTGCCTCCGTCGCCGCCGACCGCGGGGGCCAAGGTATAAGCCGCCGCGGCGCCGTGCCGGTACACGAGGGCTCCGCCGGCCTGGCCGACCCGATAGCCGAGGAAGAGCACGAGAAAGCTTGCGGCGGTGGCGGCGGCTGCTGTCGTGCGTGCCGCGCCGTCGCCGGGCAGGAGCGAAGCGGCGGCGAACAGCACCAGAACGCCCGTCGCCGTCCACGTGAAGAACTCGGCGGCTTCCTCGTGGCTCTCGATGGCCGACTCGGCAACAACGGCCTCGACCGCTTCTTCTTCGTTTTCACCCGTGCGCATCGCCAGGAAGGACGAAGCGACGAGGACGGCCTGGAGAGCCACCGCGACCACCCAGGTGCGACGCGGAAGCAGGCCGCTGATCCAGGCGACGAGCAGCCCCGCCGAGACGAGGGGCAGCAACACGGCCAGTGCCATCGGCAGGTGAACGAGTTTCGGGTGAAACAGGAAGGTGTCCATTGAAGTCTCCTTGGCAGGCCCGAGATGCAGGTGGGCCTGTCGCGACAGAACCTGCGGCTCGCGAGCCCGGTCGTCCATCCGCCTTGTGTGATACGCGAGCGAATTCGTGGCGTTGGAGACGGCGTTCCGCCACGGAAACAGGCGACCCCAAGTCTCGTGCGCCTATGTCGCCGGGGGGTCCCTCGATTCGGCGTCGCCGGAGGCCGTGCTACGAGGGAAGTCATGGGTATCTCCGATCAGGGTGAGGAGCGTTGCTCCGACTCCGGCTCTTCGAGCGGCGCGAACCAGGAGAGGAGGACGGCCTTCGTTCTGGCCGCGCTGTTCGCTTCGGTGGCTGCCCTGGCCGGCTTTGATCTGCTCGGCGACCTGAAGCAGGGCATCGATGCCGGACATGCCCTTGCGGAAGGGCTGGTCGTCGCGGTGGGCCTGACCGGGTTCGGGTGGATGCTGCTGCGTCTGCAGCGCCTTGCTCGCCAGGCCTCCCGATTGGGGGAGGCGGCGCGGGAACTGGCCGCCGACCTGGCGGCCTCGCGCCTGGAGGCCGAACGCTGGCGACGCGACACGGGTGATCTCATCGCCGGCCTGGGAGCCGCCATCGACCGCCAACTGCTGCGCTGGGAGCTGACGGCCGCCGAGCAGGAAGTCGCCCTGCTGCTGCTGAAGGGCCTCAGCCACAAGGAGATCGCTGGAATGCGCGGCACCGGCGAAGCCACGGTTCGCCAGCAGTCGCGTGCGATTTACCGCAAGGCGGGACTCGCCGGTCGGCACGACCTGGCGGCCTTCTTCCTCGAGGACCTGCTGGACCCGCGGGCGCCTTCGCGGGCGGGAGCTTCCTCCGTCGCCGACGTTGACACCCGGTAGGCCGGGATTAGCTTGGTGGCGAGCGAGACGTCGTGGACGGCTCGCTCGGGCACCGCGCGAGTTCCGGCCCGTTCCGGCTCCGCATAGGAGGTGCATCATGAAACGCCTCGCCAACGACATGTTCCATGACGAAGCGATGCACGAAGGGCTGAGGCACCTCGGCTTCATCGTCGGCCTCGCCGCCACCATCATCGTACTGCACCGGATCCTCTACTACCTGGTGTACTGAAGAGGGGATCCCGGAACGATAAGCCCCGCGCGTCGATCGACGCGCGGGGCTTTCTGCTTGCGGCCTGCCGGGTGATCCGGCTGCGGTTGTTCCTTGCGCGGGAGCGGGGCGCCGTCAGCGCCCGTCGCCTTCCTCCAGGTACGTGTAGCCGTTGAGCCCGTCCTCGTAGAAGCGCAGGAAGCGCCCTGCTTCCAGGTGATCGAGTCGGCCGGCGCGCACGGCGCGGTCCACCGCGATCTGCAGGTTGTGCACGAGCTGGTCCTTGGAGAACTGCACGTAGCTCAGCACCTCGCTTACCGTGTCGCCCTTGATGACGCTGCCGATTACCACCTCGCCGTCGTCGGTGAGGTCCACGTGCACGGTGTGGGTGTCGCCGAAGAGGTTGTGGAGGTCGCCGAGGATCTCCTGGTAGGCGCCCACCAGGAAAGCGCCCAGGTAATAGGGCGAGCCGTCGAAGGTGTGGAGACGCAGCGTGCGCCGCACGTCGCGGCGGTCGATGAAGTGGTCGATCTTGCCGTCCGAATCGCAGGTGACGTCGCCGATCACGCCGTGCTGGGTGGGGGCTTCGCCGAGGCGGTGGATGGGCATCACCGGGAAGAGCTGCTTGATGGCCCAGCTGTCGGGCATCGACTGGAACAGCGAGAAATTGCAGAAGTAGGTGTCCGACAGCATCAGGTCGAGGCCCTCGAGTTCCTCGGGGACGAACTCGAGCTGCTCGGCCATCTTGCGGATCTTGCGCAGCGTGGCGAAGAAGATGTTCTCGATCTGGCAGCGCTGGTCCAGCGGCAGGTAGCCGGTGGCGAACTGGTTCATCGCGATGTCCAGGGCTTGCTGGGCGTCGTGGTAGCTCTCGAGCACGTTGCGCGGCGTCATGCCGTGATAGGTCTGCACCAGGTCGTGCAGGGGCTGCTCCACGTCCTCGGGCAGCGTCGCGGGCACCTGCTCGCCGCCGCCCTGGCCGGACACGCCGAGGCATCCGAAGATCAGCGCCGAGTGATAGGCCGTCAGCGCGCGCCCGCTTTCCGAGATGATGTTCGGGTGCGGAACGCCGACCTCCTCGCAGACGCTCTGGATGTGGTAGACGACGTCGTTGGCGTACTCCTCGAGCGTGTAGTTCATGCTCGATTCGAAGTTGGTCTGCGAGCCGTCGTAGTCCACGCCGAGGCCGCCGCCCACGTTCATGTACTCGAGGCCGGCGCCGCGCTGGTGCAGCTCGGTGTAGATGCGGGCGGCCTCGATCAGGGCCGCCTTCACGTGGCGGATGTTGGTGATCTGGCTGCCGAGGTGGAAGTGCAGCAGCTTGAAGCAGTCGGCCATGCCGTGCTTCTTGAGTTCCTCGAGGCCGGCCAGGATCTCGCCAACGGTGAGGCCGAACTTGGAGCGGTGGCCGCCCGAGGACTGCCAGCGGCCGGAGCCGCGCGCGGCGAGCTTGACGCGCATGCCGATCTGGGGGCGCACGCCAACTTTGGCGGCGCTCTTCAGGATGAGGTCGAGTTCGGTGTACTTTTCGACCACCGGGATCACGTTGCGGCCGATCTTGTGGGCCAGCATCGCCATCTCGATGAACTCGCCGTCCTTGAACCCGTTGCAGATGATGGGGGAGGTCTCCTCCGTCATCGCGACCACGGCGAGCATTTCCGGCTTGCTGCCGGCCTCCAGCCCAAAGCCGTACTCCTTGCCGAACTTCACGATCTGCTCGACCACGTGGCGCTGCTGGTTGACCTTCACCGGGTACACGCAGGCGTAGCGCCCGCTGTACTTGTGGTCGGCGATGGCCTTGGCGAAGACGTCGTGGATCTCGCGGACGCGGTCCTTGAGGATGCCGTTGAAGCGCACGAGCAGCGGCAGGTCGAGGCCGCGCTGCTGCATGGAGTCCACCAGCTTCTTGATGTCCACTGCGCGGGTGGGATTCTTCTCGGGGTGGCAGAGCAGGTGTCCCTCGGGGGAAACCGAGAAGTAACCCTTGCCCCAGCCCTTGACCTCGTACAGTTCGGCGGCGTCCTGCGTGGACCAGCGCCTGGTGGCGTCCTGCATCATCCGGGCAGGTATAGGGAAAGTCGCTGTCGTGTCGAACGGCGCCGGGGCCGGCGCTTCGGGGTCCGGCCGGGGGTCCGTGCGATGGGCCGGGACAAGCCGGCCGCGACGGCCCTGAACCAGGTGGACGGAGCGGCGCCGGACGCGGCGGCGTCGCGCCGGCTCCCCGGCGGGCCTCGCGCTTCGGACCGGGCTCCATACGGTCTAGAACGCGGGCGCCGCCGCGGGTGGTCAGCCATGGTCCGGGAAGTCGAGCTTCGAATTGCGCCCGAGCGCCTCGCCGAGCCCGGCGCCCTCCTGGCCGAGGCGGCCGGGGCCGCGGGCGTTCCCGCTTCCGGCATCCGCCATGTCGTGATGCTCCGGCGTTCGCTCGACGCCCGGCCGCGCCGCGCGGTCTACCAGTTGAAGGTCCGTGTCTGGATCGACGAGGATCTGCGGGCCGAAACTCCCTGGGAGCTTCCCCTTCGCGACGTTCGCTCGGCGCCGCCGGTCGTCGTCGTGGGCGCCGGTCCGGCGGGCCTCTTCGCGGCCCTGCGGCTCATCGAGGGCGGGCGGCGACCCATCCTGCTCGAACGGGGCAGGGACGTGCGTGCGCGGCGCTTCGACGTGGCCAGGCTCAGCCGCGAAGGGCTGGTCGATCCCGAGTCGAACTACTGCTTCGGAGAGGGCGGCGCCGGCACCTTCTCCGATGGCAAGCTCTACACTCGGTCTACCAAGCGCGGAGAGGTCCAGCGCATCCTGTCCATCCTCGCCTCCCACGGCGCATCGCCCGACATCCTGATCGATGCCCATCCCCACGTCGGCACCAACCGGCTGCCGAAGGTGGTGCAGGCCATTCGGGAGACCATCCTGAACCACGGCGGCGAGATCCATTTCGGCGTGCGCGTGGCGGGACTGCTCTCGGCCTCCGGCCGCGTGGGCGGCGTGCGTACGGCCGCCGGCGACACGGTCGAAGCGGCCGACGTGATCCTGGCCACCGGTCACTCGGCCCGCGACATCTACGCCATGCTCCGCCGCGAGGGCCTTCGCCTGGAGCAGAAACCCTTCGCGGTGGGCGTGCGCGTCGAGCATCCCCAGGACCTCATCGACCGCGCCCAGTATCGCTGCACGCCGCGGCCGGCACTGTTGCCGCCAGCGGCGTACTCGTTGCTCCGGCGCGTCGGCGACCGCGGCGTCTACTCCTTCTGCATGTGCCCGGGCGGCGTGATCTGCCCGGCCACCACCGACCAGGCCGAGGTGGTCGTCAACGGCTGGTCGCCGTCGCGGCGCAACACGCGGTGGGCGAACTCGGGCATCGTGGTCGAGACAACTGCGGCGGACATCGTTTCGTTCGGCCGCGAGGATCCGCTGGCGGGGATGGCCCTGCAGGCTTCCATCGAACGCAAGGCCGCGGAGGCGGGTGGGGGAAGGAGCGTGGCCCCGGCCCAGAGGCTCGTCGATTTCGTCGAAGGGCGCGCCAGCGCCGACCTGCCGCGCTGCTCGTATCCGCCCGGCGTGCGCGAGGCCGAGCTGGCGGACGTGCTGCCCGCGGCGGTCGCGGCCGCCCTGCGCGAGGGCTTTCGCGAGTTCGGCAAGCTGATGCGCGGCTACTTCACCAACGAGGCGATCCTGGTGGCCGCCGAGACGCGAACCTCGGCCCCGGTGCGCGTGCCCCGCGACCGCGAGACCTGCATGCACCCGGACCTCGAGGGGCTCTATCCCTGCGGCGAAGGCGCGGGCGCCGCCGGCGGCATCGTGTCGGCCGCCATGGACGGCGAACGCTGCGCCGCCGCCGTCCTCTCCCGCTGAAAACCCGGGACAGGTACAGGTTTCGCTTCGCGAAACCTGTACCTGTCCCGGGTTTTCCAACGAGGAAGGCCGGCTCCCTTTCGGGGCCGGCCTTCCTTCAGACGGGGTTTCTTGCTGTGAAGCCGGTCAGGGGGCCCCGACCAGCAGGGGGACGTGGGTGAGGGTCACCTGGTGGCGCAGGTCCACGCGTCGCCGTCCGCTGATCAGCGAACCGTCCCACACGCTGTTCTGGTCCAGCTTCAGCTTGCCGGCCGGGCAGAAGACCGTGCCCCCGCCGGTGACCAGCCTGCCGAATTTGCACAGGTCCCGCCCATAGATGATCACCCGCTCCGGCGTCGCCCCGTTGGTGAGGACGATCGAGCTTCCCAGGCGCACGAAGATCTTGCGGTCCACGCGCAGGATGAAGGTGACGTCCGGGATCGAGTTGCCGTTGAGGGTGATCGTCGTGTTCTTGCCGGTGGTGAGCCGCTCGAAGTCGAACACGTTGACGGCTCCGCTCGCGTCGAGGTCCAGGTTCCCGCCGCTCTTGATGTGCTGCTTGCCGAACTCCGCGGCCATCGGAAGGTCGTTGCCGTCGAGGATGGCCGTCGAGGGCACGATACTGTCGATGGCGTCCTGGCACTCGCCCACGCGCTCGATGCTCTGGAGGCTCGTGCCGTCGGTGTTGAGGTCCCTGGTGGGAGCGCCGATCTGGACCGTGGCGGTGCCGCCCGGGACGACATCCGTCAGCAGACCCGGCAGCAGCACGCCCTTGGGCTTGCCGTTGATTGAGGCGCCGCCCGTGATGATGTCGCCGACCACGGAGACGAGGGATCCGAAGCGCGAGCCCTTGCCGGAGGTGGCGGTGGCGACGATGTCGCCGTTGACGACCACGGAGTCGCCGATGGAGGTGGTCTGGCCGCAGATGTCGCCCGTCACGCTGCCGCTGCCGCGGGCCCGGGACTGGGCCGGGCGCGTCGGGCTGCCGGCCACCATCACCCAGTCGCAGGCCGCGGGGATGATCGGGGGTCCGCCACCGCAGACGCCGCCGCTGCACTGGTCGCCCAGGCTGCAGTCGTTGCCGTCGTCGCAGGGCTGGTTGTTGTCCTCTACGCAGACGGAGGGGCCGAAGTCGGGGCCGGGGCCGTTGTCGCAGGCGAAGCAGGGCTCGAAGGCGCAGCCCGTGTCGCAGCCGTCGCCCGAGGCGGTGTCGCCGTCGTCGCACTCCTCCCCGATCTGCACCACGGAGTCGCCGCAGTTCACGCAGATCCCGGGGTCGTTGCAGGTGGTGCCGTCGCCGCCGTAGCTGCCTTCGAACTCGCCGGCGCAGTCGGCCTCGCTCACGTTGTCGTGGCAGGCGCTGCCGTCGCAGCAGGCGCCGAACTCGGAGGTGCAGGTGGAACTGCAGCCGTCGTTGTCGTCGAGGTTGCCGTCGTCGCACTGCTCGGAGGTCTCGCCGTTGTCGTCGTTGACGATACCGTCCCCGCAGAACTCGTCTTCGCACAACTCGTTGCAGCCGTCCCCGCTGCCGGTGTTGCCGTCGTCGCACTCCTCGCCGGTGGGGATCTGGATGCGGTTGTCGCCGAGGATGGGCGAGTTGTTGACGGTGCCGTCGCCGCAGAACTCGGTCTCGCAGTCCTCGTTGCAGCCGTCGCCCGGCGTGTTGTTGCCGTCGTCGCACTGCTCGGCGCCGTTGTTGTTGTTGGTGCCGTCGCCGCAGAACTCGATCTCACAGATCTCGCTGCAGCCGTCGCCGGGCTGGACGCCGCCGTCGTCGCACTCTTCGGGCGACTCGGTGACCTCGTCGCCGCAGAGGGGCTCCAGCTGGCAGAACTCGTCGCAGCCGTCGCCGTTCTGGGTGCCGCCGTCGTCGCATTCCACGCCGGCTTCGGTGGACTCGTTGCCGCAGACCGCCTCGTCCTCGCAGACCTCGCTGCAGCCGTCGCCGCTCTGGGTGTTGCCGTCGTCGCACTGCTCGCCGGCGGTGACGATGAAGTTGCCGCAGCCGGTGTCGGTGCAGTTGTTGTCGCAGTCGTCGCCGTTGGTGGAGTTGGCGTCGTCGCACTCCTCGCCACCCTCGGTGTCGCCATTGCCGCAGGTGCAGGTGACCTCCTGGCAGATAGTGGAGTCGCCCTGGTAGATGCCGCCGGCTACCTGGCAATCGAGCTGGGAACCGGGCTCGAAGCAGCTCAGCGGAGTGCCGCTGGCGGTGCAGCAGGCGCCGCCGCCGGCCCAGGCCGTGGCGGGCGCCAGCGTGGCGGCGGGCAGCGCGGCAAGCGCCGCGAAACACAAAACGGTGGCGCCCGTACGAAGACGGGCAAGGACGGACTGTCGCATCGAATTCCCCTCCAGCGGCGAGGCAGGCTCCTCCCACGAAGCCGGCCCCGGTAAGTGGACGCTCTCCCCAAGGAGCGCTCGGGATCGAAGTTTTCACGACAAACTTGGTGGCGCAAGGAGGTCATGGGCGAAACGGGCCATTTTTCGGCCGGTTCGACGCTCCGGGGCATCGCGGCCGGGCCCTCGCAGGGCGGACTTGTACGCTTTTGGACTACAGCCCGAGCGTGTCTAACGGCATCTGCCCCGTTGAGATCCGCGATCCTACCTTGCTCGGCGTCTTGAACTCGGCCTTGTCCTCGAAAACCTGTCGAATCGTGAGCATCTGAATCCGGGGGTAGGAGCGACCCGCGTATTCGTACATGCCCGCACGGGCGGCTTCCTCCTGCATAGCCTTGGACGGCTCCTGTAGGGAGATAAACCCGGCCATCTCGCACTCGTCCTCGCGTTCCAGAACGCCCCGTAGGTCGCGGACGTCGGTAGGGCGAAGCTTCCCGCCCTTTACGGACAGGACCATCGCCTTGAGGCCGTCTCTGGTCTCAAAATAGAGTTTTCCGTCAATGCCTTGGTCCGCCCCCTTCTTCTGCGTCGGGAACCCACCAAGCTTCTCTACCGCCCAATGCTGGAACTGGAATGGGTCATGCTTGAACAGCAGCTCGGCCTGCTCGAATCCGGCCGGGATGCCCTCGACCGTAAAGTGCTTCCCTTCCGCCAGTCGGTAACGCTCGCCGAGGACTTCGCGAATCAGCTTTACGGCCAGGATCGCAATGTCGCAGCCGATCCATTGGCGGTCCGTCTCTTGCGCGGCGTAGATAGTCGTTCCGCAGCCGCAGAACGGGTCAAAGACCACGTCGCCCTTCTTCGTAGACGAAAGGATGATGCGTTTCAGCAATTCAGGCGGCTTCTGTGTCGGGTAGCCCAAGCGTTCCTTCGCAAGGTTGTGCAGCGGCTTCACGTCGGTCCATATGTCTTGAAGCGCAACCCCCGGCATCGTGTCGGCGTACCGCTTGAACATCGGGATACCGTCTTTCTTTGCAGGCCAGTGAATGAAGCCCGCAGCGTCGAGCGCATCTAGCTTTTGCTGCGTACTCATTCCGCGCGATTCGGCGACACCATCGGGGAATTTCGGCGCTGCCCAATGCCTGCCCTTGCCCGTGACATCGACGCCGCGCCACGGCTGCCCACTCTCCCCGTCGCGCGTGCCGTTTCCCGTCAGATCGGAGCGCCGCCAGCGTCGCCCATCGTCGTCGCAGTGGGTGTAGAAGGCTTCCATGTAGGTATCTTCGTAGGGCTGGAATTGCTTGTTCCAAGTGTACTTGTCGCCCTTCGTGTAGAAAAACACCACGTCATGCACCGGGCCGTACCGCTTCGCGCTGTTGTGCGCGCTGCTTCGCTTCCAGATGATCTCATTGCGGAAATTGCCGTGGCCGAAAATGCCGTCAAGCATGACCTTGATGTAGTGGCTCGCGGTGGGATCACAGTGCAAATAGAGCGACCCAGTCGGCCTAAGTAGCGTCTTCATCCAGATCAGCCGCTCTACCATGTAAATCAGATACGCCATTAGGTGAGGCTGCGTCGTGCGCAGCGCCTTCATCCAAAGCGCCCAAAATTGGACGTAGTATTCGTCCACGCCTTTTTCACGCATCAGTACAGGCATGGCCTGTGCGAGTTTTTCTTTCTCGGCGTCCATTTCCCAAGTGTCGCAGAACGCTTGCGCCTGCTCGGGAACGGGCTTCCCCGTCATCGTCTTGTAGACGAGATTGTAATTCTGGTCCGACTTAAACGGCGGGTCGAGATAGATCAGATCCACGCACGCGATGGGCATGGCCTGCATGATTTTGAGGTTGTCGCCGTAGTAGAGCCGATTCTGGATTTTCGTCACGCCGCGTAAACCATTGCCTGCATAGTGTCGAAGAAAGACGTGAGTTCACGGTTGCGCTGGTTATACTTGTAGCACGCCTCGGCGATGTAGAGACGCATGTATTTCTTGCTGTAGTGGTGGTGCGTGCCGTACCACGCGCGCTTAACGAGCGACCAGAAGCCCTCAATCGTGTTCGTGTGAATGATGCCGTCAGCGTACAGAACCGAGTGGTTGATGGTCTGATGAATGCGGCCCGCGCCGACGCGGCTGTACCCCTTGTATTCGTCCGTGACCAGCATCGTTCCGCCTTTAGCGACGTGGCGGTCAATGAACTTCGCCAGGCCCTTGCTCTGAATGTCCTTGGGCTCCGCGGGCCTCGCGATCACTCGGCCGTTGCGCTCCACCACGCCAATGACCGGAGTTTTGTCCGTGCCGCGCCCAAGCTTCTGACGGCTGGTGTACGGGCGATACTCGGAATGGTTGTTCGGCTTGCGGGGCTTCCCGCCGATGTAGCACTCATCCGCCTCAACGATGCCGTAGAGGAGTGCAGACTGGTCCTGATCGGTAGCCATCGCGGTACGGATACGGTGCATCATGCTCCACACGGTCGCGCGCCTCATGCCGAGGTCGCGCGCGATTTGGCACGCGCTCGCCGACTTCTTAGCGTTCAGCATCAGCGCAAGCACAAGGAACCAGTTGCGCAACGAGACGTGCGTTCCGTGGAAGATTGTACCGACCGTCACAGAGAATGCGCGTGTGCAGGACTGGCACTGCCAGCGAATCCCAGCCCGGTCGCCACTGGCGTGGCGGCAGACCTTGTCGGCACCGCAATACGGGCAGATCGGACGCCCCTTCCAGCGGACCTTTTCGAGGTATTCCACGCCCTGCTCTTGGGTGGTAAACGACTGAAAAACTTGGATAATGTTCATGGCTTGGCCCTCCTGACGCCATGAATAGTACCTCACCCACATAGGGCTTGCAAGTCCAAAAGCGTACAAGTCCGTCGCAGGGTATACCGGCGGTATACTCTTGCATCGGGGTGTACCGTTGGCTAGGGTCCCGGCCGTGCAACCCGCCGAGACCCTGCCGCCGGCCGCGTCCGGGCGCCGTGAGCGTCGAAAACTCGAGGTGAGGCGGCGCATGGTCGAGGCGGCCGAGGCTCTTTTCGAGGAAAAGGGCGTCCAGGCCGCCACCGTGGCCGAGATCTGCGAGCGGGCCGACGTGGCTCACAAGACCTTCTTCAACCACTTCCCGGCCAAGCAGGACCTGGTCCGGGCCCTGGCCGAGGCGTCCATCGAGGTGCTGCTCGAGGAGATCGCCGGCGCCCGGGAGTCCGGCGCCGACACGGCCTCGCGGCTGATCGCCTTCTTCAACCGGGTGGCTGCTCGGGCGGCGGCGGCCGGTCCCATGCACCGCGAACTGCTCACCGAGATCATCCACGCCGCCCAGCAGGCGGCCGACGAGCCGGCCAATGCTCGGCGCCTGCACGCGGCCTTCGAGGCCATCGTCCGCGACGGCATCGCAGCAGGCGAGGTCACCCGTCGCCATCCGCCGGAGACCCTCACCGAAACCGTGGTCGGCGTGTACTACGCGCTGATGTTCAACTGGGCCAATCTCGACGGCTACCCCATCGTGGCCAGGGCCAAGGCCGCGGCGGCCTTTCTCGTGGACGCGCTCTCGTCGCGCTCCGACCCACCGGCGCCCGGGCCGGCCGCGGGCCCGGCAGCAGACCGTTCGGCACGTCGAACGGCGCGCCTGCGAACCCTGTCCCGCAAGGAGAAACCCCATGGCAAGGCGTGACCGCGAGACCACGGTCCTTCCCATCCCCAACGGCTGGTTCGCCGTCGAGTGGAGCAAGGAACTCATCAACGGGCAGGTGAAGAGCATCCACTACTTTGGCGAGGACCTCGTCCTCTTCCGCGGCCGCTCGGGCCAGGCCTTCGTCCTCGATCCCTGGTGCCCCCACCTCGGCGCCCATCTGGGCGAGGGCGGCCGCGTGATGGGAGATTCCATCCGCTGTCCTTTCCACGGCTGGACCTACGACGGCGCCGGCGGCCAGTGCACTTCCATTCCCTACTGCGACCGCATCCCTGCCAAGGCGGCGGTGCGCGCCTGGCCGGTGCTGGAACGCAACGGGATGATCTTCGTGTGGCACCACGCCGAGCAGCAGCCGCCGTCCTGGGATTTTCCCGAGATGCCGGAGATCGGGCACGCCGACTGGTCCGAGCCGCGCACCTTCGAGTTGGAAGTGCCGGTGCACGTGCAGGACATGCACGAGAACAACAACGACCCGGTGCACTTCCAGTACGTGCACGGCAACCTGGAGCCCCTGCCCTCGGAGATTTCCTACGCGGCCGACGGCCGTGCCTATCGCATCTCGAGCGTGCAGAAGAGCCAGACGCCTTACGGCACCTTCACCACGACGCTGATCCGCGACTCCTGGGGCATCGGGCTGTCGGCCGTGCGCACCGAAGGGATCCCGAACGCCGGCCTGCTGATGTTTTCGTCCACGACGCCGGTGGACCGCGAGCGCACGTTCTCGAGGTGGCTGCTCACCTCCACCAACAACATGGTGGACCTGGCCGGCGAGGACTTCATGAACGGGCTGACCACCGGCGTGATGCAGGACATGCGCATCTGGTCCAACAAGGTGCACCGGGCGCGGCCCGTGCTCTGCGAAGCCGACACCTACCTGGCCGAGTTCCGCCAGTGGGTGAAGCAATTCTACTCGCAACCGGCTGGAGAGGCCGTCGGACAATGAAGGCAGGCTGAAAGGCCGCAGGCTCAGGGAGGCCGCCGCAAAGGCCGCCGACCAACGGAGATTCCCCAGCATGGACCGCTTCCTCGTCGTTTCCTCCGATTGCCACGCCGGGCTTCCCCCGGAGCGTTACCGCGACTACCTGGACCCCCAGTACCGCGAGCTCTTCGACGTGGCCCTGCCCATCCAGATTGCCGAGATGGAGAAGATGTCGAAGATGTTCCTCATCGACGACATCAACCGCAAGTGGCGCGACGAAGTGGGCGACGGCCTGTCGGGAGCCTGGGACCACGACGAACGCGTGCGCGTGATGGACGCTGACGGCGTCGCCGCCGAAGTGATCTTTCCCGACGGCATCACCGAGATGAACACGCCGCCCTTCGGCGCCGGCCTGTCCCTGCCGGTGGAGGAACGCATCGTGCCCGAGCTGCAGTGGGCCGGCGCCAGGGCCCACAACCGCTGGCTGGCCGAACTGGTGGCCATGGCGCCGCAGCGGCGCATCGGCGTGGCCCTGGTGCCCGCGCTGTGGGACGTGGCCGAGGCGGTGAAAGAGGTGGAGTGGGCCGCCCGCAACGGGCTGAAGGGCGTGCTGCTGCCGTGCATGTGGCGGCACCTCGATCCCTACCACCACCCCAAGTACGAACCTCTGTGGTCGGCCTGCGTGGACAACGACGTGGTCATCCACTTCCACTCGGGACCGGCGCCCATGGAGGACGCCTTCGGCTCGCTTTCCGCGCCTGACGGCGTGGCGAGGCCGGGCGCCATGGGCATCTACGTCTCCGAAGTGGTGTGGTGGGCGGTGAGGCCGCTCACCTACCTGATCTGGGGCGGCATCTTCGAGCGGCATCCCCGCCTTCGCGTGGCTGTCACCGAGAGCACCACGATCTGGGTGCCGGAGTACCTGGCGCTGCTCGACCAGCGCTACTCGGAGACGCACTACTCGGCCAAGCTCGGCGACTACCGCAGCCACCTGAAGAGCAAGCCGAGCGAATACTTCGCCCGGCAGGTGGCCCTTGGCGCCTCCTGCATGTCGAGGAGGGAAGCGGAGCAGCGCCACACCATCGGGCTGGCGAGCATCATGTGGGGCAGCGACTACCCGCATCCCGAGGGAACCTGGCCGGTCACGCATCCCCAGATTCACGAGACCTTCGACCACCTTCCCCAGCAGGAAGTGGCCGCTATGCTCGGCGGCAACGCCGCGCGCTTCTATGGCCTGGACGTGAAGGCCCTGGCTCCGCTGGTGGAGCGCATCGGTCCCGAGAAGTCCGCTTTCGCCTGAACGACCCTGAACGCAAGGCGGCCGCCCGAGACCTCGCGGCGCGACCAGCAATCAAGGAGAACTCGATGTCGAAACTGCGCTACGTCAAGTCTGCCGACCAGATCGCCAAGGCCCGCCAAAACAATCCCGAGTTCCTCGAGAGCACGGTGAGGTCCCTGCGCTTCGTCTACGAGACGGATCCCGCGATCGCCGCGGCGCTGGTGCCGCGCCCCCTCGAGGTGGACCCCGCGGGGCAGGTGTGCGTCACGTTCTCGCACGTGGCCATCCACCTGTCGCCGGACTTCACCTTCGAAATCGGCTCGGCCATCTTCGGCGTGAAGGTCTCCTACGAGGGTGTGGCCGGCATCTACCTGGTGACGATGCCGATGACGACGGAGCAGGCCGTGGTGCCCGGCCGCGAAACCTTCGGCGAGCCCAAGAAGATCGCCGCCATCGACTTCAAGAAGGACGGCGACAAGGTTTCCTGCGAAGTGACGCGCATGGGAATGACCTACCTCGAAGGCAAGGGAAAGGTGGGCGAGGCCCTCGGCGCGCGCGAGTTCGTCGAGTACGGTTTCTGCTACAAGGCCCTGCCGGCCTGCGAGAAGAGCCGCGCCTTCGATGGCGACCCGCTGCTGGTGCGCCTCGAATGGAGGCATCGCCACACCGGGGCCTGGAAACTCGAGGAGGCCGACCTTCGCCTCTACGACTCGCCCTTCGATCCTGTCGCCGACGTGCCCGTGCGGCGCATCGTGACGGCCGAGTACGAAGAGGGCAGCGCCGAGAGCAACGGCCGCGTGCTGCGCAGCGTGCCCGGCGAGTGGCTCGAGCCCTTCCTTCACCAGCGCTACGACGACACGTCGGGGGACGGCATCGAGATCTGAAGGCAGCCTTGCCGCCCGCATCGGGCCGGCGTGACGACAGGAGAACCGAGATGAAAGACTTTCGCGGGAAGAACGCCGTCATCACCGGCGCGGCCAGCGGCATCGGTTACGCCATCGCCGAGGCCCTGGCCCGCGAAGGAGCCCGGGTGGTGCTGGCCGACGTGGAGCAGGTAGCCCTGGACGCCGCGGTCTCCGCGCTGCGCTCCACCGGAGCGGAGGTGGTGGGGGTTCGCACCGACGTCACTTCGTTCGATTCGATGCAGGCCCTGGAGAAGGCGGCGGTGGCTGCCCACGGCAACGTGCACGTTTTCGTGGGCAACGCCGGGGTAGGGGCCCACGAGGACGTCTCGATGTGGGACCTGCCTCTCAACGACTGGCGCTGGTGCATGGCCGTCAATGTGTGGGGCATCATCCACGGCATCAAAGCCTTCGTGCCCGGCATGCTGGCTCACGGCGAGGAAGGCCACGTGGTCCACACTTCCTCGGGAAACGGCGGGCTGATCCTGGTTCCGACCACGCCCATTTATTCCGCCACCAAGGCCGCGGTGAGCGCCATCTCCGAGAGCCTCCATCTGCAGCTGGCGATGCAGGGCGCGAAGATCCGCGCCCACGTCCTCTATCCGGGCCCACACATCGTCGCGTCCAACATCTTCACGGCGGCCCGCAACCGTCCGGAGGAGTTCCGCCGCGAGGTGGAACAGGTAGCGCCGCCGGTCACCCTGGAGACCCTCGGCCAGATCTTCGACGCCATGGGCCGCAAGTTCGAAACGACTTCGCCGGCCGAAGTGGCCGAACATACCCTGACGGGGATAAAGGAAGACCGCTTTTACATCCTTCCGTGGACCGAAGACGGCAGGAAGCGCTTTCGCGAACGCGTGGACGGCATCCTCGAAGCGCGCGATCCCGAGCCCCGCTTCTTCTGAACCGCGATCGCCGACGGCGCCTGTCCTTGATGCCGCCGAGTGTGAAGCGTATCGCTCGCGCATGGAGAGCGTCGCCTTCCGGACTCCCGCCAGTTGCCGCCCCGTCCTTGCGGCGGGAGTTGCCGCCGCCGCGCTTCTCGCGTTGGTGACGCTCCCGGCCTTTGCGACCGCCGCGGGCCTATCCGACTCCGCACCCGACCAGGTGAAAGCCTCCACTCCTGTCCCCGATGCCGTCCGCAAGCTGGGAGAAGTGCGCCTCCTCGCCCGCGGAGAAGCCGTGGTGGTGCAGACCCTGCTGCAGACCAAGCTGCTGTCGCGGGTCGTCGCCGAGATTCGCGTGAAGGACGGCCGCAACTGGCCCCAGGACGACGAGGGGAGCTCGGCCTATCTCGCCGCGCTGGAGGCTGCACGCGACACCCTCGAGAAGAGGGAGATCCCCTTCAGCGCGAAGGACCGCCGTCGCCGCCTGCTGATCGAATTCGCCGCCGACGAGAAGGAAGCCGTCGTGCTGCTCGGCTCCTTCCGCTTCACTGGACAGGAAGCCCCGACGCAGGCCGCGCCGGCCCTGCCCGAGCGCGAGATCCTCGCCACCGTGGCGCTGCCGCGCGCCTACATCCTGCGCAATATTCGCCTCATCCTCGCCGATTCCTTCAAGCTGCCCGAATCCGAGGTGGACGGCCTCGGTCCCCTCGGGCCCGCCTCGAGAGGAGCCGTGCCTTGAGCGCCCGGCTGCTCGGGCGCCTTCGCGTTCCCGTCCTCGTCGTCGCCGCCCTCGTTACCGCCGTCTTCGGCCTGCACGCCTCGCGTCTCGGGATCGAACACGACAACGCCTCCCTTCTTTCCACGCATGCCGCCGACGTGCGCGACTATGCGGAGTTCAAGGCGCTGTTCGGCAGCGACGAGGACATTCTCGTCGCCGTCGCCCATCCCGCCCTTCTCGAAGCCGAAGGACTCGGACTGCTCGCCGACCTGACCCGCGAGATCGGCGCGATGGACGGCGTCCGCAAGGCCTGGAGCCTGGTGAACGCGGAGGAACTCGTGCCGGGCGAAGCGGGCCCGGAACCGCGGCCTTTGCTCGAAGGCTTGGCCGGGGCATCGGGCCGCGTGAGGGCCGCCCTTGATCGCAATCCGGACTTCACCGGCTGGCTGGTCTCCGCCGATCGCCGCGCGGCGGGCATCCTCGTCGAGATCGAGGACCGGCCTGCCGACACCGCTTACCGAAGCCGCCTCGTCGAGTCCCTGCGCGGCCTCGCGCCGTCGGTGGCGGCCCGCGGTGGCGAACTGCACCTGACCGGAGTGCCGGTGCAGAAGATCGACGTCTCGGCTTACGTTGCCCGCGACCAGCGCCTGCTGCTGCCGACTGCCGTCGTCGTACTGGGACTCACCCTGGCCCTGCTGATGAGGCACGTCTCGGGCGTGGCAATTCCGATCGCAGTCGCGGGCCTCACCGTGGTCTGGACGACCGGCCTGTATTCGGCGAGCGGACACGCCACCAACGCCATCACCGCGCTGTTGCCGCCGGTGCTGCTGGTGGTTGCGATGGCTTCCACGGTCCACGTCTACAACGCCTGGTTGCGCGGCCACGGTGCGGCTGGAGAGCGCGGAGCGGCGCGCGACGCCCTGGAGAGAGCGAGCGACGCCGTCCGCTTCATCTTCGTCCCTGCTCTTCTCTGCGCGGTGACCACGGCCCAGGGGTTCCTCTCTCTGGCGATCGGAGATCTTCCTGCCGTGCGCCAGTTCGGGTTGTTCGCGGCCTTCGGCACCGTCGTCACCTTTGTAGCAGCGACCACGGTGGTTCCCTCCGTGCTCAGCTTCCTGCGGCCGCCTCCCCACCTCGCGGCCGACGAGCACGGCCGCATGTTGCGCTTTCTCGATGCCGCCTCCGGCCTGGCCACGCGCCGCCCGGTCGCTGTGTTGCTGGTGTTCCTGCTGGCCACCGTTGCGCTTGCCGGCGGCATCCCGCGCCTTCGGACCAACACCGACCTCATCGGCTTCCTGCGCGAGGACGCGCCACTGCGACGCGACACCGAATGGATCGACCGGAACCTGGCCGGCACCCTTCCCCTCGACTTCGTGATCCGGCGCGGGGACGGCGGCCCTGTCCTCGACCTGGACACGCTGGGGCGCCTCGACGCCCTCGAAGGTCGCATCCGCTCCCGCGAGCACGTGGCCGGAGTGGCGAGCATCGTTGCCATGGTCCGCCAGGTGAACAGGGCGGAGACGGGCGGAGAGCGCCTGCATCTCCCGACCGACGGCGCCCGCCTCCAGGGCCAGCTGGACCTCCTGGACGAAAGCGCCCACGCGATGGTGCGACGCTTTGCTGCGCCGCAGATGACGGCGCTGAGGCTGACGGTGCGGCTGCACGCGGTCGGAACCCACGTGTCGGCGCCGCTGGTGGCGGCCATTCGCGCCGACGCCGCGGCCGCCCTCGGCCCCGGCGTGCAGCTGCACCCCACCGGGGCGATGTGGGAGGTGGTGCGCGATTCCGAAGGCCTCGTGAAGAGCCAGGTGCGGAGCTTCTCGCTGGCCATCGTGCTCGTGATCGCGGCCATCGGCCTGCTGCTGCGCTCGGTCACCTTCACCCTGGTGGCGATGATCCCGAACGTGGTGCCCATCCTCTGGACCGGGGGCCTGATGGGCTACGCCGGGATCGAACTCAGCACCGGCACCGCGATGATCGCCTCGGCCGTCCTCGGCCTCGTGGTGGACGACACCATTCACTACCTGTCCTACTACCGGAAGGTCCGTGCCGGCGGTCGCCTGTCGGCCGTGGAGGCGGTGCGACTGGCCAGTCGCACGGTGGGCGCCCCGGTCACGATCGCCTCGGTGAGCCTGGTGCTGGGTTTCTGGGTGGGCGCCCTCGGCAGCTTCCTGCCGACGGTCTACTTCTCCCTGCTGACGGGACTGACGATGATCACCGGCATGGTCTGCGAGTTGCTCGTGCTTCCGGCCAGCCTCGTGCTCCTCGACAGGCTCGCCGGTGGTTCGCCGCCCGCGACGCCGCAGGATGCTCGCTTGCTGCAACCGCGAGGGTGACTACACTCGCGGCCGCCCGGCGAGAGCCGGGCATCACGAGCCGGAGAAGCCAGCCAGCATGCCCGATAGCCACCCCGACGCCGCCTCGAATCGGGTGGCTTCCCCTTCGGCGACGACCCAGCCGCGCGTGGCCATCCTCGGCGCCGGCGCCTCCGGGCTCTGCATGGCCATCGCCCTGAAGAAGGCGGGCATCGACTCCTTCACCATCTTCGAGAAGTCGGACGGGGTCGGCGGCACCTGGCGCGACAACACCTACCCGGGAGCGGGCTGCGACGTGCCCTCCCACCTCTACTCCTTTTCCTTCGCGCCCAACCCCGACTGGTCCCGCTCCTACTCGCTGCAGCCGGAGATCCTGGCCTACTTCGAGGACTGCGCCCGCAGGTTCGACCTCCTGCGCCACTGCCGCTTCCGCACCGAGCTCGAGTCGGCGACCTTCGACGAAGAACACTCGGTGTGGCGCCTGCGCACCAAGGAAGGCGAGGAGATCGCGGCCGAAGTGCTGGTGAGCGGGGTGGGGCAGCTCAATCGCCCCCTGTACCCGAAGCTGCCCGGCCTCGAGGATTTCCGCGGCAAGACGTTCCACTCGGCGCGCTGGGACCACGGCTACGACCTGGCGGGAAAGCGGGTGGCCGTGATCGGCAACGGCGCCAGTGCCCTTCAGTTCATTCCGCACATTGCGCCGGTGGTGGGCAAGCTCTCGCTCTTCCAGCGCAGCAACAACTACGTGGTGCCGCGCGGCGACCGGGCCTACACCG
>JBHEPB010000143.1:0-9112 GCA_046260515.1 Binatia bacterium
CGGCGCGACGAGCAACGTCGAGTTCCACCACTGGGCCCCTTTTGCCCTGGGCGGGCGACACTCGCCGGAAAACATCGAGCTGCGCTGCGCGGCACACAACCAGTACCAGGCTGACTTGGACTTCGGCCGATCCTTCATGGACGCCAGGCGCGGCAACGTCGCTGCTGCACGAACATTCCCCGGGGAATGCCGGGAGACGGTGGCTGCTCCGTGAGGCGTCTTCGAACCGCCCCCGGGTTCCGTGTCCTGCCGGGTTTCCGCCTCCCGGAACTGCCGCCCGGGGGCCTGCCGGCAAGCGGGTTTCGATCGATTTCCTCGGTCAAGTCACCCACACCAACCCGCGATGAGCCATTCTTTTGGAGGGTCGGCGCATGGCTGCTGAGCCCACGGTGAAACGGACCGTCGCGTTCTTCGACGGCCAGAATCTCTTCCACGCCGCTCGCGAAGCCTTCGGGATCCGGCATCCCGATTTTGATCCCGTTACCCTCGCCAAGGCGGTCCGCGCGCCACGCGGCTGGGCCCTTCAGCAGGTCCGGTTCTACACGGGAGTTCCGGGCGCTGGCGACAATCCCTTCTGGGATCACTTCTGGGCCGACGAGATCCGCGAGATTGCCAGAGCCCAGAAACGGTGGTTCAAGATGGCGTCCGCATTCCCGGCCAGCCCGACCGTGCGGAATCGCCGTGGCGTGAATGGCAGCGACTGGATCCCGGTCGATCGCCAGACTTACGAGGCTTGTCGCGACCCCCGCGACTACAGACCCAAGGAGCCCTGACCGAGGGAGAAGGAGAGGAACATGAGCATCGCCGCCGGAGACCGGGCCCCCGACTTCAAGCTGCACGACCAGAACGGCCGCGCCGTCTCCCTTTCCGAGTATCGCGGGCAGAAGACGGTCGTCCTCTATTTCTACCCCAAGGACGAGACGCCTGGCTGCACCAAGGAGGCCTGCAGTTTCCGCGACGCCTACGAGGATTTCGCCAAGGCCGGCGCCGAAGTGATCGGCGTGAGCGGCGACTCGGTGGCCAAGCACCAGTCCTTCGCCGAACACCACCGCCTGCCCTTCACGCTGCTGGCCGACGAAGGCAATGCTCTTCGCAAGGCCTACGGCGTGCCGTCCACGCTGTGGATCCTGCCCGGCCGCGTCACTTATGTGATCGACAAGCAGGGCGTCGTGCAGCACGTCTTCGACTCCCAGCTGCAGGCGACCAGGCATATCGACGAAGCCCTGGCCGTGGTGCGCCGCCTGTCGGCAGCGTAAGCATCTTCCCTACCGCGGCTGCCACGCGGTCCCACGGCAGGAAGAGGACGTAGAGGACCCAGAGCGGCCAGAACACCACGCCGAGGAACACCGACGTACCCAGGTGGAAGAGAAGCCCGCCGGCCAGGAACCAGGGCCTCAGGCGGTGCGCGACGATTGCCACCGGAAAGCACAGTTCGAAGACCAGGACCGCCGCCGACAGCGCCGCGCACAACCCCAGGTGCCCGGCCAGCCACACACCCGCGGCCGTGTCCTTCTGCAAGAGATAGAACTGCAGCGTATAGCCGTCGGCCCAAGCCGGGCCGGCGCTCTGCAGCTTGGCCAGGCCGGCCTGGAAGTAGAAGGCCGCCAGTTCGATGAAGAGAAGCTCGAGGGGCCACCGCGCGTGCACGGACGTGTCGGGCCGGGCCCCTTCCTCGCCGCCACCGCGCAACCGCCTCCAGCACCTCTTCATCCCGGCATCCACGGACAGCCGCCTTCCACACGGAGAGCAGGCGAAGAAAAGCAGCGCATACAGCAGGGGAATCGTCGCATGCGTCACCTTGCCAAAGCTGTTCAGCCAGGCTTCTTGCACGAGCTGAAGCAGGAACGCGACGAACAGGCTGAGATTGGTCAGCACGCCCAGCCCGGAAGCGATCAAGGCGGCCCGTGTCGCAAGATCGAGGGATTCCAGCAGGGCCAGGTCGGGCTGACCGATGCCCAGCAGTTGCAGGGCAGGAATGGGCGTCCATTGCTCCGGCGCCACCAGCCCGACTCTCAGGAAACGACCACCGGAATCCAGCGAGAGCACGATGGAGGCAAGCAGGATTCGCGCGATCGCCAGATGGACGAGGGAGCCCTCGCGAAACCAGAACCGCCGCCACGCGGCCAGAGCTCGGCGGGCGAAACTCAATGCGGGTCTCCGCCGGCCAGGGGCCCGGGTTCGGGGCAGCGGACCAGTCGCAGAACGGCACCGCTCGCGACATCGGGCCGGGGCACCGGCTCCGCGACCACGACCGCATGCCGCATCCTCTGCGAAGGCAGGGCAGTCCGGCGATTGAACGAAGCGACGAGGTGCGTGCAGCGGTCCGCCACTGCGGCGTCCGGGTGGAGCCACGCCTTCATCTCGCCGTCGCTCAGCAGGAAGTCGTCGCGGCCGAAGACGCGGCGCTTTCCGTCCTGCCAGGCTTCGAGGCGGGACCGAAAGGGAATGACCTCGGCCGGCCTCCGCCCGGAGAACATCGAGACGTTGCTGACGGGCCACCACTCCATCCCCACGGCGACTTCGGCCACCTTGAGGACGACGAAGAACGCGAAGCCGACGGAGAGGAGGTTCTCGCGCACGTTCATACGGCCGTGGCTGTCGCCTCCAAGAGAAGGAAGTCCACGATGGAGTCCAGAAGCGGCTTCACGCGTCGCGGAGGGTACGGACGTAGCGGACCACGCCGACGATGGTCAGCGCCAGCATCACATGGATGCAGACCACCGGCGGCCAGCCCACCACGTAGAGCACGTCGTTGGCCAGCCCGCCCTTGAAGGGGCCTCCTCCGAACTCGAGGCCACGCGTCCCGAAGAAGGGATGCAGCATGGTCGGCAGCGTGAAGAGCCAGGCCGTCACCAGCGCCGACCAGAACAGGACACGGTGACCACGCTCTCCCAGCAGCACCCAGGCGCCGCCGAGACCGAGGGCCATCAGCAGGAGGCCCTGGGTGATGCCTTCCATGTGGGCCATGCGCCAGGCCCTCGCGTCGCCGGGAATCACGATCTCGATGCTGCCGGGAATCGGCCACAGCACGATGCGCCCGAGCAGGGAGAAGAACCAGAACCATCCCGACACGATGGCCGAAACCATAAGGCCGAAGCCGTTGAGAAAGAGCAGGGCGCGCAGGCGCTCGGGCATCGGGTTCATCGTCTTCATCGGGGACTCCTTATGGCCTGGGGCCGGTGGACTGGCGCCTGGGCCTCGGCGCTTCAAGCGGACCGCTGCGCGAGGCCGCCCATAGCCGACGGCACGAGGTCGATGTGCGACGTGTCGAGGTGGATCAGGGCCTTGTCGTCGGTGTCGTAGAGCCTCACCCAGTCGCGGGCCCACTCCGGGTCGGCAAATCGCGAGGGGTCGTGCCAGGGCAGCAGGCTCTCCAGGATCCAAGGCAGCGTGTCCACGAGGATGCGGCCGAGCAGGAGCTTCAGCCTCCAGCGCGTACGCCACGACCCCCACAGCCCGTCCTTCCTCAGCAGCGTCACGTAGGCGCGGCGAGTGCGCGACAGCGTGTGGTACATCGCGAAGACGAGGCCCTTCACGCGCAGGCCGTAGCGGCCGACCACGTGCTGGTACACGTCGAAGGCGGCGTGCTTGTGCTCGAGCTCCTCGACGAAGTGCCACAGCACCAACGAGGACACGGCCGGGTCGGCGCCCCGGAACCAGTGGGAACGGCCGCCGATCAGCATGTGGCCGATGGCCAGGGCCATGGTCTCGAAACCCGCCGCGTAGGCCAGGTGGAAGTCGAGATCGCGCTCGCGGCGGTAGCCCTCGTAGTCCTCTTCCAGCAAGGCCTCGTGCTCGCGCAGTGCTTCGTAGCCACCGCCGGGAGCCAGCAGCAGCTCGTTGAAGCGGCGATGCTGCTTGTAGTGATGGGCCTCCTGACCCATGTAGCCCTTCGCTTCCTCGGCCAGCTTCGGGTCGGTGATGCGAGGCAACGCCTCGCGGATGGCCTCGATGAGGTAGGGTTCGAGGTAAGGCATCAGCAGGGAAGCCGCGTTGACCATCTGGCTCCATTCCGGCTTTTTCGGATGCCAGTGGGCCTTCAGGTCGGCGGGGTACTCGAAGGAGATCCTGCGAACGAGGATGCCGGCCGGGGTTTTCTTTGCGGCCATGCCAGTCTCCTTGGGCCGCCGGGTCGCGCGCCTGGGCGCGGCCCGCCCGGCCTCAGTCGGGCAGTCCGAGCATGCGTTTGGCGATGACGCCGAGCTGGATCTCGCTGGTGCCGCCCTCGATGGAGTTGCCTCGCGAACGCAGCCAGTCGCGCGTGGTCGCCAGTTCCTCCTCGTCGAAGCCCTCGCCCTCCCAGCCGAGGGCTTCCGGCCCGGCGATGGACGTCCGCAGGTGGTTGCGGCGCATGTTGAACTCGGAGGCGTACCACTTGAGCAGGGAACTCTCGGCCCCCGGCTTCTCGCCGGGCTTTCGCTCCGCCGACAGGCGCGCGATGGTCAGCTCAAAGCAGCGCCGGTCCATCTCGCTCTGGGCCACCTCGCTGCGAACGGCGGCGTCGCGGATGCGGCCGTCCTGCAGCCCGACGTGGAGGCGGGCGGCCGCGACCAGCGGACTCTCCTCGGCCGTTCCCGCGGTGCTGAAGACCTCGCCGTGGGTGGATCGCTCGAACTCGAGGACGGCCTTGCCCACCGTCCAGCCGTTGTTGACGCCGCCGACCACGTTGGCCGCCGGGATGCGCACGCTGTCGAAGAAGGTCTCGCAAAAGGGCGACTTGCCGCTGATGAGCAGCGTGGGTCTCACCGTGACGCCCGGCGTGTCCATGTCGAGCAGCAGGAAGGTGATGCCGGCCTGCTTCTTCGCCGAAGGATCGGTGCGAGCCAGCAGGAACATCCAGTCGGATTCGTCGGCGTAGGAGGTCCAGCACTTCTGGCCGTCCACGACGTAGTGGTCGCCGTCGCGCACCGCCGCGGTGCGAAGCCCGGCCAGGTCGGAACCCGCACCGGGTTCGCTGTAGCCCTGGCACCAGCGGACCGCTCCCGAAGTGATGGCCGGGAGGTGCTCACGTTTCTGCTCGTCGCTGCCGAAAGCGAGCAGGGCCGGGCCGATCATCGAAAGGCCGAAGCCGACCAGCGGAGGCGGGATCTTGGCGCGGCCCATCTCCTCGCGCAGCACGCGGACCCCGTCTTCGCCGAGCCCGCCGCCGCCGTACTCGGCGGGCCAGCCCGGCGCCGTCCAGCCGCGGGTGACCATGCGCTCCAGCCAGAGCTTCTCGTCGGCGCTCTCGAAACGGTAGCGCTTGCCTCCCCAGCAACCGTCGAAGGGCGTGGTCTCGCGGCCGAGCAGCGAAGCCGGGCAGTTGGCGACGAGCCACTCCCTCGTCTCGAGGCGGAAGGTTTCCAGGGCGTCCATCGCCTGCCCGGCCTCCTATTTGTCCACGCCGAGGCCGAGCCTCAGCGCGGCGACGGCGTCGCCGAAAGCACGGCCTGCCTCACGCACCACGCCCGCCATCGAGATGAAGCCGTGAATGAGGCTGTCGTAGTTGCGGTACTCCACGTCCACGCCGGCTTCGAGGAGGCGGTTCGCGTAGGCCTTGCCCTCGTCGCGCAGGGGATCGTAGCCGGCGGTCAGAAGAAAGGCCGGCGGAAGGCCGGAAAGGTTGCCGGCGCGAAGCGGCGAGCAGCGCGGATCGAGTCGGTCGCCGTCGCCGGTCACGTAGTTGGCGGCGAACCAGCGCATGAGCGGCCGCGTCAGGTAGAAACCCTCGGCGAAGGTCTCGTAGGACTCCGCCTCGGCCCCGAGATCGGTCACCGGATAGATGAGAAGCTGGAAGTCGGGGCCCCGGATTCCCTTGGCCAAAGTCTGCTGGGCCACCACCGCCGCCAGGTTGCCACCGGCGCTGTCGCCGCCCACGGCCAGGCGCGAAGCGTCACCGCCGAGTTCGGCGGCGTGGGATGCCGCCCACGCGAAGGCCGACATCGCATCGTCAACCGCCCCGGGAAAGCGGTGTTCGGGGCCCATGCGGTAGTCCACGCCGACGACGATGCACTCGGCCTCCCTGGCCAGCGCGCGCGCTACCGCGTCGTGCGTGTCCAGGTCGCCCACCGTCCAGCCGCCGCCGTGGTAGTAGATGAGTACCGGATGCGGGGCCTTGCCGCCGCGGGGCACGTAGATGCGAAGCGGAATCTCGCTGTGCACGCCGGGGATGCTGCGGTCGAGCACGCGAGCCATGTCGGCGGGGGCTTGGGCGAGAAGACCGGCCGATTCGCGGAAGAAGGCGCGGGCTTCGGCCACGGGCAGGGTCTCGACCCGCGGCAGGCCGGCCGCCGCCATCAACTTGAGGAGAAGCTGGAGCTGGGGATCCAGGGTCTGGCCGTCGCGCACCACCGGCCGCCCGGCCAGCAGGGCCACAACGGCGTCGGGCAAGCCGACCGTGAGGACGACCACCGAGTTCTGGAGGGATGCGAGAAGCGACGCCATGGCTGCCGTTGGGAGGCAGAGTATAGGGGCCGCCCGGAAGCGAGAAAAGCGGCGGCGAGGGCGTCGGCGGTGCGCAGGACCGTGCGCAGGTTGCGCCGGACCCTCAGAAGAACCAGCCGCGCGACTTCGGCTTCAGGTCGGCCTCGCAACCCGCCAGCTGGGTGTCGTAGTGGGCCGCGCGCTTGGCCACCTTTTGCGCGGTTCCGAGCAGCCACTTTTTGCGCCGCCAGGTGCCGCGCCGATAGCCCGTGGGCCCTTCGTGGTAGGCCAGGTAGAGGCGGTAGGCGTCGTCCTTCGGGATACCGCACATCTTCGAGGTGCGCGTGTTGTACCAGCCGATGAAGTCCACCGCGTCACCGAACTCGTCGCGGTCGGCGCCGCGGGAGCCGGTGGCCTTGCGGTAATCCTTCCACGTCGATTCCAGGGCCTGGGCGTAGCCGTGGGCGTTGGAAGGACGCGGGCCGGGGATGAAGCCGAGGTACTTGCGCCGAGGCGGCCGCGCCTTGCCGTTGAAGGACGACTCCTGGCGGATGAAGGCGAGTTGGATGGAGATGGGCACGCCCCAGCGCTCCCGGGCCTCGTCGGCGTCGCGGTACCAGCCCTTCTTTTCACGGAAGATCGCGCAGGCGTCGTCCACGCGCGAGGGCGGCTTGGTCGCCGAGCAACCTGCCGCCAAGGCAGCGGCCACGACGAGCGTCGCCACCACCACATCCGCCTTCCTCCACCACCACCACATTCGCCCGCCAGAGTAGCGATGCGGGGCGATAGGTTCCAGCGGCGCGGCGGTACCCCGGCCGAGAGCCGAAGCGGGTTAGCAGCCCGCGACCCCAGGACCGTTGCGAGTCCCGGCCTCGGCCGCGCCGGCGTCAGGCCTTCTGGAGCGCAGCCAGCACCGTGGCGATGGTCGCTTCCTCCAGGCCGGCCTCGCGCAGCACGGCCGCGGTGTCGGCGCCGAGGGCGGGCACGGCACCAAGGCGCGGCGGCGGCGTCACTTCGGAACCGTCGCGGAAGCCCACCGGCGAAGCGATGGCGCGGAAGTCGTCGCGCCCCTCGCCGCCCTGCACCTCGCAGACGACGCCGTTGGCCAGGGCCTGGGGATCGCGGACCGCTTCGGCAGGAGTCTGCACCGGAACCCACCAGACGCCTTCGCGGTCGAAGCTCTTGGCCAGTTGGTCGCGCGTGCTTCCGGCGAACACCGAGTCGAGGATGGAAATGAGTTCGCGGCGGTTCATGCGCCGCGCCCTTGCCGAGGCGAAGCGCTGGTCCACCAGCAGGTCGAGGCGCTCGACGGCCCCGCACAGAAGAGGGAAGTGGCGATCTCCCTCCAGCCCGATGAGCCAGAACCACGCGCCGTCGCCGGCGCGGTAGCAATTGACCATGGGGTTGTCGCTCTCGGTGCGCGGCAGGGTCCCGCGCAGCTTGTCGTAAACGAGCTGGATGCCGAGATCCCAGCCGAGGCAGTACATGCCAGTGCGCAGCAGGGAGGTTTCCACGAGGCGGCCGCGTCCGGTGCGACCTCTCTCGATCAGGGCGCCGAGGATGCCGGCCACCGCCGCGATCCCGGTCACGTGGTCGCCGAAGCCTCCACGCAGGGCCAACGGCGCATCGTCCTTGACGCGAAACAGATCCGCGGCGCCCGAGCGCGCCCAGAATGCTCCCACGTCGTAACCGGCGCGATCGCGATCCTCGCCTTCGAGGCCGTAGCCCGTGATGCTGGCATAGATGAGACGGGGATGACGCGCGGTGACTTCAGCATGGCTCATCCCCAGGCGCTCGAGGGCGGCGGGGCGCATATTGGTGACGAAGACGTCGGCGTCGGCGAGCAGCTTTTCGAGAGCGGCGCGGCCGGCGTCGGTGGTGAGGTCGAGCACGACGCTGCGCTTGCCCCGGTTGTCCAGGTCGAAGGGCGGGTTGTGAGGCACGTCGCTTCCGATGGCGAGTTGGAAGAAGCCGCGCATCGGGTCCCCGGCCGGGGCCTCCACCTTGACCACGTCGGCTCCCCAGTCGGCGAGGATCCCGCCCGCGGCAGGGCCCGCCACCCACACACCCATCTCGACGACCCGAATCCCTTCCAGCATGACGTTCCCCCTGTCGCCCGGCACGGGGCCGGGCGATCCGCGCCGGCCGCCCTTCATAAAGCCTGCCTGCCGCGCCGAGTCGAGCCTTTGCGTCATGGCCCGGGTCGCCCGAAGGATGGAGCGGCCTGGACCTGTTCACGAGTGGGGCGGTGTGGTAGGAAGAGGCCGTTCGGAGGCCCGGACTCCCACGGAGTTCGCTCGGCACCGTACCGTCCCCCGTCAGCCAGAACCGAAGGAGACGCCGCCTTGAACGTCGACCGCCAGCCCATCGTGATCCTCGTCGCCGACGACGACGAGGACGACCAGATGATCACCCGCGAAGCGTTCGAGGACCGCCGCCTCGCCAACGAACTTCGCTTCGTCAAGAACGGCGAGGAGGTGATGCAGTACCTGCGTCGCCAGGGAAAGTTCGCCGAGCCCTGGACCTCGCCCACCCCGGGCCTCATCCTCCTCGACCTCAACATGCCCAAGAAGGACGGGCGCGAGTGCCTGTCCGAGATCAAGGCCGACCCCAACTTCCGCGACATTCCGGTCTTCGTGCTCACCACCTCGCGCTCGGAAGAGGACGTGCACCAGACTTACGAGCACGGCGGGAGTTCCTTCATCAGCAA
>JBHEPB010000159.1:0-6041 GCA_046260515.1 Binatia bacterium
CCTCCTCGAAGAGGCGGGGCCCGCCGTCGACCGCCACGGCCTCGGCCATGCGGTGCATGAAGAGCATGGAGGCCATCACCACGCCCACTTCGATGGCGACGGTGAGATCCACCAGCACGGTCAGGGCGAACGTGAGCACCAGCACCATGCGGTCGCCGGCCGGCGCGCCGAGCAGGCGACGGAAGCGAGGGAACTCGGCCATGTTCCACGCCACGACGACGAGCACCGCGGCCAGGCTGGCCAGGGGGATGTAGACGGTGAGAGGAGCGAGCGTCAGCAGGAAGGCGAGGAGGAAGACCGCGTGCAGCATGCCGGCTACCGGCGATCGTGCGCCCGAACGAATGTTCGTTGCCGTGCGAGCAATCGCGCCCGTGGCCGGCAGGCCGCCGAACACCGCCGACGCCATGTTGGCAATGCCCTGGGCCACCAACTCGCCGTTGGAGCGATGGCGTCGCCCCGTCATCCCGTCGGCGACGACCGCAGACAGCAGCGACTCGACGCCGGCGAGGAAGGCAATGGTGAAGGCGCTCGGCATCAGTTCGCGCAGGCGATCGGCCGAGACCGGCGGCAGGGCCGGCCAAGGGATGGCGGCGCGGATCTCCCCGAAGCGCGAACCGATGGTGTCCACCGGAAGATCGAACAGGGCGACGAGGGCCGAAGCCGCCGCGACGCTGACGAGGAAGGCGGGCGCGCGCGGCGCCAGGCGCCGCATCAGCAGGATGGAACCGAGCACGCCTCCGGCGATGGCCACGCTCCAGGGATTCATCGTGGCCCTTGCCTGCCAGAAGGCTTGCCACTTGCCGCCGACCTCAGCAGGAAGCGATCCCGTCGAAAGCCCGAAGAGCTCGCCCACCTGGCTCGAGAAGATGATCACGGCGATGCCGGTCGTGAATCCGGTCACGACCGGGTCCGGGATGTACTTGATCCATGTCCCGAGGCGGGCCAGGCCGGCTGCCACCAGCAGGGCCCCGGCCATCAGCGTGGCCAGCAGGAGGCCGTCGTAGCCGTGGACGGCGATCACGTTGAAGACGACGACGACGAAGGCGCCGGTGGGCCCGCCGATCTGGTGGCGGCTGCCGCCCAGCAGGGAGATCAGGAAGCCGGCGACAATCGCGGTGACGAGCCCGCGCTCGGGTGGGGCGCCACTGGCGATGGCCAGGGCCATGGCCAGCGGGAGGGCGATGATGGCGACGGTGAGGCCGGCCAGGGCGTCGGCGCGAAGATCGGCGGGCCGGTAGCCTTCGCTGAGGACGGTGACGGTCTTGGGGAGGAAGGGGCGCCAGCGCGAGCCGGTCATGGAGGTGGGTATACGCCGCGGTCCTGCGGATCAATCGCAAACGCGGGCCCCGACGCGGGCCGGGATGTCGTCGGTGGGAAGGGCGGGGGAGCTATTCGACGTCTTCGCCGAAGTGGGCGCGCGCGATGCGGGCCTTGAGGTACTCGAGAGTGCCGAGGTCCTCGATGATGTCGCCGCCGGTGTCGTAGAAGAAGATCTCGCCGTCCTTGTTGCGACCAACGGCCACCAGCCATTCGAGCTCGTCGCGGTCCTCGAGCAGGTAGTTGATGGCCTGGGAGACGCCCTTGCCCGGGAGGATGGTGATCTTGGTCCGGGGACCCGTGGCGGTGGTGGCGGCTGGTGTCTTCTTCTTCATGTTCGCCTGGTCCGGCAGCGTCCGGGATCGAGCCTAGGAGGCGGTCCGGATCATGTCAATTCCATCGTGCAGACGGTTTCGACGTGGAAGGTCTGGGGGAAGAGGTCGATCGGCGCCACGCTGAGGACACGGTAGCCGGCGTTCGCGAACTCGCGCACGTCCCGGGCCAGCGTGCTCGGGTTGCACGAGACGTACACCACGCGGGGACAACCGAGGGTCGCGGCCCGGGACGCCGCGGTCCCCAGCCCGCTTCGTGGCGGATCCAGCAGCAGCACGTCCACGGGCTCCTGGGCCTGCTCCAGCCAGGCTTCGGCGCGCGAAGCGGCAAAGCGCAGGTTGCGCAGGTTGGCCGCCCGCGCCGCTGCCCGGCCCGCCTCGATCGCTCCTTCGTCCTCGTCCACGGCCAGCACCTTTCCGGCGCGCTGGGCGACGGCAAAGGAAAAGTTGCCCGCGCCCGCGTAAAGCTCGACGAGCCTGGCGGGCGGGCGCTCGGTGCAGCGCTCGACGACCATGCGGACCAGGTCGAGGTTGGCCTTGGTGTTCACCTGCCCGAACGAGGCTCCGGGGAAGTCCACGACGACTCCGGGGGAAACTTCGAAGCGGCGCCGCGGATCGCCCCAGGCCCGCTTCCAGCCGCGACCGTGCATCACGAGGCCGCGCACCGGGGATGCGCGGTCCTCCACGACGGCGTGGGCAGCAAGGGTGTCACCGTGTCGCAGGCGTCCTGCGCTCTGCACGGCGACCGAAACCCCGGGCAGCAGGCCGCGCGAGGCGATCTCCACCCGCATCACCCGGGTGTCCAGGGAAGCGAGGAACCGTTCGACGGCCGGCAGGGCATGGCGAACCTCGTCCACCGCCAGCAGGCAGTCGGGCACCGGCACGAGGCGCTTGGTGCGGGCCTGGTAGAAGCCGATCCTGCCGTTCTCGAAGCGAAGGCTGAGGCGGTTGCGGTACCCGAAGGTGTCGGGCGAGGCCACGATGGGTTCGATCGGCACCTCGTCCAGCCCCGCGATGCGGCGCATGGCCTCGACGACGGCCTGCTCCTTGGCCTCGAGCTGGGTGGAGTAGTCCACGTGTTGCCAGGGGCAGCCGCCGCAGTCGCGGACGATGGGGCAGGGGGCCTCCACGCGGGAGGGACCCTTTTCCAGGATGCGGACGATGCCGGCTTCGGCCCAGGAGCCGTGGTCCTTCGTGACTTCGACGAGAAGTTTCTCGCCGGGAACCGCGCCGGCCACGAAGAGCACCCTGCCGTCGTGGCGAGCGACGGCGTTGCCGCCATACGCCAGGGAATCGATCGAAACCTCGAATTGCACCGCAGGTAACTGCGGGCAGGGGTCTCCGGTTGCAAATCCCGGGTCGGCTCGGGGATCGTGCTCCGTACTTGTTCCGGAGCCGGGGCCGCGCCGGAAAAACCCGGCGTCGCCTTGACTTGCCGCTTTCCGGGCCCCTAGTTTGCGCCCGTGAAGCTGACCGTGATCGGGTCGGGAGACGCCTTCTGTTCCGGCGGCGCCCTGCATAGCTGCAACCTACTCGAGCACGCCGGCGGGAGCCTGATGCTGGAATGCGGGCCGGGCGTGCTGTCCGGGATGAAGCGCATGGGCATCCCCACCGACACCCCGGATGCCCTGCTGATATCCCATCTCCACGGCGACCACTTCGGGGGAATTCCCTTCCTCTTCCTCGAGTACCTGTTCGAGAACCCGCGCCAGCGGCCCCTGGTGATCGCCGGCCCGCCCACCATCCTCGAGCGCAGTTTCGCCCTGTACGCCGCGCTCTACCGCGAGCTGCAGTCCTTCGAACTGCCCTTCGAGATCCAGGTGGTGGAGATGTTCCCCGGTTCGCGCGCCACGGTGGCGGGATTCGAGGTGGAGGCCTTCCGGGTGGTCCACAACGCGGACCCCTTCTCGCTCGGGTTCCGCATCGTTTCGCCCGAGGGGACGATGCTGTTTTCGGGGGATTCGGCCTGGAACGAGGATTTCGTCGAGAAGAGCCGGGGAACCGACCTCTTCCTTTGCGAGTGCTGCACCCTGCAGCCCAACGTCCCCATGCACACCAGCTACGCTGAACTGCTCACGCACCGCGAGCGGCTCGGCTGCAAGCGTCTGCTCCTCACCCACCTCGGCGCCGACGTGCGCGAGGCGACGGACTTCAAGTTCGAGAGGGTCGAGGACGGGATGGTATTCGAAGTCGGCTGAACGCCGGCGACTCGTTCCCTTGCCGGCCCGTGGCCGGACCTTTTCGTTCAGGTGGCCGGGATCCGGCGGGCTTCGCTGGCGAGGTCGAGGAAGTTGCGGGTGATCTGGTGGGTGGCTCCCCAGATCTCGTGGCGCCCGGCGGTGATCACCTCGATTTCGTAGTCGTTTCCTCCCCATTGCCTCGTCGCTTGCGCGTGGTGGCGAGGGTCGCCGAGGGCCGAGAGCCTCACGGCGAAGATGTCGGCGACCTCGAAGGGATTGGCCCGGAAGGGATAGTCGGCGGGCAGGAGCCCCACCCACGGCGTGATCACGTACTGGCCGGCCATGGTGCTGACGTCGTCCAGGCAGCCGAGGACACGCACGTCGGCCGGCGCGATCCCGACTTCCTCGGCGCTTTCGCGCAGCGCCGTTCCCAGCAGGTCCTCGTTGCCGCTGCGTTTGCCGCCGGGGAAAGCCACCTGCCCCTTGTGGTTCGGCAGGTGCTCACTGCGCAGCGTGTAGACGACGTCGAACTCTTCGCCCTGTCCATGGCCGGGCAGGGGCAGCAGCGGCACCAGCACGGCGCAGGCGATGGCGGCGTGGTCGGTGAGGGTCATGCGCCGGCGACGGCCGAGGTGGCGGGCGAGGAGCTCGGGGAAATCCATGCCGTCGTCATCGTGCTCGTGCAGGGCGGCGCGGGCAAACGGCTGCGGGGACGCCATGGCTGTCTTTGCGCTGCGGGCGCGGCTAGGTTCCCCGCGTGAACGCCGACGTCGTCATCGTCCATTTCAGCGAGATCGCGCTCAAGCTCGGACAGAGGCCGATGTTCGTTGCGCGTCTCCTCGAGAACGTGCGCCGCGGTCTCGGCGGCCTCGGCACCCGCGCGGTGCGCCACCAGTGGTCGCGCCTCTTCGTCGAAGTGGGCGAGGCCGACGTGGACAGGGTGCTGCAGAGGCTGGCCTCCATCCCCGGCATCGCCAACTGCTTCCCCGCGCGCCGCATCGGCGCGAGCCTCGACGACCTTGATCGCGCGGTGGACGAGGTGCTCGCGTCGGGTTGGAAGCCGAAAGGCACGTTCGCCGTGCAGGTTCGGCGCGTGGACCGCTCCTTCGCCACCAAATCTCCGGAGATCGGGCGCCGCATCGGCGCCCGCATCCACGAGGGGACGGGAGCGCCGGTGGACCTCGACAACCCCGAGACCGCCGTCCACGTCCACGTGATTCCCGGCGAGATCCTGCTCTCCTTCGAGCGCGTGGAGGGCTGCGGGGGACTGCCGGCGTCCACATCCGGGCGCCTGCTGCTGCTGCTCTCCGGCGGCATCGATTCGCCGGTGGCGGGGCTGCGCATGCAAAGGCGCGGGGCCCGCATCGATGCCCTGCACTTCCACAGCGTTCCCTACCTGAGCGCGGCCAGCCAGGCCAAGGCACGGCAGCTGGCCGCCATCCTCGCGCGCGGCCAGCAACGGGTCCGGCTCACGATGGTGCCTTTCGGCGAATGCCAGGCCCAGATCGTCGCCAGCGTGCCGCGACCCCTGCGAGTCGTCCTCTACCGCCGCATGATGATGCGCATCGCCTCCCAGCTGGCGCGCCGCGGCCGCTGCCTCGCTCTGGTCACCGGCGAGAGCCTCGGGCAGGTGGCGTCCCAGACCTTGCGCAACATGAACCTCATCGAGAGGGCATCGACCTACCCGGTGCTGAGGCCCCTGGTCGGATCCGACAAGCTCGAGATCAGCCGCTACGCCGACCGGGCGGGCACCTACGAGATCTCGATCCAGCCCGACCAGGACTGCTGCACGCTGTTCGTTCCCCGCCACCCGTCGGTCGGCGCCAAGGAGCCGGAGGTTCTCGAGGCCGAGGGACTTCTCGACGTCGATGCTCTCGTACGTGCCTGCGTGGACGCTTCCACCGAGGAATGGGTGGAACCCGAGTGGCCGGAGCCGGCCGAAGAGAAACGGCGGGGCGCGTTGGTCTGAGGGGGCGCTGCGCGGCGTTTCGTTCGTTCCCGGTAAACGAGAGTCACGACCCGCGCTTGTTGTCCGTTGCGACTGGGGGCTGGTCGTCCTGCCTGGCGCGGGCCGCGCGCCACAACCTTTCGAAGGTAGCCGCGACGTCCGGACTCAGGTCTTCGGAAGACGGAGGTTCGTCGTCGCGCGGCAGGGCGTTGGCTCCGCGCGGGGGCCGCTGGCCCTGGGGCTCGCCGGGAGCCGACCTGCGGC
>JBHEPB010000166.1:0-15918 GCA_046260515.1 Binatia bacterium
CGACGCTCTCCGTCGCGAGGCGGACGCCGCGACCGCCCACCATCAAGCCGCGGTCGCCGGCCGCGGCGCCGCTGCGAGGGGCCGCATCGCCGCGCCTGGCCGCAACGCGGTCGGGGAAGGCCGCGAGCAGGGAGCGCAGCAGCGCTTCTTCGGCATCGACGGCCGCGGCCGTTCTCGCGGGGCGGTCTCCCTCGCCGCCGCGGGAGGGAACCGAGTCTGCTTCGCGAACCGCTGCTTCCAGTTCCTTGGCCACGCGCAGCACCGAGTGGGCCGCGCCCACGTTGAGTTCGGCGCCTGCCGAACGCGACGTCGCAAAACTTTCGAGCAGCAGCACCCTCTCCAGCAGGTCGGATTCGTGGGCCGTGGTCGGCCTCAGCGCCGCCGCGCCGGGCCCGCGCCGCAGCGGATCGCGTTCGGTGAGCAGGGCCGCCGCCAGCGCCGCGCGCCGGGCGATGCCGAGGCGCTTTCCCTCGAGAAGAAGCCTCGCGATGCGCGGCGGAAGAGGAAGGGCGGCCAGGCGCCGGCCGAGCGCGCTGAGCCCGCGTCCTTGGAGAGCGCCAAGGTCGGCGAGCAGCGCTTCGGCGGCGGCGAGGGCAGAGGCCTCCGGCGCTTCGAACCAGCCGAAGGCTGAGGTGTCGGCTTCGCCCCAGGCGCGAAGTTCGAGCAGGGCCCGCGAAAGATCCACGCGCCTCACCTCGGGTTCCTCGGTGGGCCTCAACGCGCGATCGTCGTGCGCGCTCCACAGGCGGATGCAGATGCCCGGCCCCGTGCGCCCGGCCCTTCCCGTCCTCTGGTCGGCCGAGGCTCGCGAGATGCGGCCGAGTTCGAGGCGGTCGATGCCCACCCGTGGGTCGAAACGCATCACGCGCGCCAGGCCGCTGTCGACGACGGCGCTGATGTTCTCGATGGTCACCGAGGATTCGGCCACGTTGGTGGACAGCACCACCTTGCGGCGAGGCCCGCGGCGCAGCACGGCATCCTGCTGCTCGGCGGGGAGGTCGCCGTAGAGTTCGACCAGGTCGAGGCTGCGCGCGGCGGCCAGGCCCTCGAGGGCGGTGCGCGCGCGGCGGATCTCGCCGACGCCGGGAAGGAAGACGAGGACGTCGCCGGGAGTTTCGTCGAGGGCGCCGGCGACGGCCGTCGCCACCGCGCGCTCGACGGCGCGTTCCTTCTCCACCGAGCGCAGGATCGCGCGCTCGTCCACGACGTCGCGGTGGCGCACGTCCACCGGATAGCTGCGGCCCTTGCTCTCGACCACGGCAGCACCGCCGAGGAAGGCGGAGACCGGCGCGGCGTCCAGGGTGGCCGACATCACGACGAGGCGAAGTTCCCCGCGCACTTCCTGCTGGGTGCGGCGAACCATCGCCAGGGCGAGGTCCGCGTCGAGGCTGCGTTCGTGGAACTCGTCGAAGACGACGGCGCCCACGCCGTCGAGGAAGGGGTCCTCCTGGAGGCGGCGCAGGAAGATGCCGTAGGTCATGGCCACCAGGCGCGTGGAGCGCGAGGTCTTGCGGTCGAAGCGAACGTGGTAGCCGATCTCTCCCCCAAGCGTCGCGCCGCGCTCGAAGGCGATGCGGCGAGCCGCCGCGCGCGCGGCCACGCGCCTCGGCTCCAGCAGCAGCACGGCGCCCTGCACCTGCGCCAGGCTGAGCAGGGCCGGGGCCACGCGCATGGTCTTGCCGGCGCCGGTGGGGGCCTTCAGCACCAGGTTGGAAGTGGTCGCGAGCGAACGGATGACGTCCGCGAGGACCTCATCGATGGGCAGCGCGGCGAGAGGCGGGGCGACGGGCACGAGATCGGGATCGTCGTCAGCCGCTGTAACGGTCCCAGGAGACGACGGCGCGGGCGTCGGGCCGGCGCACCGGGCCGAACCTGCCCTTGGGGAAGCCAACCGGAATCACCGCGGCCAGCGTCACGCTGGAAGGAAGCCCGACGGCCGCCTCGAACTCACCCGGCACGAAGAAGTGCTGGGTGGTGAGCACCGCCCCGAGGCCGAGGGCGCGCGCGGCCAGCAGCATGTTCTGCACCGCGGGGTAGGCCGTGGATCCGTCGGCCAAGCCCGAGATGCGCGGCCCGCTGGTGGCCATGCGCAGTGCTCCCGCGACGCCGAAGTGCTGCACCAGCTTGACCAGCGTGGCGGGCGAGGAGAGGGCCTTGGCCAGCAGCTCGTCCTTGGCCACGCATACGAAGATGAGGGCCGGCACCTCGGCCAGGTGGTCGGCCAGCTCGGTGGCCACGTTCTTCATCTTCTCGCGCTGCTCGGGCGTTTCGCCCGGCCTCAGCCCGGCGGTGGCGAAGGTGTCGAGATAGAAGCCCCAGGTCTTTTGCCAGATCTTCTGCACCTTCTCCTTCTGGGCGCGGTCGCGCACGATGACGAAGCGCCAGTTCTGGGCGTTGCTGCCGCTGGGACCGTGCAGGGCGGCGTCCACCAGCTGCAGCAGCAGCTCTTCCGGGACCGGGTCGGGCTTGAAGCGCCGCATGGCGCGGCAGGTCCACATGATGTCGAAGAGGCGTTCGTCGCCGGCGGGCTGGGGCATGGGGCTGTCCTCCAAACGAGGGCGAGTCCTATCAGGCCGCCGCCCCCGCGGGAATTGCCGCCTCCCCGCTGCGCAGAGGGGTCCATTGCCCACTGCGGGCGCTGTCGTCATCATCCCGCCGCCTTTCGCGGGCAGCCGTCTGGAGGACCAGAGACGGCGGGCTGGCGGCAAGGCGGAGGTGGGGACCATGACCGGCAACCAGAACTTCCGTGGCATCGCGATGGTGCTCGCCCTCATGTTCGCCGCGGCGCCGGGGGCGGACGCGCTTGCCGCCGACGCGAAGAAGGGCCCCACTGTAGAAGAGCTCCTGCTGCGCATCGAAGCCCTGGAGAAGGCTCTCGAAGAAGTCCGTCGCGGCGGGCCTGCGCCCGTGCCCGCTTCCGCTCCCGCGAGCGGAAGCGTAGCCCGCGAACTCCAGTCCCCGACCGCTCCCGTGGAGGCGTATTCGCCGGAGCCAACCTCGACATGGACCGTCGAGCCTTTCGCCGACACCGGCGACGCCGGCTTCGCCACCGACGGCCCCGAGAAGCTCAAGGCCAAGACCGGGTTCAAGAACGGTTTCTACCTGGAGACCGCCGACGAGGAGTACAAGCTGAGGATCGGCGCCCACCTGGAAGCCGACGGCCGCTTCTACCTCGACGACTCCTCGGCCGACCAGGACGACGAGTTCCGCATGCGCCGCGCCCGCATCGACCTGCGCGGCAAGATCGGCGAGCGCTTCGACTACAACCTGATGACGGACTTCGAAGGCGGCGACGTCTCGCTGAACGACGCCTACATCGACTTCGAGTTCGCGCCCTGGCTGGAACTGAGGGCGGGCAAGTTCAAGACCCCCTTCGGCCTGGAGCGCCTGCAGAGGGCCAGGGGCCTGCCGGTGGCCGAGAGGGCCCTGAGCGACAACCTCGTTCCCAACCGTGACCTCGGCGTTCGCCTGAGCGGGGCGTTCCCGGACGACCGCTTCCGCTACGCCGTGGCCCTGGTCAACGGCGTCCCCGACGGCAACAGCGAAGACGGCGACTTCAACGATGCCTTCGACGTGGTGGCCCGCGTGTTCGCGAGGCCGTGGTCCGACAACATGTTCTCGCCGCTTCGCGGCGCGGGGCTCGGCCTGGCCGCCACCTACGGTCGCGAACAGGGTTCGAACTCCGAAGACGGGCTGCCCACCTTCGAGACGTCGGGCCGCTCCGACTTTCTCATCTACCGCGACGACGGCCCCGACGTCATCGCCGACGGCGACCGCGTGCGCGTGTCGCCCCAGGCCATCTGGTTCGAGGGGCCCTTCGGGCTTCTCAGCGAGTACGTGCTCAGCTCCCAGCAGATCTCCCGCGACGACGTGCGCGGCTGGGTGAGCAACGACGCCTGGCAGGTGCGCGCTTCCTGGGTGCTCACCGGAGAGAAGGCCTCGATGGACGGGGTGGTGCCGGAGGCGCCCTTCGACTTCGGCGGCGGCCACTGGGGAGCCTGGGAAGTGACCTTGCGCTGGTCCGCGCTGGACGTGGACGGCGAGGTCTTCAAGAAGGAGTTCGCGCTGGCCGACGAGTCGGCGCGCAGCGCGGACGCCGTCGCGGCGGCCGTGCGCTGGTACCTGCATCGCCACGTGTCGGTCTTCCTCCACTACGAGCACACGATGTTCCGCGGCGGAGCCCCCGGCGGGAACCGCGGCGACGAGGACCTCTTCATCAACCGGGTGCAGCTCGAGTTCTGAGGACGAAGTCGCGTCGGCCGGTTTGGAGGCCGGCCGCGCGCTCGCAGCGCACCGCTTTTTCGCGCATGATCCCGGCCCGTGCGTGACGCCCTCCATCCTTCGGACTCCACCGTCGTCGTCGTCGGCGCCTCGCTGGCGGGCCTCAGGGCCTGCGAGGCCTTCCGCGAGGAGGGCTTTTCGGGCCGCATCGTGCTGGTGGGCGCCGAGGGCTACCTTCCCTACGACCGTCCGCCGCTTTCCAAGGAGATCCTCCAGGGCAAGTGGGAGCCCGACAAGCTCACCCTTCGCCGCGGCGGGCTGGACGATCTCGACCTCGACTTCCGGCGCGCCACGCGCGCGGCCTCCCTCGATCCTGCTGCCCGCTTCGTCACCCTCGACGATGGCGAGAAGCTCTCCTACGACGGCCTCGTGATCGCCACCGGCGCCCGCGTTCGCCGCCTGGAGATGGCCGCGGGCTTCGAAGGCGTCCACTACCTGCGCAGCCTCGACGATGCGCTGGCCCTGCGCGCCGACCTCGATGCGGCCGCTCTTCGCGGCGCGCCGCGCGTGGCGGTGATCGGCGCCGGCTTCATCGGCTGCGAAGTGGCGGCTTCCTGCCGCCAGCGCGGCCTCGACGTGACGGTGATCGAGCCTCTGGCCGCGCCGATGGTGCGCGCCCTCGGCCGTCATCTCGGCGGACTGGCCGCGCTTCTGCATCGCGACAACGGCGTGGACATGCGCTGCACGACCACGGTGACGGCCATCGAGGGCAAGGACCGCGTGGAGCGCCTTCGCCTGAGCGACGGACGGGTGCTGGCCGTGGACGTGCTGGTGATCGGCGTGGGCGTCCAGGCCGAGACCACCTGGCTCGAAGACTCGGGCCTCCCGCTCGAGGACGGCGTGCTCTGCGACGAGACCTGCTCGGCCGCGCCCGGCATCGTGGCGGCCGGCGACGTGGCGCGCTGGAAGAGCGCGCGGCGCGGCGGTTTTCAGGTGAGGGTCGAGCACTGGACCCACGCCAGCGCCCAGGGCCGTGCGGCGGCCCTTCGCCTGCTGCGCGGCGCCGACGGCGTCGAACCCTACGATCCGGTCCCCTACGTGTGGACCGACCAGTTCGGCGTGAAGATCCAGATGGCCGGGTATCCCTCGCCGGACGACGAGGTGCACAAGGTGGACGGCAGCTTCGAGGAGTTCCGCTTCGTGGCCCTGTTCGCAAGGGAAGGCAGGCTGACGGGCGTGGTCGGGATGCGGCGTCCCCGCCTCGTGATGGAGTACCAGGCCATGCTCGACGAAGGAACGTCGATCCGCGACGCGCTGGCAGCGAAGGTGGCGGCTCCAGGCCCGTCGTGAGGAGGATCCTCACGGCCCGATGTGCGCCGAAAGCTTGGAATCGGCCCGGGATCGCCTAAGATCGACCGACCGTGTTCCCAGTCATTGCAGAGTTCGGTCCCATCACCATCTACAGTTTCGGCGTGCTCATGGCCGCGGGCTTCTACTTCGGCTCGATGGTCTCCGTGAAAGAGTACGAACGCCGCGGCGGCAACGGCGACGAATTGTGGAACCTGCTGGTCTGGGTGTTCCTCATCGGCCTGGCCAGCTCGCGCATCCTGTCGATCTTCAACAACCCGCAGGCCTTCCTCGACGCGCCCGTCTCCGAGCTCCTCGCCGGCTCCGGCTTCGTCTGGTACGGCGGCTTCCTCGGCGGGGCGGCGGCCGCCTGGATCCTCGGCCGTCGCCGCGGCATGAGCTTCGTGACCCTGGCCGACTGCTGCGGGCCGGGGCTGGCCCTGGGCCAGGCCTTCGGTCGCATCGGCTGCCACGTCTCCGGCGACGGCGACTGGGGAACCGTGACTACGCTGCCGTGGGGCGTGGCCTACACCAACGGCATCGCGCCCTGGGAACATGCGCCCGGCGTGCTGGTCCATCCGACGCCCCTGTACGAGGCGGCGGCCTATACCCTGGTCTTCGCCGTGCTGTGGAAGTGGCGGCACCGCAACCCGCCCCTGGGCGCTCTGTTTGCGGCCTACATGGTCGGCAACGGCTTCTTCCGCTTCCTCGTCGAGTTCATCCGCGTCGAGCCCCGGCTCGCCTTCGGGCTGTCCCAGGCCCAGTTCATCGGCCTTGGCATGACGGTGGCCGGCATCGCCTCGCTCGTGGCCCTTCGCGGCGCGGCGTCCGCGCCGCGGGTCACAGGACGTGCAGCCGCCGCCTCGCCGGTGGCCAAGGTGGCAGGCGCGTGAAGAGGGCCGTGAGCAGGACCACGCCCATGGCCGCGGCCCTCGTCTGCGCCGTCCTCGCGCTGGCCGGCTGCCAGAGCCAGGGGCCACCTGCCAAGGGCGACATGGCGCCCGACTTCGTCCTTCAGTCCACCAGCGGCGCCGTGCGCAAGCTGTCCAACTACCGCGGCAAGGTGGTGCTGGTGAACCTGTGGGCCACGTGGTGCCCGCCCTGCATCGCCGAACTTCCGGTGCTCGACCGTCTCGCAGCCGACTACGCCGACAAGGGCCTCGTGATCCTCGCGGTGGCCGGCGACGAAGATCCGAAAACCGTGCACAGCTTTCTTGCGAAATCGCCGGTGAAATTCGAAGTGCTGCTCGATCCGGACGGTGTGATCGGAACGCAGTATGGTATAACCGGCTATCCGGAAACGTTCTTCGTCGATCGTCAGGGCCGATTGAGCGACAAGATCATCGGGCCTCTTCCCCACGAAGGTGGAGGGGCCGCTCCCAAGCTCCTCGGCAGGATCGACGAGATGCTCGGCGGCGGATGAGCGAGGGACTTCCGGAAGGGGCGGGCGGCGCAAGGCCGGCCCCGCTCCATCCGGAAACGGAGAGCGGACGCAGGAAGCAGTGGCGGCGGCGAGGGCGGCAGGAAGAGGAGAGAGGGGCAGCGGTGCTGCCGACGGCCAGATGATCCGGGTTCACTCAGTCTCCAAGAGTTTCGTCGATTCGCGCCGTACCCTTCACGACGTGAGCTTCCGCGTGAGCGAGGGCGAGTTCACTGCCCTCACCGGGCCGAGCGGCTCGGGCAAGACCACGCTCTTTCGCATCCTCATCGGCGAGATCGTTCCCGACGCCGGCAGCGTCATCGTCAACGGCCGCAATCTCGGGCGCCTGACGGCGGCCGGCATCGCTGAACTGAGGCGGGACCTCGGCCTCGTCTTCGAGGAGCCCCGTCTCATCGAAGGCCTGTCGGTGGTGGACAACGTGGCCCTGGCGGCCCAGGTCCGCGGCCGCAGTCGCGCGGAAGCCCGTCGCATGGCCGAGGAGGCCCTGGAGCGCGTGGCGCTGGACGATGCGGCCGGCTGCTTCGCCCGCGACCTCTGCGCCGGCGAGAAGCAGCGCGTGAGCCTGGCCCGCGCCCTCGTCAACCGCCCCGTCCTCATCCTGGCCGACGAGCCGACCCTCGGCCTCGACCCCGACCAGGCCCTCTGCGTCCTGAAGATCCTCACCCAGGCCTGCCGCGACGGGGCCACGGTACTGATGGCGACCCACGACATGGAGGCTCTCTCCGTGCTCCGCGGTCGCGTGCTGGTGATCAACCGCGGCCGCCTGAGCGACGAGTCCTCCCTCGAGGAACTGCGGGCCTGACGGCGACGCCGGGCGGAGCGGTCTTCCTTGGAATACTACTTCCAGCGCGCCCTCGACGGCATCAAGGCATCGCCCGCGGCTTCCGGCGTGGCCCTGGCCAGCATTGCGGCCAGTGTCCTGTTTGCCGGCGCTGTCCTGCTGGTCACCTCCAACTCCTACCGGGCCGTGGCGCGCTGGGCGGCTTCGGGCATCGACGTGTCCCTCTACTTCTCGGCGGCGGCCGGAGAGACGGACGTGGTGGGCACCCGCACGCGCATCGAGCAGGATCCGGCAGTTGTTGATATTCGCTTCGTAAGCCACGAGGAAGCATGGCAATTCCTTGCGCAGAGCATGGACAGCTCGGCGACCCTGCTGGCGGGCCTGTCGCCCCAGGTATTGCCCGCCTCCCTGGAAATCCGCCTCGAGCGCCGCCTGTCGGATGCCGACGTGGACGCACGCATCTCGGCCTGGAAGGCCCTGCCCGGCGTATCCGACATCCAGTCCAGCCGCGCCGCCGTGGTAAGCGGAAGCACCGCCGCCGACATCGTGCGCTGGGTGGCCTGGGCCCTGGGGGCCCTCACCCTGGCGGCATCCCTGATGATCGTGATGACCACCTTCCAACTGGTGGCCTACACCCGGCGCGACGAGATGAACGTGCTTCGCCTGGTGGGCGCTCAAGGGCGGGGCTACTGGGGGCCGGTGGTACTGGCCGGAATCCTGGAAGGCGTGGCGGCGGCGGTGATGGCCCTCGTGGTCTTGTTCCTCGTCTTCGAGGCCGTGGCCATTCCCATCCGGTCGAGCCTGCCGGCATTCGCAGCCCGCGTGGCCTTCCTCAGCGCGAGCCAGTGCCTGACCCTCATCCTGTGGGGAGCCGTGCTCGGCGGCATCGGAAGCGCCGTCGGCATGCGACGGGTTTCCGAGTGGCGCTGAGGATCCCCTCCCGCCTTGCCGGGAGTCCGAGGTTCTCGGCCTTCGCGGGGGCCCCTTCCGCAGGTCGAGTTCTGCCTGCGTTGTTCGTCCATAACAATTTGTTATTCCTCGTTTTTGTTGTGACGGCGATGGTTTTTCCTGGTGCTGCTGTTGCCGTCGATTCGCGGGTCGAGAAGGCCAAGCAGATCCGCGAGGACCTGATCCTCAAACGGCGCGACCAGGGCGTCCGAGGCGGCTCCGCGGCGGAAGCGAAGGGCAATCCGTGGGCGGAGTTGGTGGCCGCGGCCGAGCAGCGCCTGGCCCAGGTGGACGCCGGGATCGAGGAAGCCCGGCGCCGCAGGGAGGCCCTGGCGGCACCCCGCGACAAGCTCCTCGCCCGCAGCGACGAACTGGCCGCCAGCATCGCCAAGCTGCAGGCCGACAACACGGCCAGGGTGGAGGTCATCTACCGCAGCGCCAAGCTCGGCGCCGGTGCGGCCGGCTGGCATCCGGATCCCGCCCGCAGCGCGAGGCTGTCGCGCTACCTGGCGGCGCTGGCCGCCGAACAGCAGCAAAGGCTCAACGTGGTCGAGGTGGAGCAAGGCAGCGTGATCGCCTCGCTCGACCGGGCCCGCGCCGAGGACGCGGCCATCGCCGACCAACTCCGCGTCCTCGACGCCGATCGCCTGGAAGCCGCGGCCGGCCTGGACAGGGCCGTCGAGGAAGCGCGCACCGGGGTGAGCCCGGGCAGCCTCGAGGCCCTCGGCAGGGGCGGCCTCGAGACCGGCGCCCCGGGGGCTCCCTCCGAGGTCGAAGGCCAGGAGACCAGCGGCGCGACCGTCGCGGCCGCCCCGTCCGGCGCCGCGCAAGCCGACGGCGACTTCAGCTGGCCGGCCGCCGAGGGTGCCCAGGTTGCGCCGCCCGCGACAGAAGATGCCGAGGAGGTCGCGTCGGCCGACGCGGCAGCGGCGGAGGCCGCGGCGGCGAAGCTCGCCGAAGCCAAGGCGGCGCTGCTGGCCGCGCAGAACGAGCAGGCCGAGGCCGAGGCCAGGGCGGAAGCCGAGGCGAAGGCGGAAGCGCAGGCCGAAGCCTCGAAGGCCGCCGCCGCCGCCAAGGCAGCCGCCGAGTCGGAAGCAAAGGAAAAAGCTCAAGCCGAGGCGTCGGCGGCCGCCTCGGCGCCGACGCCCGCGGCCGGCGCCGCTCCGGTTCCGCAAGAGGACGAGGCCCCGCCCGGGATGGTGGACGGCCCCGCCGTCCTGGCCCCGAGTTTGCCGCCGGCGGCCGCGTCTGCGCCGGAGGCTGCCGCCGAAGGCTCCCCGGAGCAGGGGCGCCGGGGCTTCCTGTCGAGGATGTTCGGCAGCGAGGGCGCCTCCGACTCCTTCGCCGCCAACAAGGGCAAACTGCCCGCGCCGGTGGCCGGCAAGGTGGTGGCCAACTACGGCCAGCAGCACAAGAGCGGCGCCACGTACCGCGGCGCCATTCTGCGCGCCGGGCACGACGAGCCGGTGAAGGCCGTGGGCGAGGGCAAGGTTTCCTTCGTGGGCAACGTCCCGGGCCTCGGCAACACGGTGATCGTCAGCCACGGGGGCCGTTACCACACGGTGTACGCTCGCCTCGGCAGCGTCGCCGTCAAGGAAGGGCAGGGCGTGGGGGCCGGCAGCCGCCTCGGCGCCCTGCCGGCCGACAACGCCGACATGCACTTCGAACTTCGCGACCGCGGCAAGGCCATCGATCCCGTGCCCTGGCTGCAGGGGCTCCCCGGCGCCGCACCCTGAAGCTGCTTCCCCGCGCCGCCGGTCGCGCCCCGTCCGGGGCCCGGGGACCAACCCAACCGGCACGCAACAGCGAGTCGGGCCGGAAGCTTTGTTGTGGGCCTTTTTCGCTTTGCTATACTCCGCGAGTGTTTCCCCCCTCCAACCGCAGGAACTTCCTTCTCTCGCTGGCGATCGCCGGTGCTCTCGGCAGCGTCCTGACCGCAACGGCCCTGCGCGCCGCTTCCGGTTCCAAGGACACCTACGAGGAGCTCGAGACCTTCGCGAGCATCATGGCCATCGTCCAGCGCCACTACGTGGACGAGGTCGGCAGCCACGACCTGGTGGAGGGTGCGGTCAAGGGCATGGTTTCCTCCCTCGACCCCCACAGCTCCTACCTCACCCCCGAGGGCTACAAGGAACTGCAGATCGAGACCCACGGTGAGTTCGGCGGCCTCGGCATCGAACTCACGGTGCGCGACAGCCTGTTGACCATCGTGACCCCCATCGACGGCACCCCGGCCTTCCGCGCGGGCATCAAGCCGGGCGACCAGATCATCAAGATCAACGACGACATGACCATGGACATGCCGCTCCAGCAGGCCGTCGAGAGAATGCGCGGCAAGCCCGGCAGCAAGGTGCGCCTCTCGCTGAAGCGCAAGGGCGTGAACGACCTCGTGGACGTGGAGCTGACCCGCGAGGTCATCCGCATCAAGAGTGTGCGCGGCGGACGCCTGGTCAACGACCGCTACGCCTACGTGCGCCTCACCGGTTTCCAGGACGGCTCCCGCGACGAGCTGGTCGCCGCCCTCGACAAGCTCGACAAGCAGAAGAAGGGCGGGGTGGAAGGCATCCTCCTCGACCTGCGCTACAACCCCGGCGGGCTGCTCACCCAAGCCGTGTCGATCTCGGACCTGTTCCTCGACGCCGGCCTCATCGTGCGCGTGAACGGCCGCATGGAGTCGCAGACCACCAGCTACTTCGCCAAGACCGACGGCACCCGGCGCATGGTGCCCATGATCGTGCTGGTCAACGAAGGGTCGGCCAGCGCCTCGGAGATCGTGGCCGGCGCCATGCAGGACCACCGCCGCGCCCTCATCCTCGGCGTGAAGAGCTTCGGCAAGGGCTCGGTGCAGACCATCCTTCCGCTCGGCGACGACACGGCCCTGCGCCTGACGACGGCCCGCTACTACACGCCCTCGGGCCGCTCCATCCACGAGCACGGCATCGACCCGGACGTGGTCGTGGAGCCCGACAAGATCGAGATCGACCCGAAAGACGAAACGCTGCGCTCGCGCGACGACTTCGACCTGGAAAGCGATTCCCAGCTGCGCAAGGCCGTCGAGCTGATGGGCACCTGGAAGGGCGACGTGGTCAAGATGGGCGGCGTGGCCGGCTTCGACATTCCCGACGACCTGAAGGCCGCTTCAGCGGCAGCGGCTGCCAAGTCAGCCGCCGAAACCGCCGAGGCCGCCGCCGAGGGCGAACCGGTTCACTAGCCCAGAGGTCCAGGGCCCTTGTCGCTGACGCTGACCGACCTCGAGGACGAGGCGCCGCTTTCGGTCGGTGAACTGCTGGGCCTCGTCTCGGGCAGCCTCGAGAGGGACTTTCCCCACGTCTATGTGGTCGGCGAACTGACGGCCTTCACGCGCGCCGCCAGCGGCCATCTCTACTTTACGCTTTCCGACGCGTCGGCGTCGGTGGACGCCGTGCTGTGGCGCGGCGACGCGTTTCGCCTCACTTTCCAGCCCCGCCAGGGCGACGAGGTGGTGGTGCGCGGTCGCATGGGCGTCTTCGCGCGTAACGGCCGCATGCAGCTCTACGCCAGCGCCATGAAGCCGGTGGGAGCCGGCGCGGCCCAGAAAGCACTCGAAGCCCTCAAGAAAAAGCTTGCCGCCGAAGGCCTCTTCGCCGCAGAGCGCAAGCGGCCCCTGCCGTTCCTTCCACGCGTGGTGGGTGTGGTGACCTCGCGCACGGGTGCCGCCCTGCACGACATCCTGGTGACGTTGCGACGGCGCTGCCCCGGCGTGCACGTGGTGCTGGCGCCGTCGGTGGTGCAGGGCAGCGAGGCTCCGCGCAGCATCGTGGCCGCGCTCGCCCGCCTTCGCGCTTTCGGCCGCTGCGACGTCGTCATCGTGGGTCGCGGCGGCGGTGCCGCCGAAGATCTCGCCGCGTTCAACGACGAGGCAGTGGTGCGGGCCGTGGCCGGCTTTCCCGTGCCGGTGGTCTCGGCCGTCGGGCACGAGGTGGACGTGTCGCTTTGCGATCTGGCGGCCGACCTGCGCGCGGCCACGCCGACGGCGGCGGCCGAAGCCGTCGTGCCGGTGCGCTCGGATCTCACGGCGGCCGTGGCCGCAGCTGCCTACCGCCTGGGCGCCGCCGCGCGCCGCCGCCTGGCCGAGCTTCGCATGACGGTGGACGCGGCCTCGGGCCGGCTGCGGCATCCCGCTGCCCGCGTGGCCGAGATGAGGCAGAGGGCCGACCGGGCCACCCTTCATCTCGAGCGCGCCATTCGCGGCCGGGTGGCGATGCCGCTGCGCCGGCTTGCGGAGCTGGCGGCTGCCCTGGATGCACTGAGTCCGCTTGCGGTGTTGGAGCGGGGCTATAGCCTCGCCACCACGGCCGACGGACGCGTGCTGCGCGACGCGGACGGGCTCGTCGGGGGCCAGCGCATTGAGATTCGATTGCACCGCGGCCGCGTCGGCGCGGACCTGGCCTGGATCGAAACGGGGGCGGACGGCCAAGCCGGGGCGGATCAGAAGGCCGGCGCTGATCAGAAAGCTGGGGCGGATCACCAGGAAGGATCGGAGGAGTGAGGATGCGAAGCGGGATTGGATTGGCGGCTACAGCCTTCGGCTGCTGCCTGGTGCTCGGCGCCGCAGCCGGAGTCGCGCGAGCGGCGGAGGAAGAAGGGGCCCACCGCTCCTACTACGCCGTGATGGATCCGCCCATCGTCTACCCGGGCGCCATCATGCGGCTCCAGGTGCGGCCTCCGGCCGGAGCTACCGGCGGGACCGTGATGATCGCCGGACGCCGCTACATGGGACAGCTCGAGGACGGGCTGTTCGTGGCCTACTTCGCGGTGGACATCGACACGCTGCCCGGACCCTACGAACTGAGCTGGGACGTCGGCTCCCGCCACGGTGCCGAAGTGGTGACGGTGCGCGCGCGGCGCATGGACGAGGAGAGTCGAGGTGAGGCGTCGCTGTCGCGCGAGGACCTTCAGGTGGAGGAGTTGGTCAGCTCCCATCCGCGTCTGGTTTCGCTGTGGAATCGCGTGACCCTCGAGCGTTACTGGAACGGGCCCTTCCAGACGCCGGTGGCCGGTCCCATGGTCGCCACGTTTGCGATGCGGCGTACCAGCGAGACGAGCCTCGGGCGGCCCCACACCGGCGTGGATCTCGCGCCGAAGAGCGGCGCCGACGTGATCTCGGCCGGCATCGGTTCGGTGGCCCTCGTGGCCAATGGGCCGGGCGCCAAGATCGTGGTCGTGGACCACGGCTACGGGCTCTACACCTACTACTTCGGCCTCGGCGAAGTCTACGTGGAGGAAGGTGCGTGGCTGAAGCGCGGCGCGCCCATCGGCCGCATGCCGGCCGGTTCGCGCGCGCGCCTGCACTTCGGCGCGAGATTGGCCGGCGCCCAGGTCGATCCCGTGAGCCTTCCCGGCATCACGCTCAAAGTCCCCACCCTCCAAGGCCAGACCGCCCGCACTCCGAAGGAAGAAAAGGATCGCACCAGCGACTACGACTACTGAGAAACCCGGGACAGGTACAGGTTTTCCTTCGGAAAACCTGTACCTGTCCCGGGTTTCGCGCATCGACGGGGTGCTGGTGGCGGGGGGGCGGTCGCGGCGCTTCGGCAGCGACAAGCGGCGCGCGGTGGTCGGCGGTCGCACCCTGGCCGAGAACGCCCTTGCCCTGCTTCGCGCCTGCGTGGACGGCGACGTCTTCGTGGCGGGAAGCGGCGCCTTCGATCACCCTGTCTCTGCCGCCTTCGTTGCAGACGCGGCGCCGGATGCCGGGCCCCTCGGCGGCATCGTGGGCGCGCTGCTGAGATCTCGCTCGGGCCTGCTCGTGCTGCCTTGCGATGCGCCCCTGCTCGGAGCAGACACACTCGCCGCCGTGGCGCGTCTTGCCCGCCGCAGCGGACGCACCGTGGTGGTGCGCAGCCGCCGCGGCCTCGAACCGCTGGTCGCCTTCTATCCGCGCGCGGCTTTGCCGGTCCTCGCCGCTGGGCTAAGGGAGGGCAACCGGGCCCTGCATCGTCTGCTGCCTCGCCTCCGGCCGCTGGTGATCGAGGCGGGGAGCGCCCGCGAGATGCACAACGTGAACCGCCCCGGCGACATCGACCTTGCGCTGGACCCCGGCGCAGCACAACGGGCGCGAAGAGGATGACCACCATGGCCGCCAGGAAGCCGAAGAAAAACGACAGCCCCGATTTCGAGCGCGCCATGGCCGAGCTCGAGGAAACGGTGCGGCGACTGGAGGGGGGCGACCTTCCCCTGGAGCAGGCGCTCGCCGCCTTCGAGAAGGGCGTCGCCCTGGCGCGCACCCTGCACTCGCGCATCGACGCCGTGCAGACCCGCATCGACGAACTCACGCAGGGGGAGGGCGGCGAGGCCGTGCTCTCGCCCCTTGCTGCCGGTGAGACGGGCGACGAAGAAGACGACGAGGACGAGGATCTCACAGAGGATCCTGCCACGGATCTCGATTGATGAGCGGCTCCCCGCCGCGCACCTCGCCGGCTTCCGCGCGCCTCTCGTCGATGATCGAGGACACGCTCGCCGCCGTGCTGGCGCCCCTCGAAGGCGCCGGCGCCACCACTTTCGGCGTGGATCGCCTCGTGGAGTCCATGCGCTACTCGCTGCGCACGCCGGGGAAGCGCATCCGCCCCCTGCTGCTGCTGGCCGTCGCGGAAACTTTCGGGACGCCGGCCTCGCGCCTGGTCCGCTTCGCCGCCGGGCTGGAAATGATCCACGCCTACTCCCTCATCCACGACGACCTTCCCGCCATGGACGACGACGATCTTCGCCGCGGGCTGCCGACCAACCACGTCGTCTACGGCGACGGCATGGCCATCCTCGCCGGCGACGCCCTACTGACGGAGGCCTTCGTCGTGATGCTGGAGCCGGTGGCAGAGGCGGCCCTGCAGGGGCGAGCCATCCAGGAGATCGCGCGCGCGGCCGGGCGCGAAGGGATGGTGGGAGGACAGGCGGCCGACCTCATGGCCGACGGCATGCACGGCGGCACGCGGCAGCCGGCCAGCGGCCCGACCGGCGCGGAGCCTTCGGCGGCCGACGTCGAACTCCTCCAGGCCATCCACGCACGCAAGACCGGCGCCCTGCTCAAGGCGGCGGCGAGGGCCGGTGGCCTGCTGGCCGGCGCCCTTGAAGCCGACCTCGAATGCCTCACCACCTTCGGCACCCGCTTCGGCCTGGCCTTTCAGATCGCCGACGACATCAAGGA
>JBHEPB010000168.1:0-9199 GCA_046260515.1 Binatia bacterium
ATCGTGATCGGGTCGCCGTTGCCGCCGGCGCCTCAGCGGACGTGCTCTGCCCGTGGGTGGTCGGCGCCCAGGTTCCGGGGCCGGCTTTCCTGTGGGCGACCGCCGACGTCACGGACTCGGCCGGCCAGGACGATCGCAGCAACGACAGCGGCAGCAAGGCCTTCACCGTGCTGGCCCCCGACGGTCCGGACCTCGTGGTGCAGCGGCTGTCGGTGCGTCCCTCCATCGCCCGCAACGGCGACACGCTCATCGTCAAGGCGCGCGTGTTCAACCGCGGCACCGCGGCCACCGCCGCCTCGGTGACGACCTTCCGCATCAACCAGGATGCGACCGCCGTCGACGATGGCGACGACGTACTCTGCCAGGCCGTCTCCACGCCGGCCCTGCCGGCGGGCGAGGGCACGCGCGTGCGCTGCGTCGTCGAGCTGGCCGGCCGCAGCGTCGGCGACCACTTCGTCTGGGCCATCGCCGACACAAACGACACGTCCGGGCAGGTTGATCCGAGCAACGACCGCCGAAGGACCTCCCTCACGGTGGTGACCAGCCTCTGCGGCGGCGACGGCGCGCCCCTGCTCTCCTGGCCCGTGGAAGAGCCGCGCGTGATCCAGGACTACGCCAGCTTCGGCTCGGTGCCCCTCGGCAGCGGCCGCCTCGGTTATCATTCCGGCGTGGACCTGCTCTCGCAGTTGCCGCTGCCCGCCGACCAGACTCCCGTGTATGCGGCTGCCGACGGCGAGGTGGTGGGAGTGCGCGCCACCTGTCCGTCGCCCGCCGATCCGGTGGAGAACCCGCCCAACGGTCGCTGCGGCGCGGGCTGGGGCAACTACCTGGTGCTGCGTCACGGCGACGGCGTCTACACCACCTACGCCCACCTCGGCGCGGTGTTCGCGCGGCGCGGCTGCGTGACGCGCGGCCAGCGCGTCGCTATCGCGGGCAGCAGCGGCTCGACCGACATCCCCGCGCACCTCCACTTCGGAGTGATGTCCGACCTTGTGGAGCCGGTGCGGCGAAAGGCCCTCGGCAACGAGTACTACCGCCGTTTCCATCCTTTCCTCGGTCGCAAGCCGGAGAGCGCGACCGGCACGCCGATGGTGCACCTGGATCCCCGCGACTTCATGACGCGAAGCCGCATTCGCATCACCGAGGCCGTGGTCGCTTCGCGCGCCACCGTCACCGGCGGCGAGTCGGCCTTCCTCGGCAAGGGCCAGCGCTACGCCTCCCTCGGCGAGCTCGTGCCGGGTTACTTCTGCATCGACCTGCCGAGTTCACTCCTTCCGGAGGACGGTCCGCCTTACGCCGACGACGTTCGATACGGCTGGGTGCCTTCCGCCTTCGTGGAGGTGCTGCAGACCGGACTGGCCCCCGGCTCACTTCGCATGGACGGCCTGGCGGCCTTCGTTGGTGACGGCGTCGGCGCCAACTTCATCGCGTTGCGCGACGAGGCGGCCGACGCTTCCGCCGAAGTCTCGAAGGCCTGGGGCGGGCAGCATTTCGCGCCCTCGGGCAACCCGGTTCCCGACCGCGACGGCGGCAGCGGCACCTGGCAGAAGGTGGACGTGCCGGGCACCAGTGCCTCGGGCAGCGGGAAGCCGCGCGAGGCCTTCCTGCCTACCGACCTGGTCGGTCCTCCTCCGGCTTACTGATCTCCGGTCTGCTGAACCTCGGCCTGCTGAACTGCGGCCTCCCGATCCGTGGCTTGCTGATCCGCGATCTCAGGAGCCGGCGCCCTGGAGGCGGCGCTCGAGGTCGGCGCCCACGGGATGGCCGGCCGCCGCCGCCCTCGCCGCCGCGGCACGCGCTTCGCCGGCGCGCCCGGCCCCGAGAAGGGCTTCGGCCATCCTCGCGTCAAGGGCGGCGTCCGTGTCGCCGCGGGCCTGGCGCGCTCCGTAGAGCTGCACCAGGGCGTTCCACCCCATGCGGCTCTCGGGCTTGATGGTGACCACCTGGCGCATGTACTGCTCGGCCCGGTCGAGATCCCCGCTGCGCAGGTAGTGGTCGCCGAGGAGGCGGATCGCACCCACTACGCCCTCCGGCCGGAGCCTCACCGCTTCCTCGTAGGTGGCAATCGCCTTCGGCGTGTCGCCGAGCTGGCTGTGGAGGGCGGCGAGGTTGTTCAGGCTGATCGCGATGGCCTTGTCCTTGTCGGTCCACTCGAAGCTCTGGAAGCAGAAGAACGCCGTCATCAGCACCGCGGCGGCGCCGCCGCCGGCGTTCTCCCAACGCCGCGCGCGCAACTGCCCCGCCAGCCATAGCAGGCCATGGGCGGCCAGCACCGCCAGGGCCGGGACGATCTGGATGCGGTAGCGCGAGAACACGAAGAACGCGATGACGGTGACGCAGTAGATCGCGATGAAGACGACGAGGGCGCGCACCTCCACCTTGGGGACGAAGGCGACGATGCCGCCGAGGATGCCGAGGGCCGCGATCGCCCCCACGCCGAGCAGGGGCAGGCGCAGCACCCAGGACCAGCGCTCCAGCAGGTACATGTTGAGGTTGTCGGGAACCTCGTAGTCGTTCCAGAAGAGCAGGAACTTGCGCAGGAACATCATCTGCGCGAATTCGGGCTGGGAGCGGATGTGCTTCCAGGCCTCGTCGTTCCAGTAGTCGGAGACCTCCGACGGCTTCAGCGTCCGCCCCACCGCCTTCTCGGCGGCGGCGCGGAAATCGATCTCCTCGTAGCGCGGGTCGGGGCGGATCGAGGGCGGCACGATGTAGCTGCCCGTCGTGTTGAGGGGATTGTTGCCGATGTAGAAGTTCTGGCCGGCCTGGGAGGTGGTGAGCACCCACTGGCCTTCCACGTGGTGGTTGCGCAGGACCACCGGCGCCAGCACCAGCAGGCAGCCGACGAGAAAGGCGCCGGCCTGCTGCATCCCGTATCCGTCGGGCAGGCTCAGGAAGTCGTAGGCGGCGCGGCGGCGCCGCCCCGTCGTCGCCGTGTTCCTCTCGAAGAGCAGCGCGGCGATGCCCAGCGGGATGAACACGATGAGGTTGGCGCGCGTCAGCGCGGCCAGGGCCAGGACGGCGCCGGCTGCGACGCGGGCGCCGCGGCGGCGGTCGAGCACCAGCACCAGGAAGGCAGCGACCAGGAAGACGCTGAGGAAGGTCTTCTCGATCTGGGCCTCGTAGAAGATGGACGGAAGGAAGAGCGCCGCGATCGCGCCGGCCAGGTTGCCGGCGGCGGCGCCGAAGATGCGCCGTCCGAGGACGGCGGTGAGCGCGCAGGTGGCCACGCCGAAGCCCACCTGCAGCAGGTAGACCAGCATCAGGTCGCGCCCGAAGACCGCGTAGATCACGCCGAGGAAATAGGGATAGAGGGGATCCTGGTAGAAGATGCGACTGCCCATCCAGTCGCCCGCGGCGATGCGCTGGGCCCACTCGTCGTAGACGAGGCAGTCGAGCCCGAGGTTGTCGAAGAAGGGCGTGGTGGACAGCGCCATCACGTGCGCGACCCGCAGCAGGGCGGCGATCACGAGGACGGCAGGGAGGAACCAGCGCGCGGCCAGCACGGACTCCAGGCGCGAGGGCGCGGGGCCCTGCGGCGACGGCGGCGACGGCCTCGTTGGGGGTTTCGGCGCGGCCGGCGCGGCTTCCCGCGGCAGCGGTGCATCCGCACGGGACGCCGTAACCGGCGCCGGCGAATCCGAAGGGGACGCCTTGCCGGGCGTCAGGTTGCCGCGGTTACCGGCTTTCCTTTTCTTCGCCATCGCGTCGCGCTTACCACGCCCGCCGGGCGGTCCAAAGGTGCCGCGTCCGGGGCTGGCAGGCCTCGCCTACCACGTGTCCACGCAGGGCCGCTTCTTCCCGCTGCGCGGAGCCGGCGGCGGGGCCGAGGTGATCGCCGTGGTGATCCAGCGCCGCGAGTCGGCCGGGTCGATCACGTCGTCGATCTCGAAGAAGGAGGCCATGCTGACGCCCTTGCCGAGTTCGTACATGCGGGCGACCATCTCGTCGAAGAGCTTGCGGCGCTCGGCGGGATCCTCGACGGCCTCGAGCTCCTTCTGGAAGCCGAGCTTGACGGCCCCTTCCAGCCCCATCCCGCCGAACTCGGCCGTCGGCCAGGCCACCGTGAAGATCGGCGCATGGAAGCTGCCGCCGGCCATGGCCTGGGCCCCGAGCCCGTAGCCCTTGCGCAACACGATGGTGAAGAAGGGCACGGTCAGGCTGGCGCCGACCACGAAGAGGCGCGAGGCGTGGCGCACCATCGCGCGGCTCTCGACCTCGGGCCCGACCATGATGCCTGGCGTGTCGCAGAGGAAGAGCACCGGAAGGTCGTGGGCGTCGCAGAGCTGGAGGAAGCGCGCGGCCTTGTCGGCGCCGTCCGGGTCGATGGCCCCGGCCAGGTGGACGGGGTTGTTGGCGACGATGCCGAGCGGACGGCCCTCGATGCGCGCCAGGGCCGTCACCATGCCGGCGGCGAAGTCCCGCCTCAGTTCCAGCAGGCTGCCCTCGTCCACCAGGGTCTCGATCACGCGCCTCACGTCGTAGACGCGCAGGCGGTTCTCGGGGATGGCGCTGCGCAGGCGGCGCTGGTCGGCCGCCGTCCAGGTATCCAGCGGCCCCTGGAAGTAGGACAGATACTGTTTGGCAACGGCCACCGCTTCGGCTTCGTCGGCCACCGCGATGTCCACGACGCCGTTGCGGGTCTGCACCGACATCGGCCCCACTTCGTCGGGATGGTAGACGCCGAGTCCGCCGCCTTCGATCATCGCCGGGCCGCCCATGCCGATGCTCGAGTTGGCGGTGGCGATCACCACGTCGCAGCAGCCGAGCAGGGCCGCGTTGCCGGCGAAGCAGCGGCCCGAGTTGATTCCCACCAGCGGAACCAGGCCCGACAGGCGGCCGAAGAACTGGAAAGCGCGGCAGTCGAGTCCGGCCACGCCTGAACCGTCGGTGTCGCCCGGCCTCCCTCCCCCGCCTTCGGTCAGGATGACCACCGGCAGGCGTTGCTCGTACGCAATTTCGAAGAGACGGTCCTTCTTGCGGTGGTTCTGCAGGCCCTGGGTGCCGGCCAGCACCGTGTAGTCGTAGGACATCACCACGGCCCGCGAGCGCTCGGGACCGAAGCGGTCGCCGCCGATGCGGGCCAGGCCGCAGATCATGCCGTCGCCCGGCGTGCGGCGGATCAGGTCGTCGAGGCCGCGGCGGCGGCGCTGGGCTGCGATCACCAGGGCGCCGTATTCGGCGAAGGAGCCTTCGTCGCAGAGGTCCTCGACGTTCTCGCGGGCGGTGCGCTGGCCGGTCTTTCGGCGCCGCGCCACCGCCTCGGGCCGCGCGGCGTCGAGGCCGAAACCGTGGCGCTCGATCACCTCGGCCAGGTCGGCGCGGATGTGATCAGGATCGACGTCGGCCTGCTCCGCGGTCGCCGCGGAATCGACGTCACGCTCCTCGAGGAGGACGAGGGCGTGGCCTTCGAAGACGGTGTCGCCGGCGGCCACGGCCAGGCCGCGGCAAATGCCGGCGACCGGAGCCGCGACGACGTGCTCCATCTTCATCGCTTCCATCACCAGCAGCTGGGCTCCGGCCGGCACGGCATCGCCCTCGGCCACGGTCACGCTGATCACGGTGCCCTGCAGCGGTGCGCGCACCGCGAAGGTACCCGCCGGCGCCTCGACGTCGTTCGCTGCGGGCGCGGCGGGCGTCGGCGGAGGCGCGACCTCGGCCGCGGCGCCGCCCTTGCCGTGGCGCACCACGGCCAGGGGATCCACGGCATCGACGCGCGCGCCCACGCTGGCCGGACGCGACGCTGCCGCGGGGCTCGCGGAATCGCTCGCGGGGAAGAACGAGGACAGACGCTGCGAAGCTCCTGCGTCCACGACGCGGGCCGTGTGTTCGTCCACGAAACCCGTGGTCATGCGCGCGGCCTTCACCTCCTCCTGGGCGAGGAGGCCGTGGAGGAAGGTCGCGTTGGTCTCGACGCCCTCGATGCGCAGTTCGCCGAGAACGCGGTCGGCCCTGGCGACCAGCCTGGCGAAATCGGTGTCCTCGACATGCACGACAACCTTGGCCAGCAGGGAGTCGAAGGCCGGCGACGTGGTGTAGCCCGCGTAGCCGAAGGTATCGACGCGCACGCCCGGCCCCGAAGGCACTTCAAAGACGGTCAGCGTACCGCCGGTGGGCTTCACTGCTCCATCGCGGCCGATGGTCTCCATGTTCACACGAAGCTGCACGGCGCTGCCCCTGGCGGCGGGCACGCTGCCGGCAGCCAGTCCGAGTTCGGCCAGGGAGGCGCCGTCGGTGATGGCCAGTTGGAGGCGCACCAGGTCGAGGCCGGTCACCGCCTCGGTCACCGTGTGTTCCACCTGCAGCCGGGCGTTGGCCTCGATGAAGCAGAACTCTTCCGCTCCCTCGTCGCCGACGAGGAACTCGAAGGTCGCCAGGCTGCGGTAGCGGCAGGCCTCGGCCATGCGCACCGCCGCGTCGAAGAGGCGACCGCGCAGCTTCGGCGAAAGGCGCGGGCTCGGCGCCACTTCGACCAGTTTCTGGTGCCGGCGTTGCAGGCTGCACTCGCGGTCGCCGAGGGCCACGGCCGTGTGCCCGTCGCCGATCACCTGCACTTCGATGTGGCGAGCGCGCGCAAGCAGCCTCTCCACGTAGACGTCGCCGCATCCGAAGGCAGCCTGGGCCTCCGAGCGGCAGCGCTCCAGGGCCTCGTCGATGTCGGCAGCCTGGCGCACGATGCGCATGCCGCGACCACCGCCGCCGGCCGCGGCCTTGATCATCATGGCGTCGCCGCGCTGGAGTTCGTTGAAGAAGCGCTTCGCTTCGTCGGCCGTCACGGCGTGGGAGAGACCGGCCGGCACCGGCACGCCCTGCTCCTCGGCCAGGAGCCGCGCCCTGGTCTTGTCGCCGAACAGGGCGAGTTGGGCCGGCGTGGGCCCCACGAAGGCGATGTCGGCTTCCGCGAGCGCGAGGGCGAAGGCGGCGTTCTCGCTGAGGAAGCCGTAGCCGGGATGGACCGCGTCGCAGCCGCCCTCGCGGGCGGCGGCGACGATGCGTTCGATGTCGAGGTAGGCTCTGGGACCGGCGGCGCCGAGGGCCAGGGCCCGGTCGGCGCGGGCCACGTGCAGGCAGCGCGCGTCGTCCGACGAGTACACCGCCACCGATTCGCAGCCGTGGGCGGCGGCCGCGCGCAGGATGCGGATCGCGATCTCGCCGCGGTTGGCGACCAGCAGCCGCGCCGCCTTCTTCACCAGCCGGCTCTCCAGAAGCCGACATCGTCGTACTCCACGCTGCTCATGGCCGGCGTGTTGCGCTGGGTGACGCCGCTGCCGAAACCACCGAGGCCCATCAGTTCGAAGGCCAGGCGCACCTGGACCTCGCTCGGGCTGCTGCGATCGCCGACGCCGAAGCTCACCGAGGGGTTGGCGCTTTCCACGACGCCCACTCCCACCGACCAGCAGTCACAGGATGAAGTGAAGGTGACGCCGATGGCCTTCTCCACGAAGGTGTTGCCGACGATGTCGTAGAGGCCCTTGAGACCGAGGGCGAAGTTCCGCGTGAAGGCCAGGCGCGCCAGCATCTCGGTGGACTGCAGCACGTCGTCGACGGTGTCGCTGCGCACGTAGCGGTAAGCCGCGGCGATACGCGAATCGGGTCCGCGCAGGATGGGCCCGAGGGGACCCGTTTCCCAGGAGATCGAGGCGTTGGCGCCGCGAAGCTGGTTGGCGCCGACGTTGTAGGAAGCGAGCGTGCGGACCGCGAAGCCCTCGACGGGCTGGAGGAACGCCGCGAGGTCGATGTCCGAGAAGTTGTCGTCGACGACTTCACGGCTCATGTTGTAGGTCTGGGCCAGGGACAGCCTGGCCAGTTCGAAGGCCCCGCTGCCGGGCTTGCTGCGACCGGTCTCGCCGCCAGACCGGCGCTTGAGCAGGAAGCGCGAGTCGATGCCGTAGGTGGCCACGTCGCGGCCGTCGATGGCCTCAAGGCGGTCGAACAGGGGGATCTCGTCGTAAGTGCTGCGGTTGGAGTAGCGCATGGCCGTGAAGGGCTCGAGCGTGTGGTAGAGGCCCGACCACTGCTCGGCGTCCACGAAGTGGTAGTCGCGCGCGAGTTTTCCCCTCGCCTCGAGGCCCGCCTCGAAGACCCCGCGCGTGGGAAAAGCGTCCAGCCTGTCGACGATCTGCTCCCTCTGGTCGCGCACGTCGCGCTCGTTCATCACGTAGGCGCTGCCGCGCCCGCTGGTCCAGGCCCGGGCGCGGACGGGGCCGGTGGTGAGCAGGGGGAGGGCCATCGTCGAGGCGATGTCGAGGCGCTCGCCCCCCGCCCCCTTCTCGCGGATGAAGGAAGCCAGGCTCGAGTCCACGGCAAAGGCGACGGGCCCCATGTTGCCGTCGGTCTGGATCCAGCCGGCCACGGGCTTCTGCAGGGTGTCCCGCAGCACCGGGTCCGAGGTGGTGGTGTCGCCGTCGTCGAGGACTTCGCCGACGAGGTCCTGCCACATCTTGACCTCGACGCCGCCGCTGGTGAACCCGCTGGTGCTGAAGGCGCCCGCCTTCATCGTCGTGTAGCGCTGGGTGCGACGGTACTCGCGCGAGGGCGCGTCGCCGCCGAGGTCGTTCACCTCGCGAAGGTAGCGCTCGTCGCCCACCCACTGGATGTCGGTGTAGCCGGTCCATTTGGAGCCGTACTCGCGGTGGACGAGCTCGAGGTTGCCGCGGCTGTCGGGCACGCCGACGGCCGGGGTGCCGGGCTTGGCGTCGCCGCGGATTTCCTCGTTGTAGTAGGCGGCCCGAAACTCTCCCCAGCGCTTGCGGGAAGGCGCGTAGCGGTAGAGACCTTCGATGCCGAGGCGGGCCGATGTTTCGACCACCGCCGTCATGGTCAGGTCCTGGTGCTTGTCGATGGCCCAGTAGCCGGGCAGCGAGAAGACCACGCCGCGGTTGGTGGAGGTGCCGATGGAGAACGGCAGCAGCCCGGACTGGCGCGTCTCCTTGGTGGGGAAGATCACGTAGGGAAGGTAGAGGACGGGCACTCCCCTCACCTCGAGGCGGGCGCTCTTCATGCGGGCGTAGTCGTCGAGTTGGACGTCGAGGTGCTTGCCGCGCAGCTCCCAGTCGGGAGGGTGGCCCTGGTCGGTCTCGCAGGTGGTGAAATAGCCGTCCTCGAGGATCACGCGGCGACCTTCGGCCTTCTCGAGGCGGGCGCCGCCGAAGCGGCCCGGCTGGTCCACCAGGTGCAGTTCCACGTGCTTGAGCACGCC
>JBHEPB010000120.1:0-14385 GCA_046260515.1 Binatia bacterium
GGGTGGAGACGTTCTCGTCGGCGATCGCGACGATGCTGCCGCCGTTGCCGCCGTCACCGCCGGAGGGACCTCCGTGGGGACGGTACTTCTCGCGCAGGAAGGCGGCGCAGCCGTCGCCCCCGTCGCCGGCGACGATGCGCAGTCGCGCTTCGTCGACGAAGTTCACTGGACGGGCTTCAGGCCGTGTAGACGCAGGCGCGCGTCTTGCCGCCCTTTCCGAACGTCTCGTACTTGACCACGCCGTTGATGAGGGCGAACAGCGTGTAGTCGCGGCCCATGCCGACGCCGTTGCCCGGATGGACCTTGGTGCCGACCTGGCGGACGATGATGTTTCCGGCGAGAACCGTCTGGCCGCCGAATTTCTTCACGCCACGACGCTGGCCGCGGCTGTCGCGACCGTTCTTGCTGCTTCCTTGACCTTTCTTGTGCGCCATCGCGGAATCTCCAGGCTCGGCTCAGTCGATGGAAGTGATCTGGACGGTGGTCTCGTACTGACGATGACCCATCCGGCGCCGGTAGTTCTTGCGGCGCTTCTTCTTGTACACGAGGATGCGGGGGCCACGGTCCTGCTGGACGATGACGGCGCGCACGGCGGCTCCATCGACCAGCGGGGCGCCGATCTCGACGCTTTCGCCGTTTCCACGCAGGAGGACTTCGGAGAATTCCACCTGCTGGCCAGGGTCGCCGACGAGCTTCTCGATCGTCAGACGAGCGCCAGGGCTGACTCGATATTGTTTACCGCCGGTTCGGATCACCGCATAAGACATGGTCTTTTCCCTCAAAAGCCCGCGACATTTACCGGAGAGCCGGGGGATGTCAACTGCGACGCGCACCGCGTCGGTGCAGGTTGCCGCGAGGCCGGCGGCGTGGCAGTGCTGATCGAATGGGCGGCGGCGTGGTCTTCGTGATGGCCAAGGCCCCCGTCCCCGGCCTCGTCAAAACCCGCCTCTGCCCGCCCCTCACTTCGTCCCAGGCCTCGCGCCTCGCGGAGGCTTTTGCCCTGGATACGATCAGAAAGCTCGCCGCCGTGGCCGTCGCCGGTGGCCTCGAGGTGCGCGTGGCCCTGGACGGGGCGGGGCAGGGGTTCGGCCGCGGCCTCGAGGAGGAAGCGGCGCGGCTCGGCCTCCCGGTGGAGGGGCAGGGGCAGGGCGACCTCGGCACGCGCATGGAGGAGGTGCTCGGCAGGGGCCTGGCCACGGGCCGGCCCACGGTGCTGGTGGGCACGGATGCTCCGGACCTGCCCGGGGCTCTCGTCCGCTCCGCTTTCGAGGCGCTCGCCCGCGTGGACGCCGTGCTGGTCCCGGCCGCCGACGGAGGCTACGTGCTCGTGGGCGCCAGGCGGCCGCTGCCGGAACTGTTTCGCATCGACGCGCCGTGGAGCAGCGACGGGGTCTTCGCTGCCACCTGCGAGGCGCTCCGGCGCGCTGGCTACCCCTTCGAGGTGCTGGAGGGCTGGGACGACGTTGACGATGCCGCTGCACTCGGCAGACTCGCTTCCCGCCTCGACGGCGGCGCAGACGTCGCGCCGTGCACCGCCCGCCTTCTCGGCGAGTGGCGCTGCGAAGGAGTCCGGTTCTGAGCACGCACACCGTACAGCGCTGGGATCTCGACAAGACCTACCTGGCCACCGACACGGAATCCTTGCGCAGCCTGCTGCGCATTCCGTTCGAGAGGGCCCAGGACAAAAAGGCCATTCCCGGCGTCGCGGCCCTCGTCAAAGAACTGCGCCGCACGGCGGCCGAGCGCGGCGGGACCACCTCGGTCAACTTCGTCACCGCATCCCCCCCGCAGATCGGTCGCGCCATCCGGGAAAAACTCTCGATGGACGGCATCGAGGTCGATGAGATCCGTTTCAAGCACCAGCTCCACCACCTGGTGCGTGGTCGTTTCGATGCGCTGCGCGAGCACGTGGGCTTCAAGCTGGCCGAACTTCTCCAGAGCGCGCGCTCGGGCCGACGCGATGGCGTGGAGCTTCTCTTCGGTGACGACTGGGAGTCGGATCCCCTCATCTACTCGCTCTATGCCGATGCGGTCGAACGCCGCCTGCCGTGGAGTCGCCTCGAGGGGCTGCTGGGGAAGGCCGGCGTGCAGGGCGCCGACTACCTGCAGATCATCCGCGATTGCGTGGATCGCGAGGGGCCGCGCCGCCATGCAAGTGCCATCTGCATCCTGAGGGCCCGGCGCCGCGCGGACTCCGAGTTCGAGCCCTTCGGACCGCGCATGTTCTGGTTCGACAGCTATCTCGAGTGCGCGTTCATCCTGCACGCGCTCGGGCACCTCGACGCTCGCGGCGTCGTGGAAGTGGCCGAGGCCAGCGATGCGGATCCGGGCGCCGCCGCCGACGCATTCGAGGCGGCCGTCTCGCGCTGGCCGCACCTGGCGCGGGAGCACCTCACCGTGGCGCGTCGCGCCCTGGTGGAGTCGGGCCGCATGTTGCCGGTCAGCCCCGGTGCGATCTGGAGGCGGGTCCTCGTTCGCTGGCGCCTCGCGCGCGGACGTTGCCCCATGCCCCACGATCCGTCACCTCCGCCCCTGCCCGACTACGACCATCTGGTGCAGGTGTGGGCGCATCGCGCGCGACGGGAAAGAGAAGCGCGTGAAGCCCGGGAAGTCCGCGAAGCGAAGGACGCGGCGCGCGACGTGAACGACGCGCTGGGGGCTGCGGGTGAGTGAAGCGGAAGAACGTGGCGGCGCTGTCCTCGTCCTGACGACGACGGCCGACGAAGCGTCGGCCTCGCGCCTGGCCAGGACGCTGGTCGAGGAGGGACTGGCGGCCTGCGTGACGCGCACGGCGGTGCGTTCGGTCTATCGATGGGAGGAGGGCGCAGCGCCGGCGGCCGGGGCGAAGGTCTGCGAGGAGGACGAAGTGCTGCTGCTGGTGAAGACGGCGGCGTCCCGCGTCGTCGAGCTCGAGGCCCGCATCCTCGAGCTGCATCCCTATTCGTGTCCGGAAGTGATCCGGATCGCACCGGAGCACGTCGAAGCGGGCTATCTGTCCTGGTTGATCTCTGCGACGACCGGCCGTCCCTGAACAGGAAGTCGCCGGGATCAGTTCGTCGCGGTGGCCGGGGTAGTGGCCGGAGCTGCGCGGGTGAGGTCTTCGCGCGTGACGGCGGGCTGGAGGCCGGAGCGTCGCAGCCGTTCGGCGACCGACTTCGCGCTCTTCTCACAGTCGAAGGGGCCGAAGCGCACGTCGTAAGTGCCTTTGCCGCCGTCGGGCTGCTTCACGTAGTAGAGGCCGGCCGAGCGCTGCGAGGTGCTGAGACCTTCCACGAATCGCTCTGCATCGATTCTCGAGGGGAAACTGGCCACCTGCAGTGCGTAGACATTGTCGCTCCACTTGGCCTGGTCAACGTCCACCAGGCGAAGCTTCACGTTGCCCACGCCCCTGCCCACCAGTTCGATGGAGGCAGCGGCGGCGTAGGAGAGGTCGAGGATGCGTTGGTGGGCGAAGGGACCGCGGTCGTTGATGCGAACCCGGACGGTTTTTCCGCTGTGGAGGTTGGTGACCTCCACTTCGCTGCCGAAGGGCAGGGTGGGATGGGCGGCGGTCAGGGCGTTCTCGTTGAAGACTTCCCCGCTCGAGGTGCGACGGCCGTGGAAGCCGGGCCCGTACCAGGAGCAGGAGCCCTGCTGGAGGATGGCGCCGGAGCCGTCCGGGTCGCGACCCACTCTCTCCGTGAAGGAGACGCCCGGCTCGGGAAGCCCGACCTGGGCGGCGATCTGGGGGTTCAGGGGGTAGGTCGACGCGGCGCAGCCGCCGGCAAGGGCCAGCGTGGGCACGAGGAGAACGCGGAGAAGAATGGGTTTACGCATAGTTTGTTTTCGTCCGTATCGGGCGAACCCGGTCGCGGGTGCCCCGAGCGTTGCGTCCGGCGGGTGCGTCCCCCCGGCGGATCCGGTGCGGCCTTGGCTGCACTCCGGTTCCCTTCCAGGGCCTTGCCCTGGGCTCGGTCCAGGCCGGACTTGGTCCGGTCTGCGTGGAACCACGTAACCCCATACCGATCGGTCGTGCAACCCCAACCCTGCGTTTACAGCCCCCGGGTCGTATGGTATCCGTGCAAAAAAGAGGCGAAGGTGGAGGCAACGGCAGGCCGTCAATAGGCCGCCGATGTTGTGGCCGGAAGAGGCGGCAGGGGGGCCCGGCGAGAACCGGGGGTGCATCTCCAAGTTCCTGATCCTGCTCAATAAAGTTCATACGGAGGTGAGTTTGCGCGTTCTCGGCGTGGATCCCGGTACCATCCGCTGCGGCTGGGGAGTTGTCGACTGCGACGGGCCCCGTCTCACGCATATGGCTTCAGGGGTCATTGAGGCCGGGCGGGGCGATATTGCGACGCGCCTCGTCATGATCCATCGCGAACTCCTCGCCGTCATTTCCTCGGCAGCCCCATCGACCCTCAGCCTGGAGCGCAACTTCCTGGCCCGGAACGTCCAGAGCGCCTTTCGCCTCGGGGAAGCCAGGGGCGTGGCCATGGCCGCGGCCGCTTCGGCCGGACTGGCTGTCAGCGAATACACCCCGATGATGATCAAGAAGGCCGTGGTCGGTTACGGCCGGGCCGAGAAGTCCCAGGTTCAGCTCGCCGTCCAGCGCCTGCTCTGCCTCGACGCACTGCCCGAGGCCGACGCCGCCGACGCCCTGGCGGCGGCCCTCTGCCACGGTCTGGCCGGCACCTTCCAGGCCCGGGTGGCCGATGCCGTCTCCCTGCGCGGCGTTACCCGCGGCCGCGGCCGCAGCTGGCGGTCGGTGCGCGGATGATCGGACGCCTGCGCGGCATCCTGAAGGTGAGGCAGCCCAGCGAGATCCTGATCGACGTCGGCGGGGTCGGCTACCAGGCCTTCGTTTCCCTCCAGACCTTCTCCTGCCTTCCGGCCGTCGGCCGCGAGGCCGAGGTCGAGGTGGTCACCGTCCTTCGCGAGAACGCCCTCGAGTTGTTCGCCTTTGCCGAGACGGCCGAGAAGGCCGCTTTCCAGGTCCTTCGCACCGTGTCCGGCATCGGGCCGCGCATGGCCCTGTCGGTGCTGTCGGGGATCCGCGTGGACGAACTCGCCGCGGCCGTGGCCGCCGAGAACGCCCAGCGTCTCACGGCCATCCCGGGCATCGGCCGCAAGACGGCCGAGCGCATGCTTATCGACCTGAGGGGCAAGCTCGAGGCGCCGGCGGGGGCCGCGACGGCGACCGCGGGCAGCGTCGAGGAGGACGCGGTGTCGGCCCTCCTCGGATTGGGTTACAAGCGCGGGGAGGCCGAGAAGGCCGTGCGCGCCGCCACCGCCGGCGGCGAAGCGAGGCTCGAGGAAGTGCTTCGCCTCGCTCTCGGCGGCCTCGTGAAGGACGCCGGGCGGGGCAGCGCTGCGAAGAAGTGAACATGCTCGGCGAAAAAGCAGGCCGCGGGAGCGGCAACCGTGCGGCCGACGAAGGCATCGCCGCGACCGAACCCGCGGCCACCGCCGAGGACGTCGGCAGCGAAGTCAGCCTGAGGCCGGCGACCCTGGACGACTACGTCGGGCAGGCGCCGGTGCGGCGCAACCTCGACATCGCGATCCAGGCCGCCAGGGCCAGGTCCGAATGCCTCGATCATCTCCTGCTCGTGGGGCCGCCGGGCCTCGGCAAGACCTCCCTGGCCTACATCGTCGCCCGTGCCATGGGCGGCCGCCTGCATCCGACCAGCGGCCCGGTGATCGAGAAGGCCGGCGACCTGGCCGCCATCCTCACCTCCCTCGAGCGCGGCGACGTCCTCTTCATCGACGAGATCCACCGCCTCGGCAAATCCATCGAGGAGATCCTCTATCCGGCGATGGAGGACTACCGCATCGACATCGTCATCGGCGAAGGACCCTCGGCCCGGTCGATCTCGCTGGCCCTGCAGCGCTTCACGTTGGTGGCGGCGACCATGCGCTCGGGGATGCTGAGCTCGCCGCTGCGTTCGCGCTTCGGCAACACCTACACGCTCGAGTTCTACAGCGAGGACGAACTGGCCGAGATCGTGCGCCGCTCGGCCGCGCGGCTCGGCGTGGAGGTGGAGGCCGAAGGCGCGCGCCTGCTCGCCGCGCGGGCCCGCGGTACGCCGCGCGTCGCCAACCGCCTGCTGCGCCGCCTGCGGGATTACGCGCAGGTGAAGGCCGCCGGCCGCGTCACCCGCGAGGTGGCTGCCGCGGGCCTCGACCTGCTCGGCGTGGACGGGGCGGGCTTCGACGCCATGGACCGCCGCCTCCTGCTGGCCATCGTGGACACCTTCGGCGGCGGCCCGGTGGGCATCGACACGCTGGCAGCGGCCCTCGGCGAGGACGCCGACACCCTGGAGGAAGTGCACGAGCCCTACCTCATCCGCTGCGGCTTCGTGCAGAAGACGCCGCGTGGCCGCGTCGCCACGGCGCGCGCCTGGACCCACCTCGGCCGGACGCCTTCACGGGAGCAGCGCTCCCTCTTCGACTGAGGGGACATGGCGGACATTTCCGGGGAGACGGCGCAGACTCCTGCGCGGCGCGACGATGAGGCGCGGCGCCTGGCCGAAGTTTCGCGGCGGCGCCGCGAGAGCTTCATCGTGCTGGCGGCCGGGCTGGCGGTGGCCGTCTTCGGCCTCTGGGGCACGGGCGGCCCCGAGGGGAGGGTTTCCGGAGGCGACGTCTTCTCCTTCCTCCTGATCAACCTCAACATTGTCCTGCTGCTGCTGATGGCCTTCCTCGTGATGAGGAACGTCCTGCGCCTCGTTCTCGAGCGGCGCCGCGGCGCGATGGGCAGCCACCTGCGCTCGCGCCTGGTGCTGGCCTTCGTGACGATCGCGCTCTTTCCCGCCACCGTGATGGTGATCGTCTCCTACGCCTTCGTCAGCAACGGCATCGACGACTGGCTCGGAAGGGAAGTGGAGGAGTCCCTCGACGGCGCCTACCGACTGGCCGGCATCTACTACCGCTCCACCGCCGACCAGGCGGTGGCCCATGCCAGGGCCATCGCCGAGGACGTCGCCGAGGGCGACCTGCTCGCGCCCGCGCGCCTCGAGCAATTGAAGCGGAACCTGGCCGACGTGCAGCGCATCCACGGCGTGGCCACCATCGAGGTGCTCGACCCCGCGGGCAAGCCCCTGGTGGCGATGTTCCGCGGCCAGCCCACCGTGGCCACCCGCAGCCCCTCCGACCTGGAGATGATCGCGGCCCTGCGCCGCGGCGACTCGCCCACGCGCGTGGACACCGAGGGCGCCACCGACGTGATCCGCGGCGCTGCCGCCGTGGCCGGAGACGGAGGCGAGGTGCGCGCCTTCGTTATCGTGGACACCACGGTGGCGGAGAGCCCGCGGGCCTGGAGCGCGCAGATCCTCGAGTCGTTCCGCGAATTCCGCCGACTCACCCTCAGCAAGCAGCCCTTCAAAAACCTCTACCTCATCACGCTGCTGCTGGCGTCCTTCGTGGTGGTGTTCTCGGCCACCTGGCTCGGCCTCTACCTGGCCCGCGGCGTCACCGAGCCCATCGGGCGCCTGGCCGAGGCCACCCGCGATGTCGCCGCCGGGCGCCTCGACGTGGAACTGCCCGAAGAGGGCGGCGACGAGGTGGCGACGCTGGTGCGCGGCTTCAACACGATGATCGCCCAGCTCGCCCGCGGCCGCGAGGCCCTCGACGAGCGCCGCGTTTACATCGAGAGCGTGCTGGCCAACATCGGCGCCGGTGTCGTTTCCATCGGTCCCGACGGACGCGTGGGCACCATCAACCCCGCGGCGCTGGCGATGCTGGGCCTGCGCGAGGAAGCGGTGATCGGCCGCGTGGCCGAGACCGTGCTGGACGAAGCCGGACTCGGCGAGGTAGCCGCGCTCCTGCGCGAGGAGCGCGCCGGCCGTCGCGACGACGGCAGCGGCGTCAACGTGCGCCGCGAAGGCGAGGAGCGCACGCTGGTGGTCACCGCCACCAACCTGAGGCGCGGCGCGGCCGTGTCCGGCACCGTTCTCTTCCTCGAGGACGTCTCGCAGCTCCAGCAGGTGCAGCGCATGGAGGCCTGGCGCGAGGTGGCCCGCCGCATCGCCCACGAGATCAAGAATCCGCTCACGCCCATCCAGCTCTCCGCCCAGCGCCTCGAACGCCGCCTGGCCGGACGCCTGGCCGAGCCGGAGGCCGGCGTGGTGCGCGAGTCGGTGGCGACCATCGTGGCCGAAGTGGACAGCCTCAAGCGCCTGGTCAACGAGTTCTCGCAGTTCGCCCGCATGGGCAGCGGCGACAAGGTGGCCCAGGACCTCAATCCCATCGTCGAGGAAGCCCTTCCCCTCTACCGCCACTCGCACCCGGACGTGGAGATCGAACTGCACGCGGCGGATTCGCTGCCGCCGGTGCGCATCGACCGCGACGCCGTCCGCCGGGCGCTCACGAACCTGCTGGAGAACGCGGTGGCCGCCGTCTGGGCCATGCCCGATGAACCGCGACGCATCGACGTGACCACGCGCCACGATCCCACGCTGTCGCGCGTGGTCCTCGAGGTGGCCGACACCGGCGCCGGCATCTCGAAGGCGGCGCGCAGCCGCATCTTCGAGCCTTACTTCTCCACCAAGCCCGAGGGGACGGGGCTCGGCCTGGCCATCGTCGCCTCGATGGCGGCCGACCACCACGCCTACCTGCGCGTGAGGGCCAACGAACCGCGCGGCACGCGCTTCGTGATTGAGTTTCCCGCCACGCACGCGCAGCATCGCAGCGCATGATGGCCGGCGGCAACATTCTCATCGTCGACGACGACGCGGCGGTGCGCGACAGCATCGGCGCCGTGCTGTCGGACGAAGGCTATCGTGTCCGCTTCGCCGGTGATGGGACCGAGGCCATCGCCAGGGCGGGCGAGGAGAGGCCCGACCTGGTGCTGCTGGACGTGTGGCTGCCGGGCATGGACGGCATCCAGGTCCTCGAGAAGCTGCGCGAAGGGCACGAAGACCTTCCCGTCATCGTGATTTCCGGCCACGGCAACATCGAGACGGCGGTGCGCGCCACCAAGCTCGGGGCCGTCGGCTTCATCGAGAAGCCCTTCACCATCGAGGGGCTCCTCGAAGCCGTTTCAGGCGCGCTGCCGAGGGTCCGCCCGCGCGAGCGCGACAACCTGGCAACAGCCGCCGCGGGCGCGGAATCGTCGTCTCCCGGGCGCGCCCTGGTCGTGCGCGGTCGCGAGGTTCGCCAGCGCACCGTTGCGCGCCCGGTGGTCGGAGCCGGCCTCGGTCTTCACAGCGGCGCACGCACCGGCATCATCCTGCAGCCCCTTCCGCCGGACAGCGGCATCGTCTTCAGCAGCGTCTCGGGCGGGGGCCAGGTGGAAGCCGACGTCGACAACGTGGATTCCACAGGCTACGCGACCACGCTCTTCAAGAAGGGGCTGGCCGTGCGCACGGTGGAGCACCTGATGGCGACCCTGCACGCCTACGGCATCACCAACCTGCTGGTCAAGATCGAGGGAGAGGTCCCCATCCTCGACGGCAGCGCGATGGAGCTCTGCAGCCTCCTCGAGCAAGCCGGCATCGACGAGCAGGACGCGGCCCTTCCGTCCATCGTGGTGCGCGAGGAGATCCGCCTCGAAGGCGGCCCCGACCAGTTCCTCGTGGTGAAGCCCTACGACGGGCTGCGCATCACCTATGAACTCTCGTACCCGCCGCCGGTGGGCGACCAGACCTACGTCTTCACCATGCGTGACGCTCGCGACTTCCGGCGCGAAATTGCGCCGGCCCGCACCTTCGGCTTCGTGGAGGAGATCCGCGCCCTGGAGAGCGCCGGGCTGGGGCAGGGCGGCCAGCTCGGCAATTTCATCCTCATCGGCGAGCAGGGCATCGTGAACACGCAGATGCGCTTCCCGGAGGAACTGGCCCGCCACAAGATCCTCGACATCCTCGGCGACTTCTACCTGCTCGGGGCCCCGCTGCGCGCCGAGATCCACGCCCGCCGCACCGGGCACTCCCAGAACGTGGCGATGGTGAGGAAGATCCGCGAAATGCTGCGCGCCACGCCGGCTAGTTGACGCCGATGACGCGCGGTGAAGCGATCGAACCGGTCACGCGGTAGTTGTGCCAGCCGTCCGCATCGGCGGCGGATCTCGGCATCAAGCCGATGAGGGCGCGCGAACGCGGCCCCTCCTCGACCTCTCGGGCGCGGAAATCCACGCGCAGGCCGCCGCGCGAGAGATCCTCGGGAAGCTTCACCGAAACCAACTGCCACTCGACGCCGCTGGTCAGGGCGTGGCCTTCCTCCACCTCGAGTTCGCGGTTCTCGAGGACGGCGCTCAGCACCAGCTCCTCGAACTCCCATTCGCCGAGCGGCAGGTCGGAGCCTTCGGGTCCGGCGCCTTGGAGCACGCCGCGGAACACTCCGCCCTGGGAGCGAAGTCGGATGCGGGCCCGGGTGTCCCCGGCCAGGGTGGGCTGGGACCAGGCCAGGCCGTCGAGCTCGAACTCGCCGTCCAGCGGAGTTTCCAGCGCGAGCTGGCCGACTCGGACGCAGCGCGAGGGATCGACTCCCTCCAGGCGCACGCTGATCGCTCCTTCCCTGGTGACGCTCCCGCTCACGCGGCCGCCGCAGGCCTCGGCGTCGAAAAAGCGGGTGATGCCGACGTAGAGGGAATCGACGAGGATGCCCGCCTGCTCCGTCTCGACCGCCACCCGCGTGGCGCGGACGCCGGCGGGTAGGGCCAGTCTCAGGCTGGCCACCTCCAACTCGATGCCGGCCCGGGCCAGCGGCTCGCGTACACGGTCGAGGATCCAGCGATCGAGGGGGGCGGTGGCCAGCACCGCGAACACGAAGGCGGCCAGGAAGAGAAGGATGCGCACGTCCGGCGCTCAGGAGGGCAGGGTGGCGGCCGCCACCAGGGTGACGTCGTAGCGCGAGGCGTCGTCGTAGCGCTTCTTCACCGAGAACTGCTTGATGTAGACGGGACTCTGCTCGCCTTCGACGGCGCGCAGCAGGGCGACGACCTCGCCGAGGGTGGCGGCCGAGAGCTTGAGCTCGACGGTGCTTTCCTGGCGGCCGCCGTCGATGGCGCGCCGCGAGGGGGCCATCGAGGCGATCGATTCGGGACGCAGGCTGGCCCCCGCCGCCTTTTCCACGAAGGAGAGCACGGAGAAATCGGCCGGCGTGGCCGACTTGCCCCCGCCCTTGGGGCGTTCGGCTTCGACCTGGCGGATGAGGCGCGCGAGGTCGTCGATCTGCGCGAGCTCGGTGCGCAGGGTGTCGATGTCGCGGCGCAGGCGGTCGCGGCCGCCGAGGAAGGGCGAGAGCACCAGCGACCAAACCAGCACGAGCACGAGAAGCCCGCCGAATACGCCGACGAGACGCTGCTCGCGAGGGCTGAGTCGCGCGAGCTGGACCTGCACCTGGTGGAGGTACGCGTTCACGCGCCGCCCTCGGCCGGAGTGGTCTGCAGGTCGAGGAGGAACTCGACGCCGCTGCCGGTGACGGCGGCGTGCACGTCCTTCACCTCGACGCGCGCGAAGGCTCCGCTCCTGGCCAGGGCCTGCTGCATCTTCGTCACCGTTTCGAAGGACGCCGCGTGGCCGGCCACCTTGGCCGACGGGGGGGAGTGGTCCACCTGGTCCACGACGACTTCGAGGTTTTTCGGAACTTCGCGCGAGAGGGCCGCGAGCAGGGCCAGGGGCGAGCCCGCGCCGCCGGCGGCCGCCGCTTCGGCCTTGCCGCTCAGTTCACGCAGGCGCATCTCCATCTTGAGCTTGCGGCCCGCTCCGCCGCTGCCGGCCGGCATCGCCGTTGCGTAGATCTTGTCGGCGCGCCCGGCCAGCACGCGGTGCTCGGCGTAGAGGTTCACGTAGTCCACGCCCACGGCGAGGACGGCCAGCACGGCCGCGGCGGCTCCCCATCGCAGCAGGGGCCTGGCCTCGCCCTGAAGTTCCCTCCACGCGGGCAGGCCGAACAGGGAGCCGGCGCCGCCCTCGAAATCGATCACGGGCGCCGGCGCATCGCCGCCGGCAACCAGCAGCAGTCCCGCGAGCGAAGTCGTCTCGCGCCAGTCGCGGCCGCCGAAGCCGTCCACGGGCGCGGCGACGGGAAGTTCCTCGACGCGAAGTCCCGGCACGCCGCGCGCGATCGCCGACGAGAGCCGGGCTGCGTGGCGTCCGCCGAAGACGACGCGGCCCTGGTCGCCGGCCATCGCGGAAAGCGACCACGCGACGTTGCGCACGAGGAGTTCGTCGCCGGCCGGGGAAAGGACGCGCAGGGCCAGCAACTGTCCGCCCTCAAAGCGGGCGACCACGGCGCCGCCGTCGCCGAGGTCCACGGCGGTGAAGGTGGCGTCCTCGCCGAGAGCGCGGCGGTAGGCGGAAAGCACCGCCGAAGGATTCCACACCAGCTTCTGCGGAGTCGGTTCGACGCCGAGGTCCGCGAGGGCGGCCCTGGCCGCCGCGAGGCGGCTGTCCTCGGCCAGCGCCGCCAGGGCGCCGGAGCCGGCTGCGGTGGAAGAGGAAGAAGCGACGTCCCAGGCGAGCACGCCGTCGTCGAGGGACCAGGGAACGTGCTCCTCGAGGGCGGGACCGACGGCCTGGGAGATGCGGCGGCGATCGCGGAAGGGCAGATCGAGGATGCGGAACACCGCGACGTCGCCGGCGACGGTGGCCACCACGCGGTCGAAGGGACCGGCCACGGGCAGCCGCGGCGCCGACTCCGGGGAGGTCGCGAAGTCGAAAAGGTCGCGCACCTGCAGGGAGCCGATGCTCGACTCGAGGACGGCACCGCAGATGCGGCCCGGGTGAACCGAGATGGCCAGGGTCTTGCTGCTCATCGGCGCGTTCCCCCGAGCAGGCCCGCGTCGTCGATGCGCGTGCGGATCCCGGAGTCGAGGCCGACGATGTTCGGTCCGCGGCGCGGGAGCAAATACACGATCTTCGAAACCCCGTAGTCCCTTTCGACCAGAGCTTCGGCCGAGCGCATGGCCCCGCCCACGTCGCCGGTCGCCCGGATACGGAACCAGCGGCTGGCGAAGGTGAAGAGGCGCCCCAGTTCATCGGCGGAGAAGCTTTCCATGCCGGTCAGGGCGGCCATCTCGGCAGGCTTGGTGAAGGGTGAGACTGTCCGGGCCTCGACGAGGCGGCGCACGAGGAACTCGTCGTCGAGGCGGGGGTCGAGGACGCGCAGCACCTCGGGAGGTGCGGTGTTGGCGTTCACGCGCGAGTCGGTCTCGGGAAGCACGGTGACGAAGGGCCGCAGCCGGGAGAGCACGGCGGGCGTGAAGCCGCGCACCAGCGCGAGCTCGGCGTAACTGGCCATGGGGCCGTTGCGCGGGGCGTAAGGCGGCGTCGCCCGTGCGTACCACTCGGCCTCGGCCGCCAGGGCCCCGGGGCCGGTGTCGCGGTTGCGGTCCAGCCAGTCGGCCAGGGGCGAGGCCAGGCCGGGATCCAGGGTGAGGTACTGGAGAAGGGTCTGGAGGCGGCGTCCTGCCGGCGACAGGGCGCCGCTGGCCAGCCCGTTCAGGTTGAGCTTGCCCTGCTCGTCCTCGATGCGGACGCTCAGCATGCCGGCGCCCGTGTCGATGGGCGGCATCTCGCGGGCCCAGATGTCGGTGAGGGCGTCGGTATCGCCGAAGGTGGCGTCCTGGCGCAGCACCTCCATGGCCAGGATCACGCCGCCGTCGGCGACGAGGGCCGCGCGGCGGCCGGCCACCCACATCGCGGCGCGGCGGTAGTCCACCTGGGTGGAGACCGTGAATTCGATCACGACTACGGTGAGCAGCACCATGGTGAGGAGGGCGAGCAGGAGGGCGACGCCGCGCTCGCCCGCTCCGGCCGCCGCTCGTCTCGCGCCGGCGAGCGCGGCGCCGTCGTCGGCCTTCACCGGCCGCCCCCGGCGGAGCGCAGCGCGCTGGCGGTCTCGATGGTCGGCAGCACCACGGTCGAAACCAGTTCGATGGGATCGTTGTCGGCGTCGCCGACGCGCAGGGTGCTGCGCACCGCCAGCGGAGCACGGTTACGCGTGGCGCCCGTCTCGCCCGAGTTCCACGCTTCGATCCAGATCGTCGGTTCGTAAAATTCGAGGGCCACCGTCGCCCTCTCGCTCATCACTTCGACGGGCCACGTCGCCCAGTCCACGGGCTCGAGGCGCGGCGGGCGCATCTCCTGGCGCAGCAGGCGGCCGGACGCGTCGATGCGCCAGACCACCTGGGCCAGGTCGCCGCGGTCGGCGCCCGACGGCGGACCCTCGGCGTCGCCGGATTGGGCGGCGGCCGGCGGCGCGTCGGCCGCGGTCACGCCCCGCGCCACCAGCGTGGTCAGTTCGACGAGGACGCGCTCGGCGTCGCGGCTGCGCGGCGCGGCCGCAACGAAGCGCACGGGAACGGGTCCCTGGAAGCCGGCGTGGACGTTGGAAGCCAGGTCCTGCTCGAGGCGGTCCAGGATCATCCTGGCTTCGGCCGCCAGCGCGACGCGGGCGGCGGCGTCGCGA
>JBHEPB010000202.1:0-3667 GCA_046260515.1 Binatia bacterium
TCTCGAGCGTCACCTGGCCGCCGCCGTCGCGGTGCCCGGTGAGCCCCACGTCTTCTCCGCCGGCTTCGGCGTCGAAGGTCTTGCCGCCCGCCCCGAGGTCGGCGCCGGCGCAGAAGGCCTTGCCGGCCCCCGTCACCACGATGGCCCTCACCGAGTCGTCGCGGTTGGCCTCGCGGATCGCCTCGATCATCTCCTGGAGCATCGTGTTGGTGAAGGCGTTCATGCGGTCCGGACGGTTGAGCGTCAGGACGGCGACGCCGTCCGCCACGCTGTAACTGGTGTGTCTGCGCTCCATGGGGGTCTCCTTGGCGGTGGTCGAGGCGATCGGGGTGTCTGCGGCGGACGCCGGCGTACCTGTCACGGCCCGGCGATGGCGGCAAGTATCCGGGGAAAGCGTGCTGTTTCCGGGGAAAGTCTCTGCTATCGTCTTCCCCCAAGCATGAATCGAGCCTTTCCCCCCACGCGCCCCGGCCTCTCCGTGGTGACGGCTTTTCTCGCGTCGTCGATGCTGGCGACCTGCCTTGCCGCGTCCCCGGCTGCCGCGGTGACGATCACCGTCCATTCCACCGACGGCTCCGGCGAAGGCTTCAACGACACCACGCCGAGATCGCCCGTCGGCGGCAACCCGGGCAAAACTTTGGGGGCCCAGAGGTTCTTCCTCTTCCAGTACGCAGCCAATGCCTGGGGCCTGCGCCTCGACGGCGACCTCCCCGTGATCGTGTCCGCGAGCTTCTCCGCCCTCGGCGGAACGGCGAACAGCGCGACGCTCGGCTTTGCGGCCCCGACCACCGTCCACCGCGATTTCAAGCACGCGCCGGCTTCGCAAACCTGGTACGTCGCCGCCGTCGCCAACCAGATTTCCGGCACCGACTGGAACGACCTCGCACCCGGGGCCTGCCCCGTGCCGCTGGCGAACAACAAGTGCCCCGACCTGTTCGCCCAGTTCAACAGCGACGTGGACAACCAGACCGTCCTCGGTTCGGTGGACTTCTACTACGGCGTGGACGGCAACAGCGGCACCGACCTCGACTTCCTGTCGGTGGTGCTCCACGAGATGGGCCACGGCCTCGGCGTCCTCGACCTGATCGACCCCTCCACCGGTCGCATCTCGCCCGATCCGGCCAACGACAACTGCCTGACGTGCAGCGATGCCTACACGCGCCGCCTGGAGAACTCGAGGATCAGCCCAAAGCAGCTTTCGAACATGACCAACCAGCAGCGCCTGATGGCCATCGTGGACGACGGCGACCTCGTGTGGACCGGACCGGCGGCCAAAAGCGTCAGCGATTTCCAGACGGCCGGCGTGCGCAACGACGGGGCTCTCCAGGTCTATGCTCCGGTCGTCTACGAGCCCGGCTCCTCGGTGGCCCACCTGGACACCGACCTGTCGCCGAACGAGTTGATGGAACCCTTTCTCTCCAATCCGCCGCCGCGCGAACTGGCGCTGAGCAAGGCCGTGCTGGAGGACGTGGGCTGGGAGACCTTCGAGGTGCCGAGGTGCGGCGATCCCAACCACGACAACAAAATCACCACCACCGATGCCCTGCTGATGCTGCACGTGGCCGTCGGCAACGTCGCGTGCGAGGAGTACGCCTGCAACGTGAACTTCTCCGGCGGCAACACCACGGCCGACGCCCTGATCGTGCTGCGCAGGGCCGTCGGGCAGGGCCTGCAGCTGCGGTGCCCCCTCTTCTAGGCCACGGCGTCCGAGTCCCCGGCGGGGGAGGGGCGCACCACGATCATCCCGTTCTCGACGTTCACGTCGAGGCGAAGGAGCCTCTTGCCGGAGGGAGGCCCCGCCACGCAAAGGCCGGTGTCGATCTCGTAGAGGGCTACGTGGGTGGCGCACTGGATCCAGCAGCCGTCGCGCGACAGGAAGCGGTTTTCCACCCAGTCCATCTGCATCGGCACGTGGCGGCACTCGTTGCGCCAGGCGTGCAGGCGGCCGCGGCGGCGCACGACGAAGCCCTCGGCGGGATGCTTGCCCTTGCCGAGGCGGAACTTGACCGTGCTGCCTTCGGCCAGGTCTTCTTCGCGGCACACGACGACGGCTTCGCTCACGCGCCGACGCTAGCAGCCGCCGCGGCCGGATGGGAATGACGACGACCCCATCGCGCGCCCGCACCGCGCGCCTGCTGCTGCGCGGCATGGCCGTCGTCTACGCGATCGCCTTCGTCTCGCTCGCCCTCCAGGTGGAAGGCCTCTTCGGCAGCGGCGGCATCCTGCCGGCGGCCGAGTACCTGCAGGCGATGGAACCGAAGCTCGGGGACGCGGCTTGGCGCCTCCATCCCACGCTGTTCTGGCACGACGCGAGCGACGCCGCCCTCGTCGGCGCCTGTTGGGCGGGAGCGGCGGCTGCAGGAATGCTGCTCGCCGGCCTGCTTCCCACGCTCGCCGCTGCTGTCTGCTGGATCCTCTACTTCTCCCTTTTCCAGGTGGGCCGCGTCTTCCTCGGCTTCCAGTGGGACATCCTGCTGCTCGAGGCCGGTTTCCTCGCGATCTTCCTCGCGCCGCTGCGCCTGCGCAGCCGCGAAGGTCACGACCCCGAGCCGTCGCCGGTGGCGATCTGGCTGCTGCGCTGGCTGCTGTTCCGGCTGATGTTCGCCTCCGGCGCCGTCAAGCTGCTCAGCGGGGATGAGGTGTGGTGGAACCTGACCGCCCTCGAGTACCACTACTGGACCCAGCCCCTGCCCATCTGGACGGCCTGGCTTGTCCACCAGCTTCCGGCCCTCTTCCACCGCTTCTGCGTGGCCGCGATGTTCTTCATCGAGCTGGTCGTGCCCTGGGCCGTCTTCGGGCCGCGAAGATGGAGGCTGGCGGCCTTCCGGGGTCTCGTGCTGCTGCAGGTGCTGATCGCGGCGACGGGCAACTACACCTACTTCAACCTGCTGACGGTGGTGCTGTGCGTCAGCCTTCTCGATGACGATGCCCTCTCGTCGCTGCGCTCGCGGGTGGCGCCGGTGCGCGAGAAGTTCGCGCAGTGGCCGAAGGACGCCGCCCGCTGGCGCAAAACGAAAATGCTGCGCTTGGCCCTGGCGACGACGGCCGCGCTGCCCCTGGCCGTGGCCGGCGGTGCGCTCCTGGTCGCGCGCCTGGGCGGCGGCGAGCAGCTGCCGCGTCCCGTCGTCGCGCTCGTCTCGGCGCTTCAGCCCTACCACCTGACGAGCAGCTACGGGCTGTTCTCGGTGATGACCAGGGAGCGCCGCGAGATCGTGCTGGAGGGCAGCATGGACGGGCGCGAGTGGCACGAGTACGAGTTCCGCTGGAAGCCCGGCGACGTGGAGGCGGCGCCCCTGTTCGTGGCTCCCCACCAGCCCCGCCTCGACTGGCAGATGTGGTTCGCGGCCCTCGGCGACTGGCGCCGCAACGCCTGGCTGGTCGCGGTGCAGCGCCGCCTCCTCGAGGGTTCGCCGACCGTGGCCGCCCTCTTCGCCTCCGATCCCTTCGAAGGCCGCCCGCCGCGCCAGGTGCGGGCCCTGCTCTACGACTACCGCTTCACGACCTGGACCGAGTGGAGGGAGACCGGGGCCTGGTGGACGCGGAGCCTCGTCGGCCCTTACTCGCCGGTCCAGTCCCTTCGCAAGTGAAGAGGCGGTTGGGCGGGCGGAGCGCGCAGCAGGGCTCGCGTGGCCGCGCCTTCGCTGCTAAGGCCACGCCCCACCAACAG
>JBHEPB010000209.1:0-4824 GCA_046260515.1 Binatia bacterium
TGGTGCGGCTGGCCTCGCTCGAAGCCGCGCCCGCCGATGCCAAGCCCCTGCGCGTGGGGCTGGTGCAGTCGAACATCGCAGCCTACGACCGCCTGAAAAGGGAGATGGGCGCCTACGAGGCCGTTCGCCACGTCCTCGACACCCACTTCGAGATGTCGCGGCTGGCCGTCCGCCAGCAGGGCGTCGATGTCCTGATGTGGTCGGAGACCGTCTACCCCACCACCTTCGGCAAGCCCAAGAGCGACACCGGCAGCGAACTCGATCGCGAGATCAGCGACTTCGTCGCCGGTCTCGGCGTCCCCCTGGTCTTCGGCACCTACGACCAGGACGCCGACGGCGAGTACAACTCGGCGGTCTTCCTCGAGCCGGGGGTCTCTCCGTCGTCACCGCGCCTCGGCGTGTACCGCAAATCGCGCCTCTTCCTGTTCACCGAGTACGTTCCGGCATGGATGGACGGGGCCCTGCTCCGCGCCTGGATGCCGTGGGCGGGGAACTGGAAGCCGGGGCCGGGGGCGCGCGTGCTGCCGCTGCGCCTTTCGGGAGGACGCGAAGTGCCGGTGCTGCCGATGATCTGCCTCGACGATGTGGACATGGGCCTGGCCATCGAAGGCGCCCGCCTCGGCGCCGAGATGATCCTGACCATGTCGAACGACTCCTGGTTCACGGAGCACACCGGCGGCGCCCAGACGCACCAGGTGTCCGCGGCCTTTCGCAGCATCGAGACTCGACTTCCCCAGCTTCGCGTCACCAACAACGGCATCACCGGCGTCATCGACGTGACGGGCGAAGTGGTGAAGAGCGCGGGAGTGGGCCAGAGGCAGGTCGTCGTCGCGGAACTCGCGCCGCGCAAGCCCGGCACGACGCTGATGGTGGCCTGGGGCGACTGGCTGGGGCCGGTGGCCTTCGTGATGGTGCTCGTGCTGCTCGCACCGGCCCTCTGGAACCGACGCCGGAACAGCATGACCAAGACCGGATAAGGGGCAGACAGCCCGATTTCTTCCGGCTAGAGTCTCCCGTTGACGCCCCCCTGGAGATGGAACCCATGACCGACGACCGACGGGAAGCCCCCCGGCGCCAGCCGAATTCGCTCAAAAGCACCTTTGTTCTCGCTCTTCTGGGCCTGGGCGCCCTCGGCCTTGCCGCGTCGGCACGCGAAGCGCTGGCCGGCCCTACGGATGCGGCGGCGTCCGCGTCCAACGTCGTGGCCGCCGGCGCCGCCGACCTCGCCGACCGGCTGCGTTCGATTCCCCGCGGCGGTGCGGTTCGCATCGACGGCGCCTCTCTCGACGGTTTCGCGGGCACGGCCGGTCTCGAGCTTCGCCGCTTCGACGTGGCGACGGGCGAAGCGCGCTTCGTGGTGCAGGCGGCCTCCGGACCCCGCGAGGTGAAGCCCGATCTTCCCGTCTACCTGCGCGGCTCGGTGGACGGACTGCGCGGATCGGTGGCCGTGTTGAGCGTGCGCGCCTCCGGTGAAGTGCGCGGCGTCGTCTCCGGCGGTGATCGCACCTGGCTGCTGGCGGCGCCGTCGCGCGCAGCGTCGCGCCGGGCCGGCGCTCCGGGCCTGCGGGCCCAGCGCGTGGAGAACCTGACCCCGACGGCAGGAAGGGACTTCTCCTGCGAGACCGTGGACAACCCGGGCGTGCCACGCAGGGCGGCGGCGACGTCCCCGTCGGCGTCCCTGTCGGCGGGCACCCCGCGCCTGCCCATCACGCACACGGCGCAGATCGCCGTCGAACTCGATCTCGATTTCTACCAGTCCTTCGCACCCGACTCCGACTCCGCCATCCTCTACGCCCTCGACCTGCTGGCCTTCACGGGAACCCTCGGCGAGGCCGAGCTGGGCATGAACGTGCAGGTTCCCTTCCTGCAGCTGTGGACGTCGTCGCCCGATCCCTTTTCGGGCGGCGCGAGCTCACGCCTGGGGCAGCTTCGCTCGCGCTGGAACCAGGTCGGATCCACCAACTGCGGCGGCTCCGACTGCACCGGGCTCGACCGCAGCACCGTGATCCTGCTGAGCGCGGCCTCCATGGGCGGCGTGGCCTATGTGCCTGGCCTCTGTGACTCCTGGCACTCGCCCACGGCGGGTTACTCGTACGCGATGGCGGGCGGCCTCGAAGGCGACTTCGACATCGACAATCCCTCGTCGGTCTGGGACATCGTGGTGACCACGCACGAACTCGGGCACAACTTCGGTTCCCACCACACCCACTGCTACAGCCCGCCGGTGGACAACTGCTACGCCGGCGACGATGGCTGTTACGGCGGTGCAACCTCGCTTCCCGCCGGATGCCCCGGCAGCGGCCAGGCTTGCGGGACCATCATGGGCTATTGCCATCTGCTCAATGGGGGCATCGACAACGTGGCGCTGACCTTCGGCGCCGGCCACCCCTACGGCGTGGATCCCGACAGGGTTCCGGCCGTGATGATGAACCGCATCGCGGTCGAGGCTGCGGCGGCGCCGGCCTGCCTTGCGGCCACCGGCGGCATGGCGGAGCTGGCGGTGGAGAAAGCCGGGACCGGCAGTGGAACGGTGACGACTGCTCCGGCGGCCCTCGATTGCGGCGACACCTGCCGCACCTGGTTCGACGCGGACACCGTCGTCACGCTGACGGCAACGCCGGGACCGTTCTCGGTGTTCCAGGGCTGGAGCGGGGACGCCGACTGCAACGACGGCCAGGTGACCATGTCGGCCGCCAGGGCCTGCACCGCCACCTTCGACGGCAACTGCGGCGCCGGCAACGACGACTGCGACGACGGCAACCCCTGCACCATCGATTCCTGCCCCGGCGACGACCACTGCGAGAACGCCGGAACGCCCCGCGACACGGCCCAGTGCCTGGAGGCCGGGAAAGCGATCCTCAAGATCAGCGACGCGGCCGATCCGGCGGCCGACAAGCTGCTCTGGCAGTGGAAGGCGGGCGACGCCTTCGACCAGGTGGACCTCGGCAACCCGGCGACGTCCACCGACTACACGCTGTGCGTCTACGACGCGACGGCCGGGGTGACGAGCCTCGTGACCTCCCTGAACCTGGGCGCGGGCGGCTCCGGGTGGAAGAACCGCGCTCCGCGGGGCTGGTCCTTCTCCGACCGCAACGGGACGAGCGACGGCATCAAGAAAGTGCTGCTCAAGCCGGGCCTCGCCGGCAAGACCAAGGTGAAAGTAGCGGCGGCGGGAGTCGGCCTGCCCCTGCCGACGCCGTTCTCGATGGCCGAGTACTTCGATCAGGACCCGTCGGTGGTGCTCCAGCTGCTGACGGAAGACGACGTTTGCTGGACGAGCAGCTTCTCGCCGGGGTCTACACCGGCCAACACGCCGACGAGCTTCAAGGCCACCGGCAACTGATCGCGCGATACGGCGGCTCGGCGGCCCTTGTCAGCGGGCGCCGGCCGCCGCCTCGCGGGTGTCGGCGAAGCGGTCGGCCAGGCGGGCCACCGTTTCGTGAAAGCCCCTCACCGTGCTCGCCAGGATCTCGGCCACCGGCTCCACCGCCTCGATGCGTCCGGCAACCTGGCCGCCCAGCCCGATCGAAGCTTCCATGTCTCCTCCGAAGTAGAGGTCCAGGATGCTGCCGAACTCGCTCATCGGCACGTGCTCCTGCTTCTCGAGCGCTTCGCTGCGGGCGGTGCGCATGGCCCGCAGGCCCGGTCGGCTGTGGCGGTTGAGGAAGACGGTGTCGGTCTCTGTCGCGCCGGTGATGGCGTGCTTGTAGTTGGCGTGCACCGGCGACTCGGCGGCCGACACCATTCGCGTGCCCATCTGCACGCCCTCCGCGCCCAGCGCGAAAGCGGCGGCCATGCTCGGGCCGTCGCAGATTCCGCCGGCGGCAATCACCGGCACGTCCACCTTCGAGCAGACCAGGGGCAGCAGCACCATGGTGGCGACGTCGCGGGGGTTCTTGAAGCCGCCGCCTTCACCGCCTTCCACCACCAGGCCGTCCACGCCGGCCTCGACCGCCTTGAGCGCGGCCTTCAGCGTGGGCACCACGTGAAAGACAGTGAGGCCGGCGTCCTTCAGCTTGCGCGTGTACTGGTTGGGGTCGCCGGCTGAGGTGGTCACGAAGCGGACGCCCTGGGCGACGACGAAGTCGGCGATGGCAGGGTCGCGCACGAAGAGCTGGGCGATGTTGACGCCGAAGGGCTTGTCGGTGAGCTCCCTCATCTTGAGGATCTCGCCGCGCACGGCGTCGAGTTCGCCCGAGGACGTCTCGATGATGCCGAGGCCGCCGGCGTTGGAAACGGCCGAGGCGAGCTGGGCGCGGGCGATCCAGCCCATGGGGGCCTGCACGATGGGATAGCGCACCCCGAGCAGCTCGCTGACGCGGGTGCGGACGGGAGGGGGGAGGGCGGGAGTCGGGCTGTTCATCGCGGCAACCTGTCGGTGCCGTGACGGCGGATCAAGCGTCCGGGCGACGGGAACTCGGGCTCAGGGCGTCACGCCGCAGGCGATGCGGGGCCCGCCGCCTCCGAGAGGCGCGGGATGGTCGGCGTGGTTGTCGCCGCCGGCGTGGATCATCAGGGAGCGCCCCTTCAGGTCCACCACCTTCAGGCGCGGTGCGAGCACGGGATACGAAGCCTTGCCGTCGGGGCCGACGTAGATGGCGGGGAGATCGCCGAGGTGTCCGGTGCCGTAGGGGCCCTCATGGCGGCGGGTGGTGGCCGGGTCGTAGTGGCCTCCGGCGCCGAGGGCCGCGGTCTTCTTGCCGTCCTTCTCGCCGGGATCGCAGCTCGGGTTCTCGTGGACGTGGAACCCGTGGAGGCCGGGCGGCAGGCCTTCGAGGGCCGGCGTCAGGAGGAGGCCGTAGCCGGTGTCGGTGGCAGTGATGG
>JBHEPB010000227.1:0-19537 GCA_046260515.1 Binatia bacterium
GCACCGGCACCACCACCGGCACCATCACCGGCGCCGCCCCGCCCTGCCCTGGCCGACGGCGGCGACAGCGAGGAGCGTGTGCGCATGTCGCGCATGCGTCGCACCATCGCCGATCGCCTCGTCGCCGCCCAGCACACCGCCGCCATCCTGACGACCTTCAACGAGATCGACATGAGCGGCGCCATGGAACTGAGGGCCCGCCACAAGGAACGATTCGAGAAGACCTACGGCGTCTCCCTCGGTTTCATGTCGATCTTTGCCCGCGCCTGCGTGCTGGCCCTTCGCGACGTGCCCGTGGTCGGCGCCCGCATCGAGGGCGACGAGGTTGTAACGTCGAAGGCCGTGCACATCGGCATCGCCGCCTCCACGGAACGCGGCCTCGTGGTGCCGGTGGTGCGTCACGCCGAGCGCATGGGCATGGCCGACCTCGAGCGCGAGATCGGCCGCCTGGCCGGACTGGCCCGGGAGGGCAAGCTCGGCGTCGAAGACCTCACCGGCGGCACCTTCACCATTTCCAACGGCGGCGTGTTCGGCTCCCTGCTGTCCACGCCCATCCTCAACCCGCCCCAGAGCGGCATCCTCGGCATGCACAAGATCGAGAAGCGCGCCGTCGTCGTCGGCGACCAGATCGTGATCCGGCCGATGATGTACGTGGCCCTGTCCTACGATCACCGCCTCGTGGACGGCCGCGAGGCCGTGACCTTCCTCGTCCGCGTCAAGGAACGCATCGAGGACCCGTCGCGCATGCTGCTCGAGATCTGAAGCGAAGGAGTTCCCGTGGCCAGGCAGAGTTATGATCTCGTCGTCGTCGGCGCCGGTCCCGGCGGCTACCAGGCCGCCATCCGCGCCTCCCAGCTCGGCCTGCGCGCCGCTGTCGTCGAGAAGGACGGGAGCCTCGGCGGCACCTGCCTCAACGTGGGCTGCATCCCGAGCAAAGCCCTCCTGGAATCGTCCGAGATCTACGAAAAGGCCCACAAGGGCCAGGCCGAGCACGGCGTGGTGTCGGCGGGAGTCAGCCTCGACCTGGCGGCGATGATGAAGCGCAAGCGCGGCGTCGTCGACGGCCTCACGCGCGGCGTCCAGGGCCTGATGAAGAAGAACAAGATCGACGTCTGGCACGGCCGCGCCCGCATCGCCGCCGCGACCCCGGCCGGCGTTGTCGAAGTGCGAGGCCAGAACGACGGCGAACTGGAAACCCCGCGCATCCTCGTCGCCACCGGCAGCGTGCCGGTGGCCCTTCCTTCCCTGCCCTTCGACGGCAAGCGCATCCTGTCTTCCACCGAGGCCCTCTCCCTCGAGGCGGTCCCCGAACGCATGCTGGTGATCGGCGGCGGCGCCATCGGGCTCGAGCTCGGTTCGGTATGGAGCCGACTCGGCAGCAAGGTCCGCGTCGTCGAGCTGATGGACCAGATCGTCCCCGGCTCCGACCGGGCAAGCGCCCGGCTCCTCGAGCGCTCGCTCAAGAAGCAGGGCCTGGAGATCCTGCTGCAGACCAGCGCCGTCTCCGCCGAAGTGACGGGCAAGGGCGTCAAGGTCACTCTCGAAGGCAAGGACGGCAAGCAGGACACGGATTCGTACGACGTGGTGCTGGTGGCCGTGGGACGTCGCGCCTTCACCGAGGGGCTCGGGCTGGCCGAGGCCGGCGTGGCCCTGGACGAACGCGGACGCATCACCGTCGGGACCCACTACGAAACGTCGGTGCCCGGCATCTTTGCCATCGGCGACGTGATCGCCGGCCCCATGCTGGCCCACAAGGCTTCCGAGGAAGGCATCGCCTGCGTGGAGCGCATGGCCGGCGTCGCCGGACACGTCAACTACAGCGCCATCCCGGCCGTGGTTTACACCTGGCCCGAACTGGCCAGCGTCGGCCTCACCGAAGAAGGCGCCAAGGCCGCGGGACACGACGTGAAGGTCGGCAGTTTCCCCTTCACCGCCACGCCGCGCGCGCGCTGCACCGGCGAGACCGACGGCGGCGTGCGCATCCTGGCCGACGCCGCTACCGATACCGTGCTCGGCGTCCACATCGTGGGCCCCAACGCCTCGGAACTGATCGCCGAGGCGGCGGTCGCGATGGAGTTCGGCGCCACGTCCGAGGACATCGCCCGCTCGGTGCACGCCCACCCCACGCTGGCCGAGGCGCTGAAGGAAGCGGCCCTCGGCGTGGACGGGCGCTCGATCCACATCTGACCCCTGATCCCCACGGGGGACTGCGAAGAGTGTTGCTGCGCCGTCCGCATCCGCGCGAAGGGGCGTTCCTCAGCTGCAGGGCGGGCAGTTGAACGCGACGACCTGGCCGACGGCGTGCTTGAGGATCAGCAGGGCGTCCCCCGAGGCCACGCCGCCCGAACTGTTGACGTCGCAGCGGCAGAGTTCGCAGGAGGTGCTGCCCACGGCGGTGCGCAGCGCCGTCAGCGCGTCGCCGGCCGTTACGCTGCCGTTGTCGTCCGAATCCCCGCACAGAGGCGCATCACCAGCGGTGACCAGGCAGGCGGAGAATTCCGAGGTGTTGCCCGTCGCGACTTCGGTGGCGGTGGCCGTCACCGCCGTCCCGTCGGCGACTCCGCCGGGCACCTCGACGGCGAAGGCCTCCGCATCGCCCGACAGAGACACTTCCACCGCGCCGAGGAACTCTTCTCCCTCGCCGTTGCCGGACGCGTCGCAGTCGTCGCTGCGGAAGAAGCGAATCGTGTAGTCGGCGTCGCTCGCTGCAGCCGGAACGTCGAGGGTGCCTTCAACGGAAAGCATGCCGACGGCGGAGACGGCAGCGGTGAGCACGGGGAAGTTCTGGCGGTCGTTGGCGCCGGTGTCCGCGTCGTCCGCGTCGTTGGCGGTCACGGGGGATCCGGGCCCCGGCTCGAGGTCGATCCCGAGGCCGTCGTTCGGTCCCACGTGGTTGGCGAGGACAGCGACGGCGGTAGCCGGCGCGGCCACGCCGATTCCGGCCCGTCCGTTGAAACGCACCACGTTGGCCGACTCCGCGTCATCGCTGCCCACCACCGACCCGCCGCCGATCACGAAGATGCCGTCCTGGGCGTTGCCGCGGTCCAGCTGGCCCGTCCTGTCGGTGCCGACGAGGTTGTTGAGGATGGCCGTCGGCGGCCCGACGTCGGTGACGCCGTTGAGGCCGTTGGACGAGATCACGTTGCGCTGGCCGGGCGCTGGGCCGCCGATCACCAGGTCCGTTGCGGAGCCGGTGTGGATCCCGCTCAGGGCGTTGCCCGCGGCCGTCGTGCCGTCGGCGGCGATGCCGACGAAGCAACCCTCGATGTGAACGTCGTCCACGCTGACCACCCGGATGCCGTTCTCCGGCGCGTCGCGCACCGCGAGGCCCCGCAGTGTCACGCCGGAGGAAATCACCGACAGGCCCGACGACTCCGGCATCATCGACGAGCCGTCGATCTCAATGCGGAGGACGGCGTTGCTTCCCGACTCCAGCGTGTTGACGGCCGATCCGGGCTGGGAATAGCCGTCGATGAACACCGCGCTGTCGATGCCGAGGGGCGTGAGCAGCGCGATGGTGTGGGGCCCGTTTCCGGGAATGGCGAAAGCAATGGTGTCGGCGCCTTCCAGGTTCTTGGCGTCCTGCAGGGCCTGGCGCAGGGAACCGGCGCCGCTGTCATTCGTATGGAGGACCGTGAAGGTCGCCGCGGCCGACCGCGAGGCGAGGGAGACCAGGGCAAGTACTACCACTGCGCGGGTCGTCGTCAGCAAGGGGCTACCTCAGCGCCTGGCCACGCCAAGCTGGGTGAAGATCAGGGCCGCGCCGGTCATGGTGATCCCTTTCAGGAAGAAGGAAAGCTGGATGCGCTGCATGGCCTCGTCTGGCGCCGTCACCATGAGCACACCGTGCACGGCGACGGTGACCGGCACCAGGAAGATGGCGATCAGCCAGGCCCCGAGGCGCGGGTAGCGGTTGAACAGGATCATCGCCGCTCCCGCCAGTTCCACCACTCCCGAGATCGCCACCCAGAACGGCCGCCACGGGATCGCCGGGTGCATCAGGTCCACGTAGCCCTGGGCGTCGGTGAAGTGCGTGATCCCCGAAGCGAAGAAGATCAGCGTGAACATCACGCGGCCGAGCACGCCGATGGCGGGGTGCTCCAGGACGAGGTCGCCCTGGACTCTCATGCAGCGGTCCTCGGGGCGATCCCAGCGGGGAGATTTTTCATGCCCGACCGATTACCACGGCCGCGGCCCAGCCCCCAAACCCGGCCGGCGCCGGTTGGCTCCCCCGCCCGTCGCCACTAAGACGCACGGACCCCGGGCGGGACAGAGCGCGACCGGGCCAGGAGTCCACCGATGACCGAACGAGTCGATTCCCCCGAGCAGGCCGAGTTCCGCGAGTACTGTCGCCGCTGGCTGGACGAGAACCGCCCTGCCCCTGCCTCCTTCCGCCTGCCCATCTCCGCCATCGAGGTGATGACGGAAGACCAGCGCCTCTACCTGCACACCTGGCAGAAGAAGTGCCACGCGGCGGGCCTGGTCGGCACCGACTATCCAAAGGAATATGGCGGCCACGGCAAGAAGGGCCTCCAGTCGATCGCCGTCCAGGAGATGGGGCGGGCCGGCGTGCCCTACATGCTCAACATCATCGGCCTCAACATGGCGGCGCCGACCATCCTCGTGCACGGCACCGAGGAGCAGAAGCGCCGCTTCCTTCCTTCCCTGCTCTCCTCCGACGAGATCTGGTGCCAGGGTTTCTCCGAGCCCGGGGCGGGCAGCGATCTGGCCGGCGCCCAGACCTCGGCGGTTCGCGACGGCGACAACTGGATCATCAACGGCCACAAGGTGTGGACGAGCCTCGCCCACTTCGCGAGCTGGATGATCCTGCTGGCGCGCACCAGCAGCGACGACAAGTACAAGGGCCTGTCCTACTTCATCGTGCCCGTCGGCGGCGCCAAGGGCGTCACGGTGAGGCCTCTGATCAAGGTGACGGGCGAGACCGGCTTCAACGAGGTGCTCTTCGAGGACCTGGTGATCCCCGACAACCTGCGCCTGGACGACGTGGGCAAGGGCTGGGACGTGGCGATGACCACGCTCACCTACGAACGCGGCGCGGCCGAGGGCGCGGGTGCCGGCGGCGGAGTCTCGATGGACGAGCGCATCGGCCAACTCGTCACGCTGGCGAAGAACAGCAGGCGTCCCGGCGGCAAGACCGCCTGGGACGACGCCGTGATCCGCGACAAGGTGATGCAATTGGCCGTGCGCGGCGAGGGCTTTCGCCAGACCTCGCGGCGCGCCCGCGTGGCGGGACTTTGCGAGGAGCCGCTGCGCCTTCCTCTTCAACAGAAGGTGCTCGTCAGCGAATTGCTGCAGGACCTGGCGGCCCTGGCCCTGGAGATCGAGGGCCCCTACTCCAGCCTCTACCTGGGCGACCGCCGCGCACCGGACGGCGGGCAGTGGCCGCTGGCCTACCTCAACTCCTACGGCTTCACGATTGCGGCCGGCAGCAACGAGATCCAGCGCAACATCCTCGGCGAACGCGTGCTGGGAATGGCAAAGTCGAAGTGACGGAGACCAGGATGTCCCAACCCAAGAATTTCGGATTCGGCGCCGACGAGCAGATGGTTCGCGATGAGGCGCGTCGCTTCCTCAAGGACAACCTTCCGGTGGACAAGCTTCGCGGACTGGTCGCCCACGACCATCGCGGCGCTTACGAAGCAGCGGTGCAGCCCGTGCAGTGGGACCGCAAGCTGTGGAGCGACGCTGTCGCCCTCGGCTGGACGGGCCTCGGCGTTCCCGAGTCCGCCGGCGGAGTCGGCCTTCCCCTGGTCGCCCTCGTGGCGGTGGCCGAGGAAGCGGGGCGCGCCGCGCTGCCCTCGCCGCTTCTCGCCACCCTCTGCGCCACCGAAGTTCTGAAGGCCTGCGACAGCGACGCCTCGCGTGCCGCCCTCGAAGCAGTCGCAGGCGGCGAGGCCGTCTCCATGGCCACCACCGGCGAGACGGCCGACTGGGAAGTCGCCGACGCCGACGTCCGCGCGAAGCCGAGCGCAGACGGATTCACGCTGGAAGGCACGGCGCATTTCATCCAGGACGCACGCAAGGCCGCTTTCTTCGTCGTGTCGGCGCGCGGCAGCGGCGGCAGCCTGCTGGCCAGGGTGGCGGCCGACGCTCCGGGGCTCACGATCGAGCCCGACCGCATCACGGACCTCACCCGCGACCAGGCGAGCCTTCGCCTCGCCGGCGTGGAAGTGAAGGCCACCGACGTCCTTGCCGCGCCGGGCAAGGCGGACGCTGCAATCGCACAGGCGCTCCCGTCCATCCTCGCGCTGGTGGCCGCCGACATCTGCGGCGCCGGCGAGTGGCAGCTCCAGACCACCGCCGAGTACGCGCGCACCCGCAAGCAGTTCGACCACCTCATCGGCTTCTTCCAGGCCGTGAAGCATCCCATCGTCAACATGATGATCGACCTCGACCGCGCCAAGTCGCTGGTTTACGCCGCCGCTTGCGCCGTCGATCACGAACCCGCCCAGGCCCTGCGCCTGGCGCGCATGGCCAAGGCCGCCGCCTCGGATGCCGCGAAGTTCCTGTCGGGACGCTCCATCCAACTGCACGGCGGCATCGGATTCACCTGGGAGTGCGACGTGCACATCTGGGTGAAGCGCCAGCAGCACAGCCAGTTCCTCTACGGCGACGCAGACTGGCACCGGGCCAGGCTGGCGGAGGAATACAACGCGTAGGAAAGCCGGGGCGCGAAGCGCGCTTCCTGCCATGCAGAAGCGGCCGGATGCCTTGGACTGCGTGGACCCCCGTGATCTGCACGTAGGAGAAAGTCTGGGCCCCGGCGCCGACGAAGCCGCCGAGCAAGGGAAGGTGCGCCGCGGTGTTGGGAGGCCCCGAGGGCGACACGACCACGTGTCAAAACCCGGCCGACTTCCAGAAAGTGAAAGTCGGTGACAAGGTGGAGATTCGCCTGACCGGGGCCGTCGCTGTCGACGTGCAGCACGGGGGCAGATAAGCGGCGGCCCGGTTGGGGCTGCCCCGGAGGTTTTTCATGGGCAAGTCCAGCAGGAGTTCCTTTCTCGCGCCGGTTGCAGTCGCGCTTTTGCTTGCCGGATGCGGCTCGGACGGGTTCGAGGACGAGTTCCCCCCCAACCTCCTCGGGGTTTGGTTCGCCGACGAGACGTTCGTGGCGGTGGGCGAGAATTACTCCATCGCCAACTCCTACAACGGCCGGGATTTCTACGAGCAGGCCGCCGCCCGCGAAGGCGCCCTGGCCGCCGTCAGTTACGGCGACGGAGTCTGGTTCGCAGCGGGCGAGGACGGCTTCCTCGCGACATCCGACGACTCTTCGAACTGGTACCTCGATTTCCTCCCCACGGGCCGCACCATGCGCGGGGCGGCCTACGGAAACGGCGCCTACGTCGTGGTCGGGGAAGAGGGCCTCATCTTCCGCTCGGCCAACGCCGGATCCTGGGGTTTCGAGGACAGCGAAACGCTGGAGCAGCTCGACGACGTCGTTTTCGCCGAGGGCCGCTTCGTCGCCGTCGGCTTCGCGGGCACCATCCTCACCTCCACGGACGGGCGCGACTGGACGGCCCAGGATTCGGGAACGACCGCGGACTTCTTCGGCGTCGGCCACGGCCAGGGCCTCTTTGTGGCCGTGGGCCGCAACGGCACCATCGCACTGTCCGAGAACGGCAACGACTGGACGAACGTCGCACCGACGACGGCGGCTAACCTGAGGGACGTCGCCATCGCCGAGGGGGCCATCGTGGTGGTCGGCACCGGCGGGACCATCCTCAGTTCCACGAACGACGGCAACACCTTCGTCGCCCGCGACTCTCACACGGCCCACGACCTGGAGGGCGTCGCCTGGGGCGACGGCCTTTTCGTCGCCGTCGGCCGCAGCGCCGAGATCGTCAACTCCGAGGAAGGCCTCTTCTGGTACTGAGCCAGGTCGGGCTGGAGCGCATCATCGGTTCTCGTAGCGGTTGTAGTCGAAGAGGCCGGCTTCCAGCGGAGCGCTGCGGCGAAAGGCCGCGTGCAACTCGTCGCTGTGAGGCTAGAAACGCGCGTGCTGCGGCGGATGCCGTAGCGCGCCATCAGCGCCCCGTAGTCTCGCCTTGCAGGGAGGCGACGGCGTCTACAAAGGCCGGCAGGTCCTTCGCGTCCACCTCGTGGAAGGCGTTGGGATAGGCGCCGAGAAAGCCTTCCACCAGCGTCACCGTGTCCTCCTCCGGCAGGCGGTTCGCGTCTTCCCGCAGCAGGGTCGAAATGTTGGTGTGCGCGCCCGGCCGCAGCGCGACGGTCAGCGTGCTTCCAGCCGTGCTATCAGCTGACGAACGCCCTCGTCCTCGGGCAGCACCTCGGCGATCCGGCGGGCAGCGGGAAGCGCGTCGCCGGGGCGACCCGCCTCGATGTTCATCGAGACGAGGGCGCCGAGGATGTCGAGGTTCCAGGGATGCCGCCGGTCGGCTGCGGCCAGTTCAGCCAGGGCCTCGTCCGCGCGTCCCACCGACTTCAGGCCGATGGCATGCACATAGGCCAGGCGGGCATCGCCCGGATCCAGCTTCGCCGCCTTGGCGAGTTCTTCCATACCCGCCGCCTTGTCGCCCTTGCGAACCAGCAGGAGGCCGAGGGCGTGGTGCAGGGCTGCAGATTCGGGCAGCAGCACGAGTCCTCGCCGCAGCACGGCCTCTCCTTCGCCGTCCCTGCCTTCGAGGCGACGCGCGTCGGCCAGGTTCACGTAGGCGCCCGCGAAGCGGAGGTCCAGGGCGATGGCCTTCTCGTAGGCCGCCACGGCCTCAGCGACGCGGCCTTCGCGCAACCGAAAGTTACCGAGGTTGGTGAGCGACGCCGGCCCGTCGGCCTCCAAGGCGAGAGCGTCGAGGTACTCGGCCCGGGCCTTGGCGCGGGCCTCGCGCTGCGCGGGCGACAGAGCCGCATCGTCCACGTCCGCCAGCAGGCGCGCCGCTTCGGTTCTCACCGCGCGGCGCTCATCGCCCAGCAGCGGAGCGGCGGCAGAAACCCTCGCGCCCGCCTCGAAGGATTCCAGCAGGCCGAGGGCGGCCAGTCTCACGAGCGCATCCGCGTCGGCGGCCAGCGAGGTTGCGCGAGCCAGGGCCTGCGGGCGGACAACGGGCTCGGCAAGCGCTGCAGCCGTCGCCCTCACGATGGCCGGCTGCTTGCGATCCTCCGCCAGGGCCAGCAGCGGCGCGAGAGCCCTGGCTCCCTCGGTCGCAGCCTTGCGCAAGGTCGATCCGTACTCGGGGCGGCTCCGCCAGCGCGGGCCGTACCAGCCGTCCATCGCGCCGGCCGCCCACGCCGCCGTGCGGTCCACGTGGCAACTGCGGCAGGCGTCAGGGCTGCCCAGGGCTTCGGACAGGTCGGGGCGCGGGACGCGCAGGGAGTGATCGCGGCGCGCGTCGATCACCATGTAGTTGCGCGCAGGCATGTGGCACTCGACGCACTGGGCGCCCTTGCTGCCCGGTTCGTGGAAGTGGTGGGTCTTCGTGTCGAACACCGCGGCGTTGTGGCAGGTGCTGCACAGCGCGTTGCCGTCCGCTCGCACCTTCAGCGTGTGCGGATCGTGGCAGTCGCCGCAGGTGACGCCGCGTTCGTACATTTTGCTCTGGAGGAAGGAACCCCACGTGTAGACCTCCCCTTGCTGCTGGCCGTCGGCAAAGTAGAGGGGCTCGGTGAGCAGGGCCAGACGGTGGGAATCCTCCAGGGGCGCGCCGGGCAAGACGTCCTCGGTGAGGGCGGAGCGCCGCGCATGACAAGAGGCGCACACGTTCATCCCCTCGCGGTTCGCCGCGCGCGCGGCGGCCGCCTTCGGGTCCAGTTCGGCGTAGCGCGCGTCGGCCGAGGAAAAGGCCCAGGCCTTGCCGGTCTCGCCGCGCATCCGCACGGTGAGACCCATGTCGTCACCTTCGGTGAAAGGTGGCGACGCATTCTTCGCCCATGCGGCGTGGCCGGCGCCGGGGCCGTGGCAGCCCTCGCAGGCCACGTCGATCTCGGCCCAGGTGGTCGCGTAGCGGCCCGTCACGCCGTCGTGGTTCTTGCGCAGGACCGTCGAGTGGCAGGAGGCGCACTGCAGGTTCCAGTTCTGGTAGAGACCGGTCCAGTGCAACTGGTCGTCGTAGGCGATCTTTTCGTCCGGGTAGAGGTGGAACCATCGCTGGCCGCCGTCCGCCTTCGTGCGCGAGTCCCAGGCCAGGGGCAGGGCCTGGAGGCGACCCCCTCCAAACTCGACGAGGTACTGCTGCAGCGGCCTCACTCCGAAAACGTACTTCACCTCGAAGTCGGCCAGCTTGCCGTCGGCGCCGTCGATACGAACGAAGTACCCGCCGCCGGTTTCGCGGAAGGTGGAGACGACGCCGTGGGCCTCGAAGCGTGCGTCACGGAAATCGCCGAGCACGGAGGCCGGCGTCGCTCCCTGCATGGCCAGGTCGTGGTCGGAGCCCGTCCAGGCGGCGAACTCAGGCTCGTGGCAAGAGCGGCAGGCGGTGCTTCCGATGTAGCCGGGCTCCTGCGCCTGCCGGTCGTCGCCGACAGCTTCGCGTGCGGTGGCCAGCAGAATCAGCACGGCAAGGGCGCGACGCGCGGTTGCGAAGACCGAGAACGGCACCACGGATTTCTCCTCGTTGGAGGTCACGACCTGGCGCCAGCCCCCGCTACGGCGCTGTCGCCGCCCCTTCGGGCGCCGCAACTACCGTCGAAGACGCCACCATCTCGGGCTCGGCCGGCCAACCGCCGCCGAGGGACTTGTAGAGGAGGATGAGGGAGTTCATTTGCTCGCGGATGGCCACGACCTCGTCGAGCTCGGCCGAGAAGAGGTTGCGCTGGGCGTCGAGCACTTCGAGGTAGTCGGTCACCCCGCCCTCGTAGCGAACCGTGGCGAGCTGCACGACCTTGCGCTCGGCCTGGACCCGGATGCTTTGGGAAGCGCGCTGCTGGCCGGTCTTCTCCCAGGCGATGAGGCTGTCCTCGACCTCGCGAAGGGCCTGGATCACCGCCTTTTCGTAGGAGTGGAGGGCCTGACGCATCTGCGACTCGGCGATGTCCACGCGGCGAAGGTTCTTGCCGGCGTTGAAGATGGGCTGCACCAGGCCGCTGGCCACCGACCAGGCTTGGGAGGAGCCGGTGAACACGGCGTCCAGCTCGGTGCTGGCCGTGCCGTAACCCGCCGTCAGCGCGAAGCGGGGAAACAGCAGGGCCTTGGCCGCGCCCACGTCGGCGGTCGCGGCGTGAAGCTGCTCTTCGGCGGCGCGCAGGTCGGGACGCCGGTCGAGGAGCTCGGAGGGCAGTCCGGCGGGAACCTCCAGGGCCACGGGCAGGTCCGGCAGGCGCGCTCCGCGGGCGATCCGTCGCGGGCCGCGACCGATCAGCACCGACAGTTCGTTCTCCTTCTGGCGGACGAGTTGTTCGAGCTGGAACACGGTCACTTCGACGCGGCGGTACTCGGCCTGGGCCTGGTTGGGATCCTTTTCCGAGGTGAGTCCGCCCTCGAAGCGCACCCGCGCGAGATCGTAAGACTCGGCGCGGATCTCGAGGGTTCGCCTGGCGATCTCCAGGCGCAGGTCGGCGTCGCGCAGTTCCACGTAGGCCGTCGCCACGGCGGCTACCAGCGAGATCGCCACGGCGCGCCTCGCCTCTTCGGTGGCGAGCAGCAGGGCCTTCTCGGCCTCGGTGGCCCGGCGAATGCGGCCGAAGACGTCCAACTCCCAGGTCATGTCGAGCGACAACCCGTAGAGGTTGGAGTTGTTGTCGCCGGGCGCCGGGTTGTTGGGAAAGCTCTCGCGGCTCTGTTCGAAGCGGCTCCAGTCGGTGCGGAGATCCACTCTCGGGAGAAGGTCGGCGCGGACGAAGCCCACGCGGGCCCTGGCCTCGACGATGCGCTCGACAGCGACCATCAGGTCCTGGTTCTCCTCGAGTGCGATGCGGATGAGGTCCTGGAGCTTCGGGTCGCGGAAAAGGTTCCACCACGGGATGTTGGCGAGACTCTCGGGGCCGGGCTGCTCTTCGATACGCGGTCCGGGACCCTGGTCGCGCCAGCCCACGGGCGTCTCCAGTTCGGGGCGCCTGTAGTTGGGGCCGAGGGTGCACGCCCCGAGCAAGGGCAACAGCGCCGCCACGAGGGCGACGCGCATCGGGATTCCTGCGAGAGGACGCATCACCTCAGTGACCTCCCGGGGATGCCGGCGCCGGCGCAGGCGGCGCCTTCTTCCCGGACCAGCGTTCGATGAGCACGTAGAAGGCCGGGGTGAGGAGCACGCCCACCACCGTGGCCACCGTCATGCCGGCCACCACGGCCGTGCCCATCACCTGGCGCGACGCCGCGCCCGATCCGCTGGCGATGGCCAGGGGCACGCAGCCCATGATGAAGGCGAAGGCCGTCATCAGGATGGGACGAAGGCGAAGCCGCGCAGCTTCGGTGGCCGCGGTGACGAGGTCTTCCCCGCCCTCGTGGCGGGCCTTGGCGAACTCGACGATCAGGATGGAGTTCTTCGCGGCCAGGCCGATCAGCGTGATCAGGCCGATCTGCACGTACACGTTGTTGTCGAGGTCGCGCGCGTACGCGCCGAGCAGAGCGCCGAGCACGACGCCCGGCGTGCCGAGCAGCACCGCGAAAGGCAGCGACCAGCTTTCGTACATCGCCGCCAGCAGCAGGAACACGAAGACGACGGCGGCAATGAAGGTCGGCGTGGACGACGGCGCCGTCTTCTCCTGGTACGACATGTTCTCGTAGGCAAAGCCGAGCTCAGGCGGGAACACCTGCCCAGCCACTTCCTCCAGAGCCGCCAGGGCCTGGCCCGAAGAGTAGCCCGGCGCCGGCGCCCCGGTGATGCCGACCGAACGGAACAGGTTGAAACGCGTCGTGATCTCCGTGCCCGACATCGGCGTGACGGCCAGCAGCGTGGACAACGGCACCATCTCTCCGGTCACGCGGCTGCGCACGTAGAAGGAACCGATGTCGTCGGGCGTCTGGCGGTACTCGGGCTCGGCCTGCACATACACGCGGTAGAGGCGCCCGAAGCGGTTGAAGTCGTTGACGTAGACGCCGCCGAGGATGGCCTGGAGGGTCGAGAACACGTCGTCCACGCGCACGCCGAGCTTGCGGGCCTTCTCGCGGTCGAGCTCGACGCCGATCTGGGGAACCGTCGCGTCGAAGGAGGTGAACAGATTGGCGAGCTCGGGCCGCTGGCGCGCAGCATCAAGGAACTGCTGGGTGTATTCGCCGAGCTGGGCCACCGTGAGCGTGCCGCTGCGGTCCTGGAGCAGGAAGTTGAATCCGCCGGCGTTGCCGAAGCCCGAGATGGTCGGGATGGCGAAGGGGAAGGCCACCGCCTCGGGGATGTGCCGCAACTCGCCACCCACCTTCTTCATGATGCCCTTGAGGTGGAGTTCCTCGCTCTGCCTCTCCTCCCATGGGTCGAGGCGGCAGAAAAAGCTGGCGTAGTTGGAGTTGAACGAGTTGGTCAGCATGCCGAGGCCGCCGACGGCATTGCAGGCATCGATGCCCTCGGTGCGGGCCAGGATGGCCTCCACCTGGGTGACCACTTTCTCGGTGCGCTGGAGGGAGGAGGCGTTCGGAAGCTGGACGTTGATGAGGAAGATGCCCTGGTCCTCGTCGGGCACGAAGCCGGCGGGCAGCATGCTGCCGAGGCCGCCGGCGCCCAGGGCGACGGCGGCAATCGCAACCAGGGCCAGGACGGTGCGCCGGATGAAGATGCGGGCGACCGACACGTAGCGTGTCGTCGTCCGGTCGAACCCGCGGTTGAAGGCCCCAAAGAAGCGGCCGAGCAGGCCCGACGCGCCGCCGTGCTGTCCCGGCGCGGCGCCGGGAGGGGCCGGCTTCAGCATCAGCGAGCACAGGGCCGGCGACAGCGACAGGGCGCTGAAGGCCGACAGCATCACCGAGATGGCGATGGTCAGCGCGAACTGCTGGTACATGCGCCCGGTGAGCCCGCCGACGAAGGCGACCGGAATGAACACGGCCGACAGCACCAGCGCGATGCCGACGACGGCGCTGGACACCTCGTCCATGGCCTTCCTGGTGGCTTCCTTGGGCGACAGGCCGTGCTCGATGTGGTGCATCACCGCCTCGACCACCACGATGGCGTCGTCCACGACGATGCCGATCGCCAGCACGAGCCCGAACATCGACAGCGTGTTCACCGTGAAGCCGAGCATCGGGAAGAAGATGAACGTGCCGATCAGCGACACCGGCACCGTGAGCAGGGGGATCACGGTGGCGCGCCAGCTCTGGAGGAAGACGAACACGACGAGGATCACCAGAACGATGGCCTCGACGAAGGTGTGGATGATCTCCTCGATGGAGGCTTCGACGGCAGGTGTCGTGTCGTAGGTGATCTTGTAGGCGACGTCCTCGGGGAAGGACCCGGCCATCTCCTCCATGGCGTGGTAGATACCCTCGGCCGCTTCGAGCTGGTTGGCGCCGGGCAGCAGGTACACGGCCATCACGCCGGCCGGCTTGCCGTCCAGGCGGGCGAAGGACTTGTAGTTCTCGCCGCCGAGGTCCACGCGGCCGATGTCGCGGATGCGCACCTGGGCGCCGGTCTCCGTGGTGCGCACGAGGATGTCCTGGAACTCCTCGGGCGTGGTCAGCCTGCCGGGCGCGCGCACCGTGTACGTGAACTCCTGGCCCGGCGGCGACGGCGCGGCGCCCACCTGCCCGGCCGGGGCCTGGATATTCTGTTCCTTGATCGCCGCGATCACGTCCGAGGGGGTGAGGCCGAGCTTGGCCAGCTTGTCGGGCTGGAGCCAGATGCGCATGCCGTACTCGGCGCCGCCGAAGAGGTCGGCCTGGGCCACGCCCGGCACGCGCAGGATGGCGTCGCGGACGTTGATCGCCACGTAGTTGTTGAGGAACAACGAGTCGTAGGTGCCGTTCGGCGAATACAGGGACAGCACCAGCAGGATGCTGGGGTTCAGCTTCTTGACGGTGACGCCCTGCTGGTTGACCTCCTGGGGCAACCGCGAGGTGGCCTGGGAAAGGCGGTTCTGGGTGAGCACGTTGGCCATGTCCAGGTTCATGCCGACCTGGAAGGTCACGTCGAGCAGCATGCGACCGTCGCTCGTGTTGAGCGACTTCATGTAGATCATGTTGTCCACGCCGTTCATCTGCTGCTCGATGGGCGTGGCCACGGACTGCTCGACCGTCTCGGCCGAAGCTCCCTGGTAGGAGGTCTCGATGCGGACCTGGGGAGGGGCCAGGGCTGGATACTGCTCGACCGGAAGGCTCGTCATCGACGCGAGCCCGACCAGGACGGTCAGGATCGCAATGACGATCGCGACGATGGGTCGCCGGATGAAAAAGTGGGACATCGCCTCACTCTTTCCCGGCGGGCGCGGCGGCGTCGGACTTGGCAGTGGCAGCGGGCGCGGGCTTGGCAGCGGCAGGCCCCGAAGCGGCAGCGTCGTCGGCGATCGTGATCCTGGTCGCCTGGACCGTCATGCCGTTGCGCACCTTCTGCAGGCCCTCGACCACCACGGACTCGCCGGCGGCCAGACCGCTCTCGATCACCCAAAGGGAGCCGCTGCGGTCCCCGGCCTTGACCGAGCGCATCGTCACCTTGCCCTCGCCGTCCACCACCGCCACGGAATACGTGGCCTGCAGTTCCCGGACGGCACGCTGGGGGACCAGGATGGCGTTCTTCTTGACGTCCACCGCCACCCGCACGCGGCCATACTGGCCGGGCCGCACGAACCTTTCCGGATTCGGGAAATTGGCCTCGAGGAGCAGGGTTCCGGTGGTCGGGTCCACGATGCGGTCGGCAAACTCGAGGTTCCCCCGATGCGGATGCAGGGAGCCGTCCGCGAGAATCAGCTCGAAACGCCCGCGGTCGCCGTTGTTGACGCTGTTCTGCATCTCTGAGCGGGCGTACTTGAGGTAGTCCTGCTCGCTGATCGTGAATCGGACGTGAATGGGGTCGATGGTGGAGACGGTGGTCAGCAGCGTGTTCTCCCCGCGGCCGACGAGGTTGCCCGGTTTCACTTCGGTCTTGCCCACCAGACCGTCGATGGGGGCGTAGATCCTGGTGTACTCGAGGTCGATGGCCGCGTTCTCGGCAACCGCGGCCGCCGCGTCCACCACGGCCCGGCTCGCATTGGCGACCGCTACGGCGGTGTCGTACTGCTGGCGCGGGATCGCGTTGAGGGCGACCAGGGGTTTGTAGCGAGCCACGTCCTGGTCGGCGCGCGCCAGATCGGCCCTGGCGCTGGCCAGGCGTCCCTTGGCCTCGGCCAGCGCGGCCTGCAGGTTCCGCGGGTCGATGGTGTAGAGCAGGTCACCTTTGCTGACGAAGCTGCCTTCCTTGAAATCGACGCTCTGGAGGAAGCCCTGGGAGCGGGCGCGAACCTCGACCTCGGTGGAACCGAGGGTCTGGCCGATGTTCTCCACCGTGATGGGCACGTCGCGCTGGAGGACGGTGGCGATCTGGACCTCGGGCGGCTGGGGCGGAGGGGCTTCATCGCTGCCGCAGGCGACGAGACCGGCGGCGAGCCCGAGCGACAGCCACGCGTGAACGGATCGCGGAAGGACCGTGGAAAATGACACGTGCGGACGCTCCCCCTCCCCGGCGTTGCGGCAGGCCCAAAAAGGCAATGACCGGCGAAGGGCCGGGAGTGTGTCGAGGCGGGAGTGGGCAGTCAAAGGAATTTGCCGCCGACGGGCCGCGGTTCGCAGCCGTCGGCCGTGTCGCGTCGGTGCCGCAACCGCGCTAGACCCGCGCTTGCGGAGGGGTGAGCCGAATGAGAACAGCAACTGTCGGGACGATCGCCGCCATGGCGTGCATGGTGACCCTGGCCGGCTGTGCCACCAGCCCCATCGGCGTGAGGCGCATGGATCCGGACGCGGTCAGCCGCGCCCTCACCGCCAACGCCCTCACCGAGAACCAGCCGAGCATCGACACCACCAACGTCCTGCACCGGCGCGGGCTCTACCTGAAGTTCCAGAAGCACCCGGCCTGGACCCTGGCCGAACTGCACCGACTCGCCCTCCTCGAGGACGACGACGACACCTGGTTCGCCCTGGCCGAGTTGTCCTTCCTCCACGCGGACCGCACCGGCGACCGCAAGTACTCGGTGATGGCCGCCATCTACGCGTGGTCCTTCCTCTTCGGCGGCGCTCCGCCCGAGCCCTTCGACCCGCGCCTGCGCGTCGCCACCGACCTCTACAATCGCGGCCTCACGCAGGGCCTCGAGACGAGCCAGAAGAAGGGCATCGTGCTCGCCGGCAGCACGACCGACCTGCCCATCGGCCAGATCGTCCTCGACTTCGACACCAGTAGCCTCGAGTGGAACGGCCGCCACCTCCACGACTTCGTCCCAGTGGCCGAACTGCAGGTGAACGGACTCGACAACCGCTTCCGTTCGCCCGGTATCGGAGCGCCGCTGGCCGCCAGCGCGACGGTCGCCAATCCCGACGAAAGCAGCGAGTTCCTGGCCCCGCGCCTGAGGACGCCGGTGACGGCGGTGATCCGCTTCGAGGACATCCGTCGCCAGGTGGCGAGGGGAAAGATCCGCGCCACCCTGGAACTCCACACGGATCCGAACGAGGAAAGCATCACCATCCAAGGCCGCCGGGTTCCCCTCGAGAGGGAGCCGACGGCGGCTCTGGCCGCGATGCTGGCCGAAGCTCCGGTGATCAAGCAGGAGATCTACGCCTTTCTCGGAACGCTCACCCAGGGGCAGGGCAAAGGCCGCCTGGCGGCGCTGCGGCCGCACGTGAGCGGCCGGATCCCGGTGGTCTTCGTGCACGGCACCGCGTCCAGCCCGGCGCGCTGGGCCGAAATGATCAACGTCCTCGACAACGACCCGCGCATCAACAGACGCTTCGAGCCGTGGTTCTTCGCCTACAACTCGAGCAGTCCCATCATCTACTCTTCCTACCTGCTTCGCCGGGCGATGAAGGATGCCGTGGAGATGCTCGATCCCGAGGGGACCGACCCCGGCCTTCGCGAAATGGTGGTGATCGGCCACAGCCAGGGCGGCCTGCTCACCAAGATGACGGCGGTGCACAGCGGCGACGGGTTCTGGAGGGGCATCTCCCCCAAAAGCTTCGACGAGCTGAAACTGGAGGACGACAAGCGCGAGATGCTGAGGGAGGTGATGTTCGTCGAGCCCCTGCCCTTCGTGAGCCGCGTCGTTTTCATCTGCACCCCGCATGGCGGCAGCTACCTGGCGGCCAGCGACTGGGTGCGGGGGCTCATCACGCGGCTGGTTCGCCTTCCGGTCACGGTGACGGCCGTGACCGGCAACCTCCTCACGCTCAACCCTGATCTGGTCCATCTCCAGACGCTGAGGCGCGTGAACGCCGTGGACAACATGACACCGGGCAACCGTTTCGTGCAGGCCCTGTCGAAACTTCCCGTCGCGCCCGGTGTGGCCTCGCATTCGATCATCGCCGTACAGACCAAGGGCCCCCTCGAGGACGGCAACGACGGGGTGGTGGAGTACTCGAGCGCCCACATCGAGGGAGTCGAGTCCGAGAAGGTGGTGCACTCCTCGCATTCGACCCAGGCCCTGCCCGACACCATCGAGGAGGTGCGCCGCATCCTGCTGGAACACGCGGCCACGCACGAGGTACCCGTGGCGGCCGACGAGGAACAGATCCCGACGGCCGCCGCGAAGGCGTCCAACGCCGGCAGGCCGGCGTTGGACGCCTTCGCGGCGGCCCCGTAGCAGGCTACTTCGAGATCTTCGTGATCTTGGATCCCTGGACGCCGATGCCGGCCATCAGGCCCCTCTGGTCGAAGATGAAGGCGTAAACGTCGTCCTTGAGGGTCGTCGTCGAGAGGTTCTTCGCCTTGCCCGCATCGAGAATCACCACGCTGGGACCGACGCCGAGCTCCCACCCGTCGCTCTTGTCGAGATAGCGGACGGCAGAGTCCGTCATCAGGAAGAGAGCGTAGCCGAAGCCCTGGACACCGGCCTGGAGTCCGTACGAGGCGGCCACCGAGCTGTAGTAGCCGGACACCGCGCCGCCCTTCATCAGGACGCCCTCTCCGAACTGGCCGCCGACGATGAAACCGGCTTTCACGATGTTGGGGAAGATGAGGACGGCCTTGGCATGGTCGCCGAGGACCTTGGCCGACGGCGTCTCCTTATAGAGATGGGCCAGGGCGGCTTCGGCGTCCTGGCGAAGTTCGCTGGCCGACAAGGCGAGGGCGGGTCGCGCCGGCGCGACCACCAGGGCGGCGAAGACAAGTAGGAAAGGCACCAGCATCCGGTGCATCGTGGTTTTCATGTCGGTGTTCTCCTGGGGCACGCTGTCCGAGGATTCGGACGGGGCGGCCGCTGCGGCGCAGTCTTTCAAGCCGCAACGGGGAGTCAATTGTCCCGCGCTCCCCTTCCGTTGCCGATGTGACCGATCTAACGTGCACTTCGGCCCGCGACGCCGGGTCGACGAAGTTGCCGAAGTTGAGAAAACGAACGAACACCGCCCGGGCCCTCGCAACGACGCTGCTCCTCGTCGCCGGCTGGGCGAGGGCGGACGCCGGTGCGGCGAACCTCGCCGATCCGTCGCGGCAGGCATCGACCCAACCTTCCCAGCTCGCCCTCCTTGCCC
>JBHEPB010000236.1:0-19442 GCA_046260515.1 Binatia bacterium
CTCCAGCCGCGGTTGGCGGCGGGGCTGGCCGGGCTCGGATGGGGAATGGCACCCGTGCCGATGCCACGCGCGCGGGCCAGCGGCAGGACCCTGGCGGCGGCGAAGGCCCCGACGCCGACGAGCCAGGCGGGCTCCAGCGCGTCGATGCTCTCGGCGAGGGCCGCCTCGCAGGCCGCGAACAGCTTTTCCCTCTGGCCGGCCGCCAGCTTGTCCGGCGTCAGGTTGCGACCGCTCTCCTCGACGAAGGCCAGGGGGCAGAAGTTCAGTACGAAAAAGTCGTCGAAGAAGCGCCCCGCCTTCGCGCATCGCGACCTGGCCCAGCCCCACAGCCTCTGTCCGCTGACTTCGGAGCGGGTGCAGGCAAATCCGGTCACCGGACGCTTCGGATGCTCGCGAGGCGGCTTGCCGATGGGAGCCTCGATCCCCATCCAGTCGCGCACGAGCCCGACGTGGCCGAAGGGCACGCCCGTCTGCACCATGCCGAACGGGCCGGGGTTCATGCCGACGAGGACGACCTTCTTCGGCCGCGCTCCGTAGCGCTCCACGTAGGCCTGGTGGCCGGCGCGGGCGTAGCGCAGCGGGTTGTAGACGTAGGCGGCGCTGTCGAAGCGCAGGCCGTCGCAGGCCAGCGCGAGCCCGTCGGCCGCGGCCAGGAGCCTCGCCTCCGCACTCGCCGTCGCCATCGCCGGTCAGTTCCTCGCCGGCGCGAAGGTCTCGAGCACGTTCCAGTCCGGCGACGGCATGCCGAGGGGATGCAGGGGCTGGATGCAGACGTGGTCGGCGCCGGCATCGTGGTGGGCCTTGATGCGCGCGGCGATCGCGTCCTCGCTCCCCCAGGCCACCACGGCGTCCACGAGGCGGTCGCTGCCGCCGGCCGCGAAATCCTCGTCGCCGTAGCCGAAGCGCTCGAGGTTGCGCCGATAGTTGGGCAGGCCGAGGTAGAGGGCGATGGCCTGGCGCGCCACGCCGCGGGCCTGCACGGGATCCTCGAGGAGAAGCACCTTCTGCTCGGTGCAGATCCAGGCCGAAGGGCCCATGATCTCGCGGGCGAACGCGGTGTGCTCGGGGGGGACGAGATAGGGGTGGGCGCCCAGGGTTTTCTCGGCCGCCAGCGCGAGCATCCTCGGATGGAGGGCGCCGATCAGGGTAGGCGCAGCCTCGGTGGGCGGAACCGCGGAGTAGGGTGCGCGCTCCATGGCCGCCAGGTAGTCGCGCATGAAGGAATAGGGCCTCGACCAGTCGTGGCCGCGAATGCCGCTGACCAGCGGACGATGCGAGACGCCGATGCCGAGAAGGAAGCGTCCTCCCGACTGTTCGGCCAGTGTGTTGCGTCCGGCGGCCATGGTGGTGGCGTCGCGGGCGTAGATGTTGGCGATGCCGGTGGCGATCACCATCTTGGAGGTCGCCGCCAGCAGGCTGGCGGAACTGGCGAACGCTTCGCGGCCGACGGCCTCCGGGATCCACAGGGCGCCGTAGCCGAGTTCCTCGATCTTCCTTGCTGCGAGCAACACGCCGGCGGCCGGCACGGCGTCGAGGAAGCTCCACACTCCGAGTTTTCCGATGTCCATGCCTGGGACCTCCGCCCGCGGAGTATGACGGCGAAGCGGGACGGGGCAACAACCAGGCGTGCGCGCCGCAGCGGCCGTCGTGTTGCGGCGGCCGAGGCTTGCCGGAGGGCAGGCCCTCGGATAGCAGCGCCCACGACGACGAAGGTTCGGGCAGGAACCGGAAGGCTCCTGCCGGCCGGGCAAGGAGAACGCATGGACCTGAGTTACAGCGCCGAGTACGAGGCCTTTCGCGCCCAGGTGAGGGCCTTCCTCGACGAGCACTGGAGCGCCGCGGACAGGGCCCGCCACGGCGGCGGCGACGCCCTGATCGGCCGCATCGCCAGGCCCGACGCCCGCGTCACCGAGTTCCGCATCCGCGCCATCGAGGCCGGCTACCTCTACCGCAACATCCCGCGCCAGTGGGGAGGCGGTGAGCAACCCTTCGATCCGCTTCGCTCGGCCATCATCCGGGAGGAGTTCAAGAGCGCCCGGGCTCCGCGCGAAATGGTGGGGCAGGGGCCTTCGATGCTGGTCTTCACGCTGCTGGAGCACGGCACCGAGGAGCAGAAGAAACGGTTCATCCGCAGCACGCTGCTCGGCGAACTGCTGTGGTGCCAGGGCTATTCCGAACCGGGGGCCGGCAGCGACCTGGCGTCCTTGCGCACGAAAGCCGAACTCGACGGCGACGAGTGGGTAATCCACGGCCAGAAAATCTGGACTTCGAACGCCGTCGAGGCCGACTGGATGTTCGCGCTGGTGCGCAGCGAACCCGAGGCTTCCAAGCACGACGGCATCAGCTACCTGTTGATCGACATGAAGTCGCCGGGCATCACGGTGAGGCCGCTTCGCCAGATCACCGGCGAGGCCGACTTCAACGAGGTGTTCTTCGACGACGTGCGCGCGCCCCGCAGCGCCCTCGTGGGTGAGCGCGGCAAGGGCTGGGTGGTGAGCCGTTCCACGCTCAAGTACGAGCGCGCCCTCATCGGCGACACCGACATCAACCGCCGCACGCTGGACGGCCTGGTGATGCTGGCCCGCGCCATCGACCGGCGCGGCCGGCCCGCCATCGAAGACCCGGTGCTGCGCGGCCGCCTCGTGGAAGTGGAGACGAAGCTCGTTGCCTCCGAACTGCACGCGATGCGCCTTCTCACCATGCAGGCCCGCGGCGAGGAGCCGGGACTTCCGGGCATGGTGCCGAAGCTCTACGGCACCCAGCTCACCTACGAGATGGCCAGGCTGGCCATGGACGTCACGGGCGACGGGGCGGCGCTGGCTCCCGGCGAGGCCGAGGCCCCGGCGATGGGCATGTTCGTGCACGCCTACCTGTGGTCGCTGGGCATCCTGATCGCCGGCGGCACGGCCAACATCCAGCGCAACATCATCGCGGAACGCGGGCTCGGCATGCCCCGCGATCCTTCACAGAAACGCTGACGCGGCCGCGGCGCTTGCCGGCAACGCCGCTCGCCCCGCCTGTCGCCACGAAAGGCAAGAGATGGATTTCGGACTGTCCGACGAACAGAAGGCTTTGGCCGTCACCGTGAGGCGCTACCTCACGGAGCGCTGCCCGACGACGCGCGTGCGCGCGGTGATGGAGGGCGAGAGCGGACACGACGCGGACCTGTGGAAAGGCCTCATGGCCCTCGGCGTTGGCGCCCTGGCCGTGCCCGAGGCCGAAGGCGGCCTCGGCGCCGAGTTCCTCGATCTCGCGCTGGTGGCCGAGGAGCTCGGCTACGCCGCTGCGCCCGGCCCCTTCCTCGGCTGCGCGATGGCCACCGTCGCGCTGGCCGCCGGGGACGACGAGGACGCCAAACGCACCTGGCTACCGCGCATCGCGAGCGGCGAAGTGCTGGGCACCGCCGCGGTCGGCGAAGCCGGCGGGCGCTGGGACGAAGGCGAGATCGCCGCGAAGGCCGAGGGCGGGACCATCACCGCCAGCAAGTTCCTGGTGCCTTACGGCAGCCTCGCCGACGTGCACCTGGTGGCGGCCGTGGACGAAAGCGGGATCGGCGTGTGGCTGGTCGAGCGCGACGATACCGTGGCGGCCACCGACCTGTCCGGCAACGACCGCACGCGCCGCCTCTCCCTCGTCGAGTACCGCGGTGCGCGGGCTCGTCGCATCGGCGGCCGCGAGACCTTCGCCAGGATGCGCGACGCTGCCCTCGTGCTGGTCGCGGCCGACGCCTACGGCGGCGCCCGGCGCTGTCTCGAGATGGCGCGCGACTACGCGCTCACGCGCGAACAGTTCGGCCAGCCGATCGGCGCTTTCCAGGCGGTCAAGCACCAGCTGGCCAACCTGGCCGTCGAACTGGAGCCCTCCCTGTCCCTGTGGTGGTACGCGGCTCACGCTTTCGACCGCATCCCCGCCGAGGGACCGCGCCATGCCGCGCTGGCCAAGGCGTTCTCCAGTGACCTCTTCGACCGGGCGGCGCGCGACTCCACCGAACTTCACGGCGGCATCGGCTTCACCTGGGAGTTCGACCTGCACCTGTGGTTCCGGCGCTCGATTTTCGATCGAGCTTTCTTCGGCGACGCCCACTACCATCGCGCCCGCGCCGCGACGCTGGCCTCCTGGTAGGCGCGGAGGCGGCCGTGCCACCGCCGACCAGGGCGCGGACGGCCGCGGACGCCGGATCCGCTGGCGCCGGTCCTGCGGTCGCCGGCTTGTCGCCGCTCCTTGTCGGTGTGCTGGCCTGCACGGCCGTCGCGCTGTGGCTGGTGTGGCCGGCCTTCGCCCCCGGCCGCATCGTCAACCTGGATGCGCCTCGCCACCTGCTGAGAAGCATGGTGATGGCCGACCAGTTGCTGCCCTCCGGCCACGTGGACGGCTGGTCGCCGTGGTGGTACCTCGGCGCCCAGCTCTTTCTCTTCCAGTCCTACGGATACTTCTTCCTGATCGGGGCCTCGGCGTGGCTGGTCGCCGGCGTCGTCGGCCTCGGGACGGTGTTCAAGTTCTGGTACGTGCTTCCCATCGTCGCGCTGCCGGCGGCGACGGCGTGGGCGGCTGTGCGCCTCGGTGTTTCGCGGCGAGGCTCGGCGGTTGCGGCGCTGGCCAGCCTGATCTTCTCCTCCTCGCTCGGCTACGGGGTGGGCGGAGTGTTCGGCATCGGCCTGCTGCTCCAGGGCGCCGGCGTGCTCGGGTTTGCCCTGGTGTGGCCGCAGATCCTTGCCGTCCTCCTGGATCGAAAGAACTCTGTGTGGCCCGTCGCCCTGGCGACGGGCGCGCTGCTTCTCGTTCACTTCATCACGGGAGCCTATGTTCTCGCGGCGGCGGGCCTCGTGGCAACCGGCGTTGCTCTCGCCGGGCGGGATCCCCGGCCTCTACTTCGCTACCTGTTGCTGGCGACGCTGGTGCTGCTGCTGGCCGGGCACTCGCTGTTCCCGAGCCTGGAGTGGCGCGACCTGGCGGGGCCCGGCGTAGGTTGGGGGTCGGATCGAGGGCGCTTCGACAAGTTCCTGCTGGGAACGCTCTTCGGCGCCCAGCCCCTGGCCATCGCGGCGCTGGCGGCCGCCGCCTGGAGCCTGCGAAGCGGCAACCGGCCCCTGGCGATCTCGGCGGCGGTTCTGTTCGCCACGGGCGCGGTCGGCGGCGCCAACGAGCAGGGCTGGGAACCCGACTGGCTGGCCCGCATCCTGGACACGCTGGTGAGGCCGCGGGCCCTGCCCTACGCGGCCCTTCTCCAGGCCGTCTTCGTCGGCGTGGCCGCCGATCTCGTGCTGGAGAAGGCGGCCGCGGCGTCCCGGAAGTACGGCCGTCCCATCCTGGCCGCCGCGGCGCCGTTCGCGATCGCGGCAAGCCTGCTTTGGGTGGCCCCGGCTGAACTGGCCGACCAGAGGACGTCGGTGCGCACGGAGTCGGCGCTGAAGGCGCGCGACCGTCGCATCTATCTCGACCTCGTCCGGTGGCTGCGCGCCAACGTTCCGCCTCCTGCGGTGCTGGCGGTGCCGCGCACGCTCTTCCCCAACGACGTGGTGGGAGCGCGCAGCGTGATCAGCCTGCTCAACCTGGACACGGGCCTCTTCACCCTCAGCGGCGACCAGGCCGAGTTGACGCGGTCGGCGCGCAAGGCGGGCAGGCTGAACCTCGACCGCCTGCACGAGGCCGGTGCGAAGGGCCTCACGGTGCTGAGGGGCGCCGGGGTCTCGCACGTGATCCTGAGCAACCCTGCGGCCAGGCGCGCGCTCGTCCGCAACAGGCAATACGAACTCGTCTACGAGGACCAGCCTGGCCGCGCGCGCCCCGCCGGGCGCCGACGCGGCGACGAGCCGCGCGAAGCCGTCGGCGTGGCGGTGTACCGCCTGCGCGGCGGCGGCGTCCGCCTCCACGGTCCCGGGCTGAAGGTTCTCGGCACGACGTTCGAGCCCGAGCGCCTCACCTGGTCGGTGCTCGTCGGCCCCGTGCCCCGCCCTCGCTCCTCGGTGGCGGCCGTCAACTGGCATCCGAACTGGACGGCCCGCGTGGACGGCGTTCGCGTTGCGACGAAGTGCTCGCCGTCGCGCCGCGTCGCCTTCCGGGTGCCCGAGGGGACGCGCACCGTGGCGCTGGAGTTCGAACGCAGCGCGCGCGAGAAAGGCTACAACGCGTTGTCGGCCGCGACCCTGCTGCTGGTGGTCGCGGCCTGGCGCCGCGACGCGCGCCGGCGACGTCGCGACCAGCGAAGATCCGGAGACGACAACGAAGCCGGCCGCCCGGTTGGCACACCGGTTGGATAAACCCGCCACGGGGAGAGCACCGATGAAGACGAAAGCCGCCGTAGCCCATGCCGCCGACCGTCCGCTCACGATCGAGACCGTGGACCTCGAAGGTCCGCGTGCGGGAGAGGTCCTGGTGGAGATCCGCGCCTCCGGGGTCTGCCACACCGATGCCTACACGCTGTCGGGCAAGGACCCCGAAGGGCTGTTCCCGGCCATCCTCGGCCATGAAGGAGCCGGAGTCGTGGTCGAGGTGGGGCCGGGCGTCACGAGTTTGGCCAAGGGCGACCACGTGATTCCCCTCTACATCCCCGAGTGCCGCCAGTGCGACTACTGCACGAGCGGCAAGACCAATCTCTGCCAGGCCATCCGCGAGACCCAGGGCCGGGGGCTGATGCCGGACGCGAGCAGCCGCTTCTCCCTCGGCGGCAAGCCCTTGCTGCACTACATGGGCACCTCCACCTTCTCCAATTACACCGTCGTTCCCGAGATCGCCCTGGCGAAGATTCGCAAGGACGCGCCCTTCGACAAGGTCTGCTACATCGGGTGCGGCGTCACCACCGGCATCGGCGCCGTGATCAACACGGCGAAGGTGCGTCCCGGCGACAACGTGGTCGTGTTCGGCCTCGGCGGGATCGGGCTCAACGTCGTCCAGGGAGCACGGCTGGCGGGCGCGGCGATGATCGTCGGCGTGGACATCAATCCCGCCCGCAAGGCCCTGGCCGAGACGTTCGGCATGACCCACTTCGTGAATCCCAGGGAAGTGGAAGGCGACCTCGTGCCGTGGCTCGTGAACCTCACCAAGGGCGGCGCGGACTTCAGCTTCGAATGCATCGGCAGCGTGCAGGTGATGCGCCAGGCCCTGGAGTGCTGCCACAAGGGCTGGGGCACCAGCGTCATCGTCGGCGTCGCGGGCGCCGGCGAGGAGATCGCGACGCGACCCTTCCAGCTCGTCACCGGCCGCGTCTGGAAGGGGACGGCCTTCGGCGGGGCCAGGGGCCGCACCGACGTTCCGCGCATCGTGGACTGGTACATGGAAGGCCGCATCCGCATCGACGACCTCATCACCCACACGATGCCGCTCGCGGACATCAACCGGGCCTTCGACCTGATGCACGAGGGCGAGTCGATCCGCAGCGTCGTGACCTTCGACTGAACCGGGCGTTGCGGCGGCCGGACAGGTGCCGCCTCCGGGAACGAGGTCGCCTCGGCGGCCGGGGCCACGCCGGCCGCCGCGAGGGCGTCTGGGGAGTTTGCGCCTTGAAAGAGGGCGGAATCTCCCGGCATATTGGCCTCGGATTTATGCAGTGTGTGTGCAGGATCGGGAGGGAGAATAGAATCATGAGATATTTCAATAACTTTGCCCGTCTGGTCGCGGTCGCTGCGGTGCTGGGAACGGTGGCGTCGCCGGCTGGAGCCTTCGGACCTTCGAAAGCGGGCAGGTCCGGCCCCTGGCCAAATCGCCTGACGGCACTCTCCTCTTCGTCTGCAACACGCCCGACAACCGCCTCGAAATTTTCGACATCAGCGGCGGAGGCCTCGCCCATCTCACCTCGGTTCCGGTCGGCCTCGAGCCGGTGGCCGTGGCGGCGCGCACCAACACCGAAGTCTGGGTGGTCAACCATCTCTCCGACAGCGTCAGCGTCGTGGACGTGAGCGACCCCGCCGCGCCCCGCGTCGTGCGCAGCCTGACGGTGGGCGACGAGCCCCGCGACATCGTCTTCGGCGGGCCGGCCTTCGACCGGGCCTTCATCACCACCGCCCACCGCGGCCAGAACGTTCCCTACGATCCCCAGTTCACCACGGCCGGCGTCGGCCGCGCCGACGTGTGGGTCTTCGATGCCAACGACCTCGGCGCCACCTTCGGCGGCGACGAGGAGACGATCATCACGCTCTTCGGCGACACCCCGCGCCCGCTGGCCGTGAGCGCTGACGGCACCCGCGTCTACGCCGGCGTGTTCTTCTCCGGCAACCAGACCACGGTCCTCGGGGAGGGCGTCGTTCCCAACGGTGGCGTGATGTCTGGAGGCCTGCCTCCTCCGAACACCGATGTCCACGGCGACCCGCGGCCCGAAGTCGGCCTCATCGTGAAGTACGACGGCGCCCAGTGGGTGGACGAGCTCGACCGCGACTGGTCGGCCTCGGTGCGCTTCGACCTGCCCGACTACGACGTCTTCGCCATCGACGCGACGGCCAATCCTCCCCAGCAGGTGGCCGGAACGCCCGGCCGCTTCCCCCACGTCGGCACCACGCTGTTCAACATGGCGGTGAACCCGGCCGACGGGAAGGTCTTCGTCAGCAACCTCGAGGCCTTCAACGAGGTGCGCTTCGAGGGGCCCGGCATCTTCTCGCCCACCACCGTGCGCGGGCACCTCGTGGAGAGCCGCATCACCGTCATCGACCCGGTCGCGGAGACCGTGACGCCCCGCCACCTCAACAAGCACATCGACTACGATTCGCCCTTCGATCCTGCTCCCAACGCCACCAACGCCAAGAGCCTGGCCTTCCCCCTGGACATGGCCTTCAACGGCGACGGTTCCAAGCTCTACGTGACGGCATTCGGCTCCGGCAAGATCGGGGAATTCGACACGGCCGACCTCGAGGACGACACCTTCGTGCCGGACGCCGACGCGCAGTTCACGGTTTCGGGCGGCGGCCCCGCCGGCCTCGTGCTCGACGAGGGCAACTCGCGCTTCTTCGTGCTGACGCGCTTCGACAACTCGGTGTCCGTCGTCAGCACCGCCACCGGCATGGAGACGGCCCACGTGGCCCTGCACAATCCCGAACCGGACAGCGTGGTCGAGGGACGACGCTTCCTCTACGACGCCGCCTACACCTCGTCGCGGGGCGACCAGGCCTGCGCTTCCTGCCACATCTTCGGCGATTTCGACGGCCTGGCCTGGGACCTCGGCAACCCGGACGACGAGACCCTCAACAACCCGTCGCTCTTTACGCTCGGCCCCATCGGCGATCCGGATTTCCATCCCATGAAGGGCCCGATGACCACGCAGAGCCTGCGCGGCATGGACAACCACGGTCCGATGCACTGGCGCGGCGACCGTACCGGCGGCAACGACGACCCCATCCAGGCCCAGCCGAACCGCGGCAGCTTCAACGAGGACGCGGCCTTCAAGAAGTTCAACGGCGCCTTCACGGGCCTGATCGGGCGCAGCGCGGAGCTCACCGGCGAGGAGATGCAGCAGTTCACCGACTTCATCCTCCAGGTGATGTACCCCCCGAACCCGGTCCGCAGCCTGGACAACTCGCTGACGCCGGCCCAGGCGACGTCCCAGAACATCTATTTCAACCGCATCACGGACACGCTCCAGACCTGCGACGGCTGCCACGTGTTCAACCGCAACGGCAACCCCCAGGTGGAAAGGCCGGGCTTCTTCGGCGCCGACGGGCGTTCGAGCTTCGAGGGCGAAACCCAGCACATGAAGGTCGCCCACCTGCGCAACATCTACCAGAAGGTGGGCATGTTCGGCACGGCCCCCCAGGCCTTCCTCAACAACGGAGACAACGGCCACAAGGGAGACCAGATCCGCGGCTTCGGCTTCCTCCACGACGGCAGCATCGACACCGTTTTCCGCTTCTTCCAGGCCACCGTGTTCAACCCCAACGCCAACCCGAATCAGGTGGGTTTTCTCAACAACGCCGAGCGTAGCGCCATGGAAAGCCTGATGCTGGCCTTTGACAGCAACCACCGCCCCATCGTCGGCCAGCAGTCCACGCTGACGCCGACCAGCGGCGGGGACGCCGATACCAGGGTGGACCTGCTGCTCGCCCGCGCCGATGCGGGCGAGTGCGACGTGGTGGTCAAGGGTGTCGTGGCCGGCGAGGATCGCGGCTGGCTCTACGAAGGGACCGGCCAGTTCTCGAGCGACCGGGCCGCCGACGGCCTCGTTGCCGACGCGGCCCTGCGCGCCATGGCCGACACGGCGGGACAGGAGCTCACCTTTACGGCGGTGCCCACCGGCGAGGGCGAACGCATCGGCATCGACCGCGACCTCGACGGCTTCGGCGACATCGACGAGGTGAACAACGGGAGCGATCCGGCCAGTGCCCTCAGCCTTCCCTGCCTGACCTCGGAGTCGGGCGTCGTCTTCCGGCGCGCCTCCCTGCAGGACAGCCGCGGTCGCGCGATCCTCAAGACCGAGGTGATGTTGACCGAGCCCTACGCCGGCGGGCAGATCTCGGTCGAAGCGGAGGACGACGACGGCCCGATCGTCTCCGCCCTCGTCGAGGACGGCAGCTTCACCGTCAACTCCAAGGGCAACGTGCACAAGTACAAGGCGCCGAAGAACACGGCAGGGATCGTCCGAGTGAGCGTCAAGGCCCTGAAGGCCCCGGGCCTGTACCGCATCCTCGTGAAGACCGACGCGGCGTGGACGCCGCCGGCGGCGGACGAGACCATCGCGACCACCTCCGTGACCCTGCAGGTGACGAGCGACTGTTTCGAGGGGCCGGCGACCAAGGTCTACTGATCGGTCGGCCGGGGCCCGCCGCAAGCAGTGCGGCGGGCCCCGGCCGCTTCCGTCGATAGAAGCCGCGCTGCTCAGTCCGCGGAGATCATCCGCCAGGCGAATTCGCCCGCCTGGACGATGGCGTCGTCGCCCAACTCGAAGCGACCCGCCGTGTACTCCTTGAACATCCCGACGAAGGCGCCGAAGACCAGCGCAATCACCATGCCGGCGCTCGCGGGTCGGATGGCGCCCGAGCGCTGTCCTTCCTGGACGAAGTCCTGGGCGGTCGCGAACACGGCGTCGCTGAGACGACGGCTTTCGTCGTCGAGGTAGTCCTCGTGATGCTGCAATTCGAGGAAGCGCAAGGAGACGGGGTCCTGACCCGCCAGTTCGGCCAGTCCCTGCCACAGACGCAGGAAGCGTTCCTTCTCGCTGCCGCCGCCGCTGAGCGCCTTGCGCAGCGCATCGTGCATCGCGGTCTTGCACAGACGGAACACCTCGTTGGCCAGCGCTTCCTTGCTCTGGAAATGCCGGTAGACGGTTCCCGTTCCCACGTGGGCCCTCGCGGCGATCTCCGGGACCGGCGTCGCCCCGTAGGTGCGCTCCGCGAAGAGTTCGAGCGCGGCACGAAGGAGGGCCTCGCGCTTGTCCGGCGAGGGAACCAGGGAGGAGGGGGCGAGAGGGGCTTCCGCAAGGATGGCGTCGCGTGGCATCTCGGCCGCTTATGCATTCCGCCGGCTCAGGTCAAAAGAAGAACGCCGGGTCGCGTTCTCCGGCGTGTCGCCAGTGTTCCCGGCCAACGAACGCTCGTGGAGAGTGGAGCTTGCCACTGCGCATCGAGGTCTTCCCCCCGCGTGATCCTTGTAGCCAAGTGCGTGCGGCGCTATAGCGCCCGGCTGTTGCCATGACGGACTGGCCCGGACGATCCCTGGTTCTCGCGATCCTGCTCTTCCCGCTGCTGTGGATTCTGGCGGGCGTGGCGGTCTACGCGCTGAGAGCCCACGTGCTGGGCCGCGCACCGATGGACGAGGAGATCACGCGCCGCGGCCGTTCGGCCCTGCTCGGAAGCACGGTGCGCCAGGGTTTCGCATGGGCCGCCTCTCCGCTGGAGCGCTTCTTCGGCGAAGGCGGGGCTTCCCCGGACGTGCTCACGATGTTCGGTTGCGCGACGTGCTGCGTTGGGGCCCTGGTGCTGGCGGCGGGCGACCTCACCGTCGGCGGGCTGCTGGTGCTCGGATCGTCGGGCTTCGACTTTCTCGACGGGCGCATCGCCCGCCGTCGCGGCATCGCCAACGCCGGCGGCGAGTTCCTCGACTCCACGCTCGACCGTTACTCGGACGCCTTCTGCTTCGGCGCGGCCGCGTTCCTTTTCCGCGACGCACCGTGGAGCCTCGCCGCTTCGCTGCTGGCCTTCGGGGCCGCGGGCATCGTGCCCTACACGAGGGCCAAGGCCGAAGCCCTCGGCTGCGACCTGCGCAGCGGACTCATGCAGAGGCCGGAGAGGGTGGTGCTCTTCAGCGGCGCGGCGATCTTCAGCGCGCCGCTCGATGGGATGTGGCCGGCGGCAGCGGGGTCGCATCCGACGCTAGCGGCCATGGTGGCCTTCCTTGCGGTCGCCACCACGGCGACGGCCGTGGCCCGCACCCGCGAGGGCTTGCGCCGCATCCGTAACCGAGGCGACGGGCGTCGCTGACGACGCTTCACGCCGCGCGGCTCACTTCTTTACGAGCACGAAGATCGTGCCGCTCTCGCGGGCGACCAGCAGCAGTACACTGGGCGCCTCGCCGAGCTTGCCGGCGTGGCGGCGGAAATCGTCGGCGCCGGCCACGGGGTTCTGGTCCACCTGGATAAGGACATCGCCCGGCTGGATGCCCGCGCGCGCCGGCGCCGAACCCGGCTCGACGCGCGTCACGAGCGCCCCCTCGTCAATCTTCCCGGGGATGTCGAATCTCGCCCTGGCTTCCTTGCTGAGATCCGCGACGGCCAGCCCGGCGAGCAGACCCGACGCGGTTTCGCGGGAGGGGCCGGCGGCCGGCGACTTGTCGGCGGCGAGGGCCCCGAGTTCCACGTCGATGTCGCGACTTTTCTTTCCGCGCATCACGCTGACGGTCACCGTCTTGCCGGCGGCATTGGACGCCACGAGGTTGCGCAGTTCGCCGGTGGACTTCACGTCCTGGCCCGCGATGGACAGGATCACGTCGCCGCGGCGGATGCCGGCCTTCTCGGCCGGCCCGTCCTCGGTCACGTCGGCAACCAGCACCCCGTGGGCCTGGTCGATGCCCATGGCCTCGGCCAGTTCGCGGTCCAGGTTCTGGATGGCGACGCCGAGCCAGCCGCGCTCGACGCGGCCGTTCTCCTGCAGGCTGGTCATGATGCTGCGGGCCATGTTCGAGGGAATCGCAAAGCCGATGCCCTGGTAGCCGCCGGTGCGGCTGACGATGGCCGTGTTGATACCGACGAGTTCGCCGCGGACGTTGAGCAGGGCCCCGCCCGAGTTGCCCGGATTGATGGCCGCGTCGGTCTGGATGAAATCCTCGTAGTCGGCGATGCCGAGATTGGCGCGTCCCGTGGCCGAGACGATCCCCATGGTGACGGTCTGGCCCACGCCGAAGGGATTGCCGATGGCGAGCACCGTGTCGGCCAGCCTCAGTTTCGAGGAGTCGCCGAAGGGGATGGCGCGCAGGCCCGACGGACTGCCCTTGATGCGCACGACGGCCACATCGCTCTGGGGATCGGCCCCCACCAGTTCGGCGTCGAACTCGCGGTTGTCGGCCAGGGTGATCTTGATCTCGTCGGCGCCGTCCACGACGTGGTTGTTGGTCAGCACGATGCCGTCGTCGTCCACGATGACGCCGGAGCCGAGGCTCTGGGCACGGCGCTCCTGGGGAATGCCCTGGCCGGGAGGAAGCTGAAAGAAGCGCCGGAAGAAAGGATCGTCCATGAACGGCGACATGCGATCTTCGGTGTCCTGGTCGCGGCGCAGCACCTTGGTGGAGGAGATGTTGACCACGCTGGCGGTGGCCTTCTCGGCGACCTCGGCGAGATCGACCGAGGGGTAGTGGGCCTCGGCAGGGGCGGTCTCCAGGAAGGCCGTCGCCCCGGCCAGGGCCCGGCCCAGGTCCGGTGAAGGCCACGAGGCAAGCTGGAGCGTGAGGAGGGATCCGAGAAGGCCGCCGAGGGCGGCGGCGGCGAGGGTCCGGGACCGGAAAAGGGAGAGGGGACGAGGTCGAAGCCGCATCGTGAAGAAGACTCCTGTGGTGGGACCCGCCGGGTAGCGAGTGTTCGTCCCCTGAGACGCCGGGTCCTTCCGGCTATTCAGCGCCGGGTTGCAGCGTCGGTGGCGCGGTCGCGCGATCCACGACGAATCGCTGCGGTGTACCGGCAATCGCGCGATGTCGGGAGCGGCCTCGCTGTGCGCATCAGGCTTGGACGCCGCCAAGGCGGCTTGTACCATGGCCAGGTCCGAATCGGGGAGAGCGTGGGCAGACGCGGGGCGGAGCCCATGAAGAGGAGGTAGTTCATGTCGAGCGGTCAAGAGGACGTCAGTTTCAGCGGTAGCATCAACACGATGGTGGCTTTGGCGATGGTGGCCTCCGCGCTTGCCCTCGCCTTGAGCGTCTGGGCCCTGTCACGGGTGGGGGAACTCGAGGCCTTCGTGACCGTCCAGTCGGTGAGGGCGGCAGCGGCGGCCGGCGGCTCCTGAGGCCGGCTCGCTGAGGACCCGCCCGGCCGGACTCCACAAGCCCGCGGCGCGACGCTTCTTCGGCGGCCCGCCCCGGCTTCTTCGCCTTTTGCACTCCTGATCGATTTCACACATCTTCCCGCGACCGCGGGGGGACCGGTGGTTTGCCGTTTCGACTCCCCGCCGAATGCTCCGGGCGATCGTGCCCGCGATCCGGCCTGTAGGGAGATCCATGACCCAGAACAACGACGTCGTCCTGATCGGCGTCGGGCAGATCGTCCAGAAGGACGTCGGCCCGGACCAGGCCCGCGATCCGGTGCGCCTGATGGCGGAGGCCGCCCGCGCCGCCTGCGAGGATTCGCGGCTCGGGGCGCGTCTCGTCGCCGAGATCGGCCTCGTGGCCACGGTGGACGCGTTTGCGTGGCAGCCTGCCAATCCCGCCCGTCTGGTGGCCGAGGCCATCGGAGCGACGCCGTCGCGGCTGGTGGCATCGACGGTGGGGGGCAACACGCCCCAGGCCTACATCAACTGGCTGGCCGGCGAGATCGGGGCGGGCCGAGCCGGCACCAGTCTGGTCACCGGCGTCAACGTCGTCGCCAGCATGATGAAGGCGAGAGCGGCGGGGATTCGCCTCGACTGGCCGACCGGCGGCGGCGAGGCGCCGGAGCGCTTCGGCGACGACCGGCCCGGCGGCACCGACCACGAGAACGCGCACGGCCTCTTCCTGCCGGCCAACACCTACCCGCTCTTCGAGAACGCGCTGCGCGCGCGGCGTGGCCTGTCGATCCGCGACCACAACCTGGCCGTCGGCGCGATGTTCTCGCGCTTCACCGAAACGGCCAGTCGCAATCCCTACGCCTGGTTCCCCGTGCGCCGCAGCGCCGAGGAACTGGTGACGCCGGGCGAGGCGAACCGCCTCGTCGCCTTCCCTTACACCAAGTACCTCAACGCGGTGATGGCGGTGGATCAGGCGGCTGCCGTCGTCGTCACCTCTGCGGCCGAAGCCCGTCGTCTGGGCGTGCCCGAGGATCGCTGGGTGTGGTTCCTCGGCGGAGGCGCCGCGAGCGAAGATCCGTGGAACGTGAGCGAGCGCCCGCGCTTCGACGCCTGTCCTTCGATGCAGTACGCCGCGGCCCAGGCGATGGCGAGGGCCGGCGTCACCGCCGCCGACCTCGACTTCTTCGACCTCTACTCCTGCTTTCCGGTGGCCGTCGAACTGGCCTGCGAGGGCCTCGGTATCTCCGAGACCGATCCGCGAGGGCTCACCGTGACGGGCGGGCTTCCTTACTTCGGGGGACCCGGCAATAACTACTCCCTGCACGGGATCGCCGCGATGGCCGACGCCCTGCGCACAAGGCCCGGCGCGACGGGCCTGGTGACCGCCAACGGCTGGTACCTGACCAAACACGCCGCGGGGGTGTACTCGAGCGCGCCGCGTTCGCGTCCGGTGCTGCCGGAGCCCATGGCTTCCACGGCCAGGCACCCGGAGGGAGCGGTCGTCGTCACCGAGGCTCCCGAGGGCCCGGCGACGGTGGAGACCTACACGGTGGTGTGCGGGCGCTCCGGAGCCCCGGAAACCGGAATCGTGGTCGGGCGTACCGACGGGGGAGAGCGTTTCCTCGCCCACACGCCCGACGATGCGGGCCTGCTCGAGGAGTGGATGACCAGCGAAGGGGTGGGGCGGCGCGGCCGGGTGCGGTCGGGATCGCCCGTCAACGTGTTCACCCCGGAATGAACGACCTGGAGAAGCGCATGCACCAGCCCCATCCCCTCACGTTTCCCGTCACGCGCGAAGGCTACCGCACGGAGATCGCCGGCCTGCCGGTGGTCGAGCTCGCGCGGCGCTTCGGCACCCCGACCTTCGTGTACGACGCCGCCGTCATCGCCGCGCGCGTGCGCAGCCTTTCGCGCTTCGACGTGGTCCGCTACGCGCAGAAGGCCTGTCCGAACATCGCCGTCCTCGACCTTTGCCGCCGCGAAGGCGCGCTGGTGGATGCGACCAGCGCCGGCGAGGTGCATCGCGCACTGGCGGCGGGCTACCGCGCCACCGGCGATCCCGCGCCCATCGTGTACACGGCCGACATCTTTGATCGCGACTCCCTCGACCTCGTGGTGGAGCAGGGGGTGCACGTCAACTGCGGCTCGGCCGACATGATCGACCAGTACGCCGCGCGGGTCGGCAAGGGCGACGTCACGCTGCGCATCAATCCCGGCTTCGGCCACGGCCATAGTCGCAAGACCAACACGGGCGGCGAACACTCCAAGCACGGCATCTGGCACGAGGACCTGCCGGAGGTGCTCGGCCGGGCGGCCGGGCTCGGCATGCGCATCTCCGGGCTTCACGTGCACATCGGCTCGGGAAGCGACCTCGAGCATCTTTCCCAGGTGTGCAAGGCGCTGGAGAAGCTGGCGCTGCGCGTGGGACCCCAGCTCGATTCGATCAGCGCGGGCGGCGGGCTTCCGGTGCCCTACAAGCTGGGCGACGCGACGATGGACGTCGAGGCCTACTTCGAACTGTGGGACGCGACGCGCCGTCGCCTGCAGGAAACCTTCGGGCATCCCGTGCGACTCGAGATCGAACCGGGCCGCTACCTCGTCGCCGACAGCGGCTTCCTGGTAACGGAGGTGCGCGCGCTCAAGAGGATGGGCGACAACCGCTTTTGCCTGGTGGACGCCGGCTTCAATAACCTGGTGAGGCCGGCCATGTACGGATCCTGGCATCCGATGGCGCTGGCTCCGGCCGACGGCGACCTCGAGCGTGCCCTCGGCGGTTTCGTGGTCGGGGGGCCGCTCTGTGAGTCGGGTGACATTTTCACCCAGGAAGAATCGGGGGATGTGGGCCAGGCCCGTCTTCCCTCGCCGAGGGTGGGCGACTTCGTGGTGATCGGCGTCGCCGGGGCTTACGGGGCCTCGATGAGTTCCAACTACAACTCCAAGCCGCTCGCTGCCGAGGTCCTCGTGGTGGACCGCACTGCCCACCTCGTTCGCGAGAGGCAGCGCCTGGAGGATCTGACGCGGGGCGAACGGGTCCCGCCCCTCTAGGCGACACGAACCGGGGAGGGCGCTGGGGTCGGTCGAACGACGAGTGATTTCAGGGCTTTCGGGGCTGCCGGCCGACGCGTTCACGCCGGGGCCGGTTGCCAGGCAGCAGCCGGACGGACGCAAAATCTGTCGCCTCTTCGAACCGGGGGCATTGCACCATCGCATGCCCCGGCATAATCCCGTTGCAGGAAATGGAACATGGCGGCCTCGGGATGGACACAATACTCCGAGACACAGATTCGCGAGATCCTCGAGCTGGCCAAGATGGGTATGCAGCCGGCGGATCTGGCGCGTCGTTACAACGTCCCGGTGGTCGTGATTCACGTCTGGCAGACGAAGTACGGCTCGACGGCCGGTGAAACCGACGCCAGTCGGCTGGCCCGTCTCCAGTCGGAAATTGCCAAGCTGAACCAACTTTCCGACGAGCTCGCGGCCGAGTGCGCCGCGCTGGAAGCCAAGCTCGGCGGCGGCCAGGGCTGATCATCCCGCCGCCTGGATTTGCCTCGACCGTCGCCCCACTTAACCTTGCGCGATGCCGTCGGTGCTCATTTACACGCTCGGGGGCTGCCCCTTCTGCGTCCGCGCCATAGCCCTGTTGCGATCGAAGGGCAGCAAGTTCACCGAGGTGGACGTCACCCGGGACGCCGAAGGGCGCCGCGCCGCCTGCGAGCGCAGCGGGCATCGCACCTTTCCGCAGATCTGGATCGGGGACTCCTTTGTGGGGGGATGCGATGAGCTTTTTGCGCTGGAAAGGGCTGGACGCCTCGACGCGATGCTGGCCTGAGCGGGCCAGAAGCTGACTATACAACTTCGTCTTTCCCGTTTATCCTCCGCTGGCGGTCCGGGTGCCGCACCAAGGCGGCGGGAGAGGTCCCCGCCCGGAATCGGTCGGTCATTGGGCGCTGGCCGGCCAGCGAACTCAGGAGAAGTGTATGATTTCTTCGACTTGTTTTGGGCGTGTCTCCGTGGCGCGCCTCGGTGGAGCGACCGTGGCGGGCCTTGTGGCCTGCATGCTGGCGGCCCCGGCCCAGGCAAAAAACTGCGGCGACGACGTCGATGGCGCGCGCGTGGCCTGCGCCTGCGGTGACATCGTCGTCTCGGACACCACGCTTCGTCCCACCGACCCCGTTGCCGCCGAGCCCTGTTCGAGCAACGGCCTCGTGATCCTCGCGCCCACCGGTTCCGAAGGGCTCACCCTCCACCTCGGCGGCCAGAGCATCGTGGGCAGCGGGCGTGGCTCCGGCATCCGCGTGGTCCGCGGCGGCTCGCTCGGCTCCGTCATCGTGGGCGGCGATGCCGAGGACTCGCGCGCCGAGATCGCGCGCTTCGACACCGGAATCCGCGCCCACGGCTCGGCCGTGCTGCGCGAAGTCCGCGCCGTGGACGTCCACGACAACAAGGACAACGGCCTCAAGCTGCGCACCAGTGGAGTGCGGGTGGTGGACGTCAAGTCTCGATCCAACGGCGGCGACGGTATTTCGCTGTCGGGGCACGGCATCGAAGTTTCCGGCGTCGCCGCCGAAGGCAACTCCGGCGACGGCCTGAAGGTGCGAGGAGCCGGCGCCACCGTGGAAGGCGAGACCCGCGCGAACGGGCGCCACGGCGCCGTGATCGGCGGCCGCGGGGCCGTTCTCCGCTCCGTGCGCAGCAGCGGCAATGGCGGTGCGGGATTGTTGGCGACGGGATCGGGACACGTCGTGGCCGAGCTCGAGGCGTCCGACAATGCCGGCGGCGACGTCGCCGGCCGCGCGGGAGCAACGAAATGAAGCGCGCGTTCACCCTTCTCGCCTTGGCGGCGCTGGCGTCGGGAATCCCGGCCTCTTCGTGGGCGGCCCCGGCCACCGTGGCCACCGATGTCTGCGCGGCGCTGGCGGACCCCTGCAACGTCACGAGCGCTTTCGAGGTCACGCCGGGCGCCGTCCTCGACTTCGGCGTCCGTACCGTCAACGTGAGCGGAAGCGGCAAGTTCGATTTCAACCGGCACAGCGGCAGCATCCTGTGCGGCTCCTTCACCGC